>JAZKDY010000129.1:40264-56642 GCA_040387325.1 Pseudomonadota bacterium | reverse complement strand
GGTCGGGGTGAGAGGATTCGAACCTCCGGCCTCTACGTCCCGAACGTAGCGCTCCACCAGGCTGAGCTACACCCCGTGCGTAGACCTTGCAAATCCGGCAATATCAGTGGTTCCTGTCTAACAACTGCGATGCCAAGTGTACCAAGCAGTCCCTGTGCGGGCCTTCTGGCAACCGCTGTGCTGCGTCAATGGCCCGCTTGGCTTCCTGCTGTGCCGCGTGGCGCGCGATGTCCAGGGCGCCAGTCTTTTTGACAATGGCAATCACCGCGTCCAGCATGGTCACGTCGCCCGTTTCTATGGCCTGTTGAATCGTTTGGCGTTCCGGGTCTGTGCCACGCTGCATGGCGGCGATAAGCGGCAGGGTCGCCTTGCCTTCGCGCAGGTCATCACCCAGATTTTTGCCCATGATGGCGGCGTCACCGGTGTAATCCAGCACGTCGTCAATCACCTGGAAGGCGGTGCCCAGCGCCTGACCATATTCGGCGCAGGCTTCTTCCATTCCTTCATTGGCGCCAGACAGGATGGCGCCCACGCGGGCACTGGCCTCAAAGAGCTTGGCGGTTTTGGAGCGGATCACCTGCAGGTAACCGGCTTCGTTCAGCCCGGCGTTGTGCATGTTCATCAGCTGCATGACTTCACCCTCAGCGATGATGTTGGTGGCGTTGGCCAGCACCGCCATGATGCGCATGCTTTGCGTATCCACCATCATCTGGAAGGCGCGAGAGTACAAAAAATCCCCTACCAGCACGCTGGCCGGGTTGCCGAATTTGGCGTTGGCGGTAGGGTTGCCGCGGCGCAGCGCAGAATCGTCCACCACGTCGTCGTGCAGCAGTGTCGCCGTATGGATGAATTCCACCACGGCTGCCATATTGAAGCGCTGATCACCCTTGAAACCCAGCGCGCCGCAACATAGCAGCAGAAGCGCCGGGCGCAGGCGCTTGCCGCCAGCAGAGATGATGTACTGGGATACGCTGCCCACCAGGGGCACGCCGGAATCAAGTCTGCGTGCGATCACCTGGTCGACCTGGAGCATGTCCTGTTCGACGATGGAGAGACCGTTGGATGCGCCGGTTGTGGTGGCTTGCAAGGCAGTAGGGCAGTTTGTTAGTTGGTGAATTGTATAGAAGGCACGCCCGGCGCTTTGGTCGGTAAACGCCCAATTTGACGCTTTTGGCCTTCAATGTTATACTCATGGGCTCTGCGAAAATTCGTTTGCAGAATCTCACATTGAAGAGGTCAATATGTACGCGGTCATAAAAACCGGCGGTAAGCAATATCGTGTTGCTGCTGGCGAAAAAATTAAAGTAGAACAGATTGCTGCGGACGTAGGCCAGGAAATCGTGTTTGACCAGGTTCTGGCAGTCGGTAACGGCGCTGAGATCAAGGTCGGTACGCCCCTGGTGTCCGGCGCAACCGTCACTGTCACTGTGGTGGCACACGGCAAGCACGACAAAGTGCGCATTTTCAAGATGCGCCGTCGCAAGCATTACCAGAAACGTCAGGGTCATCGCCAGCAGTTCACTGAACTGCAAATCGGTGCAATCGTCGGCTAAGGAAAACGGTCATGGCACAGAAAAAAGGCGGCGGCTCTACGCGAAACGGGCGCGATTCCAAGCCCAAAATGCTCGGCGTGAAGAAATTCGGCGGCGAACTGGTTAGCGGCGGCGCGATCATCGTGCGCCAGCGCGGCACCAAGTTCCACCCCGGCACCAATGTCGGCATCGGCAAGGATCACACCTTGTTTGCCCTGACAGAAGGCCATGTTTCCTTCACCACCAAGGGTGCATTGAACAAACATACGGTGAACGTAACTGCAGCCTGATCTGCGGTGACCCTCCCCAGAAACCCTGCGCCTAAAGCGCGGGGTTTTTCGTTTATAACCACGCTATAAATCATGAAGTTCGTCGACGAAGCCTATATTGATATCTCTGCTGGAGACGGCGGGGCGGGCTGCGTCTCGTTTCGGCATGAAAAATACAAAGAGTTTGGCGGCCCCAATGGCGGCGACGGCGGCCGCGGCGGCCACGTTTTTGCGGTGGCAGACCCCAACCTCAACACCCTCGTCGATTTTCGCTTCTCGCGCCGGCACGATGCCAAGCGCGGTGAACACGGCATGGGTTCCGACATGTTCGGCGCTGCAGGCGACGACATCACGCTCAAAATGCCGGTCGGCACCATCATCACCGACGCCGAAACCGGCGAAGTGTTGTTCGAGCTGCTGAACCCGGGCGAAGTCATCACCATTGCCAAGGGCGGGGATGGCGGCTTCGGCAACTTGCGCTTCAAGAGCGCCATCAACCGCGCGCCACGCCAGAAGACACCCGGCTGGCCGGGTGAAAAGAAGAGTCTGAAGCTCGAATTGAAGGTGTTGGCCGACGTCGGCCTGCTGGGCATGCCCAATGCCGGCAAATCCACCTTCATCACGGCAGTCTCCAACGCCCGCCCGCGTATTGCCGATTACCCTTTCACGACCTTGCACCCGAATCTGGGTGTGGTGCGCGTCGGTCCCGAGCAGAGTTTTGTGGTCGCCGACTTGCCCGGTTTGATCGAAGGTGCGTCCGAAGGCGCTGGCCTGGGGCATTTGTTCCTGCGCCATTTGACCCGCACGCGCCTGCTGCTGCACGTTGTGGACATGGCCCCGTTTGACGAAGGTGTGGACGTTGTGGCGCAGGCCAAGGCCATCGTCAATGAGCTGAAGAAATATGACACCGACCTGTACAAGAAGCCCCGCTGGCTGGTACTGAACAAGCTGGACATGGTCGACAAGGACGAGCGTGTGGCCCTGATCAAGGACTTTGTGAAGCGCTTCAAGTTCAAGGGCCCGGTGTTTGAAATTTCCGCTTTGACGCGCGAAGGCTGCGAGCCTCTGGTCAAGGAAATCTACAAACACGTCAAGGCCCAGCAGGTTGCCGAACAAACGCCCGAGGTCATAGACCCGCGTTTTGTGAATACCCCGGACGCCTGATCAACTTACTATCAAAATAGTAGCTGCCTACGCAATGCAGACGGGGGCTACAGCCCCAAATGCTAAAACTGTCTAGTTCTACGGTGTTGCGTGACGCCAAACGTGTGGTGGTCAAGGTGGGCTCCAGCCTGGTGACCAATGATGGCCAGGGTCTGGACGAAGTCGCCATCGGCGAATGGTGCCGCCAGATGGCGCATTTGATGCGTGATGGCCGCGAGGTCATCATGGTTTCCAGCGGCGCCATTGCCGAAGGCATGAAGCGCCTGGGCTGGACGGTGCGCCCCAAGGCCATCCAGGAGCTGCAGGCCGCCGCCGCCGTCGGCCAAATGGGCTTGGCCCAGATGTACGAGACCAAACTCAAGCTCAACGGTCTGGGCAGCGCCCAGGTGCTGCTGACCCACGCCGACCTGGCCGATCGCGAACGCTACCTGAATGCCCGTTCCACGCTGCTGACCCTGCTGAAATTAGGCGTGGTGCCGGTCATCAACGAGAACGACACCGTCGTCAACGACGAAATCAAGTTTGGCGACAACGATACGCTGGGCGCCCTGGTGGCCAACCTGGTGGAGGCCGATGCCCTCGTCATCCTGACCGACCAAAAAGGCCTGTTCACCGCCGATCCGCGCAAGGACCCCGCCGCCGAATTTGTGCACGAAGCCCGTGCTGGTGACGCGGCCTTGGAAGCCATGGCCGGCGGCGCAGGCTCCAGCCTGGGCCGTGGCGGGATGATCACCAAGATTCTGGCGGCCAAGCGCGCTGCCGGCTCCGGCGCATCCACCGTCATCGCCTGGGGCCGCGAGCCCGATGCGCTGATTCGTCTAATCCAGGGCGAGGCCATTGGCACGCTGCTGGTGGCACAAACGCAAAAACAACAAGCCCGCAAACAGTGGATGGCCGATCACCTGCAAATGCGCGGTGCCGTGGTGGTGGACGACGGCGCGGCCGTCAAGGTGCGCGCCGAAGGCAAGAGCCTGCTGCCCATTGGCATGGTGAGTGTGGAGGGCGATTTTTCTCGGGGTGACGTGATTGCGGTACGTGATGCCAGCGGCAGTGAATTGGCCCGCGGCTTGGCCAACTACTCCAGTTCCGAGGCACGGCTGCTGTGCCGCAAGCCCTCCGCCGACATCGAGAGGTTGTTGGGCTACGCCGCCGAACCCGAGATGCTGCACCGGGACAACCTGGTGCTGACCCGCTAAGCAGTCATTATTCGGGCTATTCGTAAGCCTGTTTGCCCCGCTGGAGCGCCTGGATGGTGTCTTCACGTTTGGCCGCAGAGCGGGCATCGCAGCCGCCCTGTTTTGCGATGGCATAGGCGTGGCGGGATGGCAGGTTGTCCGTCAAGGGCCTCCACTCGGGTTGTTTGACCGCGACCCAATTGCCGTTTGTACCAGCCCTGGCATAGGTTTTTACTTCGCCTTTGGTACACAAAATGCCTTCGTATGCGGCATTCACCGACCCCGATGGGCTGCGCATGACGACCACATACCGCACCACACCGTCGGCACCGACCGACACGGTTGCTGGGTCAATGCCGACTTTAAGCGTGACATACGGCGGCATTTCAATGGGAATGAGTCCATTTTTGGCAAAGGCCGGGGGTGGGGCGGCATTTTCTTCCACCCACTCTGGCACTTCCACCGGAGTTTGGGCCAGGGCACAGGTGGCCACCAGCGCGAGGCCAAGCCCCGCAACGATACGTTTACATGCCATGGTTGTTGCGTCCGTGCTGCGGATCCGTGTTGTTGGTACCCGGATCTGGCTCAAACGATGCGCCAGGGGGCAATGCCATGCCTGGCGGATGGTGGTCGCCCGACGGATGTTCGTCGCCCGACTCATGCGGGCGGTGTCCCTGGCGCAAAAACCGGTTGCGCGGTTCATGGCGCGGCAGGTAACGTGAGAGCTCGGTCAAGGCGGTTTCATACACCCCCCGTTTGAACTCGACCACGGCGTCCAGCGGCACCCAGTAGTCGTTCCAACGCCAGGCGTCGAACTCCGGATGGTCTGTGGCGCGCAGGTTCAAATCCCAGTCGTGCCCCAGTAGTTTTAGCAAAAACCAGATCTGTTTCTGGCCTTTGTAATGACCGCGCGCGTCGCGGCGGATGAAACGGTCCGGCACCTCGTAGCGCAACCAGTCTCGGGTGCGGGCAACTATGCTGACGTGCTCCGGCAGGAGCCCCACTTCCTCGTGCAATTCCCGGATCATGGCCTGTTCGGGGGTTTCGCCCCGGTCAATGCCACCCTGCGGGAACTGCCACGAATGGGTTCGTATGCGTTTGCCCCAAAATACCTGATTTTTCTGGTTGAGCAGGATGATGCCGACGTTGGGCCGAAAGCCGTCCCGGTCAAGCATAATCAAACCCCAATTTTTAAACTTCGTTCATTATGCACAGCAAGCGCCGTGTATCAAGGGGCGAGGTCCCCTGAAGTTTCGCGAGTCACCCCATGAAAGCATCCCAATTTTTCATTTCCACCCTCAAAGAGGCGCCGGCCGATGCCGAAGTGGCCAGCCACAAGCTGATGATGCGCGCCGGAATGATCAAGAAGCTGGGCGCCGGCATCTACACCTACATGCCCATGGGCCTGCGCGTGATCCGCAAGGTGGAGGCCATCGTGCGGGAAGAAATGAACCGCGCCGGCTCTGTGGAGTTGACCATGCCGGTCATCCAGCCCGCCGAGTTGTGGCAGGAAACCGGCCGTTTCACGAGCAACGGCCCCGAGCTGCTGCGTATCAAGGACCGCCACGACCGCGATTTTGTCGTGCAGCCCACCAGCGAGGAAGTGATCACTGACATTGCCCGCCAGGAAATCAAGAGCTACAAACAACTGCCCAAGAACTTTTACCAGATCCAGACCAAGTTCCGCGACGAGCGCCGCCCCCGCTTTGGCCTGATGCGCGGGCGCGAGTTCACGATGAAGGACGCCTACAGCTTTGACCGCGACCTGGACGCGGCGAAGAAGAGCTACGACACCATGAGCGGCGCCTACCGCAGGATTTTCGACCGTTTTGGCCTGCGCTACCGTGCCGTGGCCGCCGACAGCGGTGCCATTGGCGGCGATCTGAGCGAAGAATTCCAGGTGATTGCCGACACCGGTGAAGACGCCATCGTCTACTGCCCGGACAGCAGCTACGCCGCCAATATGGAAAAAGCCGAGGCGCTGGCGCCTGCTGGTCCGCGCGGCGCTGCGACCCAGGCCATGGCCAAAGTGGCGACACCGGGCAAGAGCACTTGCGAGGATGTAGCCGAGTTGCTGGGTGTTGCGCTGCAGTCCACCGTCAAGTCCCTGGTACTGGCTACTGACGCCAAGGACGACAAGGGCAATGTCGTCAAAACCCAGGTCTGGCTGCTGCTGCTGCGCGGCGACCACGACATGAACGAGGTCAAGGTTGGCAAGGTGGCTGGCCTGGCGGACTTCCGTTTTGCGACGCTGCCCGAAGTGGAAGAACACTTCGGCTGCAAACCCGGTTACCTGGGCCCGATCGGCCTGCAGAAACCGGTCAAGCTGGTCGTGGACCGCGAAGTGGCCGTGATGGCCGACTGGATTTGCGGCGCCAATGCTGAAGACTTCCACACCACCGGTGTCAACTGGGGCCGTGACCTGCCAGAGCCCGACCTGGTGGCCGACCTGCGCAATGTCAAGGCAGGTGACCTGTCGCCGGACGGCAAGGGTGTATTGAACATCGAGCGCGGCATCGAAGTGGGCCACGTGTTTGTGCTGGGCACCAAGTACAGCAAGGCCATGAACGCCACCTTCCTGGGTGAGAACGGCAAGCCCCAGTTCATGGAAATGGGTTGTTACGGCATCGGCATCACCCGCCTGCCCGCTGCCGCGATCGAGCAGAACCACGACGACAAGGGCATCATCTGGCCCGACGCGCTGGCACCCTTTACCGTGGTGTTGTGCCCCATCAGCCCGGACCGTTTCCCCGAGGTCAAGGCCGCTGCCGACGCGCTGTATGCCGAGCTGCTGGCCGCCGGTGTGGACGTGCTGCTGGACGACCGCAACGAACGCCCAGGCGCGATGTTTGCCGACTGGGAACTGATCGGTGTGCCGCACCGCGTCACGATTGGCGACCGCACGCTGAAAGAAGGCGTGGTCGAATACCAGCACCGCCGCGACAGCGAAGCCACCAAGGTGGCCGTGGGCGAGATCGCGGCACTGGTCCGCGGCAAACTGGCGGCATGAGGCCTGCCCCAGGCCCTTTGAACGCCAACGTTTCACGACGAATCTGCCTCCTGCCCCCGCTGGTAGGTCTTGGGTTGCTATCAATCCAGGAGCAAGCCTGGGCCGGCGGCCAGATTGAAGAGCCGCTGATCGACTCCGTGCGTACAGCGCTGAGCAGCGCGGTGCGCAACGCGGCACCACCCATCCCAGAGTTCAGCAACACCGAACAGCGCCTGTACTACCTGCGTTGGCTGGGCGCCATGAGCGAGCGCTTGGCTAAGAAGAAAAAGGATTTCGACACCCGCAAGGAGTTTTTACAAACCGTCTGGTACGAGAGCAAGCGTGCGGGGCTGGATACGGCCCTGGTGCTGGGGTTGATCCAGGTGGAGAGCAATTTCCGAAAGTTCGCGGTGTCGGTTGTTGGCGCTCGGGGTTATATGCAGGTGATGCCGTTCTGGACCCGTGCGATTGGTGACGGGGACGCTGGGAGGCTGTTCCATATGCAGACCAACTTGCGTTTTGGCTGCGTGATTCTCCGGCACTATCTGGACCGGGAGAAGGGTGACCTGTTTCTGGCGCTGGGGCGGTACAACGGGTCGCGGGGGAAACCGCAGTATCCGGATGCGGTGTTTGCCAACAAGCGGTTTTGGGAGTTTGTGCCGCCTGCCAAGTAGGTGCTGCTTTTCTGTGGTGGATCCGTTGAGCTGCACGTTTTGCTTCGTGTCCCCCGCCCTTCGGGCTCCTCCTTTACCTACGCAAAACGCACAGCCCAACTGATCTGGCCGGCGCTCTCAGCTCGCGTGCAATGGGGTCAAAAAAAGCAGATGCCGAACATCTAACAGCCTTCGTTCTCCAACACTGCAGCAGCAGGCGCCGCGTGGCTGTTCTGCGCAGGTAAAGGAGGAGGCCGAAGGCCGGGGGACACGGAGCAGAACAGTCACGCGGTGACTGCTGCGTGCGAGAGCAGTGACCGCCGCAATGGGTGCAGCGGGGACAAAACTCAGGCCGGCGTAGAACCCAAAGCCTGCTGCAACTCACCGTTCTCGTACATCTCCATCATGATGTCCGATCCACCGATGAATTCACCCTTGACGTAGAGCTGAGGAATGGTGGGCCAGTTGCTGTAGTCCTTGATACCGGCGCGGATTTCGTCGTCTTCCAGCACGTTCACGGTCTTGATGGACTTGGCGTCCACGCCGCAGGCCTTCAGGATCTGGATCGCCCGGCCGGAGAAACCGCACTGGGGAAAGCTGGCATTGCCCTTCATGAACAGCAGAACTTCATTGTTCTTGACCAGTTCGTCGATGCGTTGTTGTGTGTCGCTCATGGCAATAACTCCAATAAATCTGGCCGAATGGCCGTAGTCCGACATTATCCCAGACCCACCGGACCATTGCATCCGCCGGGAAAATGCGTGGGTCTACAGCAAGCCAGCAACTTGTGCCGCGGGTTTGACCAGCGTGCTTTTGCCAAACATCGCGTGCTCCAGCACGATGAGCAGCACACACAGCAGCAGGAACAACGGCAGCTGACCGGTGCCCCAACGGTCTTCGCGCCACTGTTTTTCCAGCGAATACCACCAGTCGGCACTGGACCACAGGCGCACGGACTCCAGAAAACTGCCCCAGTCCTTGAAGATGAGCTTGCCCAGTGCCAGGTAGACCGGGATATTGATGATGACCAGGATGAACCAGTGTGCGCTTTGGGCATTCATGGCAAGGGTGTCTGAATAATCGCTATTAATTTGCTAGCTGCTTAGGCATATTCTACGGGGGCTGGAGGCCTAAATGGCTAAAGGTGTTTGCCGGAAATCAGGTCTTGGGCATTTGTGCACCGCTGCAGCGTTCAATGCCCGCCAGATCGGGGCGCGACTGCGCATGGTGAAGGCCGGCATCTGCCAGCAATGCGCGCACGGCAGGCGCCTGGTCGTAGCCATGTTCCAGCAGCAGCCAGCCGCCGGGCACGAGATGCGCGCCTGCCTGGCCGATGATGCTGCGGATGTCGTCCAGGCCATCTGTGCCGCTGGCCAATGCCTGCAGCGGCTCGTGGTGCAGCGCTGCCAGGTGGTGGTCTGCACTGGCGATGTAGGGTGGGTTGGAGATGACGGCATCAAACCGCTGGCCCGGTGGCACACCGCCCAGCCAGTTGCCCTGGGCAAATTGCACGTCCAGGTGCAGCCGCTGGGCGTTGGCCTGGGCCACGGCCAATGCGTCGGTGCTGAAGTCCACCGCGTGGACCAGCAGGCCGGGTCGGGTGTGTTTCAGCGCCAGGGCGATGGCGCCGCTGCCGGTGCCCAGGTCCACCACCCGTGCGCCGCTGGTGGGCAGCATTTCCAGCGCCCATTCCACCAGCGTTTCCGTGTCTGGTCGGGGCACCAGCACGCGCGCGTCCACTTGCAAATCCAGACCGAAAAATTCTTTGTGGCCGGTGATATAGGCCAGCGGTTCACCCGCGGCGCGGCGCAAAACGGTCGCCTGCAGTGTGGTGTGGGCGGCCTCGGGCAGGGCGTCGGTGTCATGCGCCAGCAGCCAGGCCCGTTCCTGCTCGCCACGGCCCAGCGCGTGCAACACCAGCAACTGTGCATCCAGCCGCTCCAGACCCAAGACCTGGGCATGGCACAGGGCTTGGTCCACGGTCATCATGCCAGGTTCAACTCCAGCGCCGCCAGCTGTTCGGCCGCCTCGTAGGCTTGCAGGGCATTGACCACGTCCTCCAGGTCACCCTCCATGATGTTCAGCAGCTTGTACAGCGTCAGGTTGATGCGGTGGTCGGTGAGTCGGCCTTGGGGGAAGTTGTAGGTGCGGATGCGGTCGCTACGGTCACCACTACCGACCAGGCTCTTGCGCTCGGCCGCGTCCTTGGCAGCGCGCTCACTGCGGTCCTTTTCGTGGATGCGGGCGGTCAGCACTTTCAGGGCCTGGGCCTTGTTGCTGTGCTGGCTGCGGCCGTCCTGGCACTCGGCGACGATGCCGGTGGGGATGTGGGTGATACGCACCGCCGAGTCGGTCTTGTTGATGTGCTGGCCACCGGCGCCGCTGGCGCGGTAGGTGTCGATGCGCAAATCGGAAGGGTTGATCTTGATGGCTTCCGCCTCGTCCTGCTCGGCCAGCACGGCAATGGTGCAGGCGCTGGTGTGGATGCGGCCCTGGGTCTCGGTCGCTGGCACCCGCTGCACGCGGTGGCCGCCAGACTCGAACTTCAGCGCGCCATAGGCCCCGGTGCCATTGTGGTAACCCTCCATGCGCACCACGACTTCCTTGTAGCCGCCCAGCTCGCTTTGGGATTCGCTGACGATCTCGGTCTTCCAGCCGCAGCGGTCGGCATAACGGGTGTACATGCGCAATAGGTCGCCGGCAAACAGCGCGGATTCGTCACCACCCGTGCCAGCGCGGATTTCGACAAAGGCGGGGCGGGCATCGTCCGGGTCTTTGGGCAGCAGCATGCGCTGCAGCTCGCCCTCCAGCTGCGCCAGTTCGGCGGTGGCGCTGGTGATTTCTTCTTCCGCCATTTCCGCCATGTCAGGGTCGGATTTCATTTCTTCGGCGCTGGCCAGATCGGCCTCACATTGCTGGTAGCGGGCCCAGCGGCTGGCGACGGCGGACACATCGGTGTGCTCGCGCGAGAGCTTCAGGAACTGCTCCATGTCTTTCATGATGTCCTCGCGGGACAGCAAAAATTCAAGCTCGCCCTGGCGATCGGTGTAACGGGCGAGTTGTTGGCGGAGAAAGGGTTTCATCGGATCACTCAAACAGGAAATCGGGGAATTCCTTTGCGCAGTTGACAAAGGGCGTGCTGCAGCGGGGCAGCGTCGCTAACGCGTGTTGCGCAGGAAAAAGTGCGAAATGGCTGTGCTGGCGCGCTCACGGGCGGCAGCATCACCGGCATGCAGCTCGGCCATCGCGCCATGCAGCATCTTCTGCGTCAGCCCCTTGGACAAGGCTTCGAGCACTGCATCCACATCCTCACCCTTGGCCAGCAGCTTGCGCGCACGGGCTAGCTCCATCGCACGCCATTCGTCGGCCTGGGCGTTGAGCTGCTGGATCAGCGGTACCGACCCACGCTGGTCCACCCAGTGCATGAAACTTTGCACACCGGCATCCACAATCGCCTCGGCCTGGGCCACGGCCGCCTGGCGGCTGGCCTGGGCGGTTTGCACCACGCCGGCCAGGTCGTCCACGGTGTACAGGTAGACATCTTCCAGCGCCTTGACCTCGGCCTCGATGTCACGCGGCACGGCCAGGTCGACCATGAACATGGGGCGGTGGCGGCGTTTCTTCAACGCCCGCTCCACAGCACCCAGGCCGATGATGGGCAAGGTGCTGGCGGTGCAACTGATGACGATGTCGAATTCGTGCAGCCGGTCGGGCAGGTCGGCCAGGCGCATCACCTCGCCACCAAAGCGCGATGCCAGCTTTTCGCCACGTTCCAGCGTGCGGTTGGCAATGGCCAGGGCCTTGGGCGACTTGGCCGCAAAGTGGGTGGCGCACAGCTCGATCATCTCGCCCGCGCCGACAAACAAGACTTTGACCTTGCCCAGGTCTTCAAACAGATTGCCCGCCAGGCGCACGGCGGCGGCGGCCATGCTGATGCTGTGGGCACCGATTTCGGTGGAGGTGCGCACTTCCTTGGCCACGGCGAACGAGCGCTGGAACATCTGCGATAGCGTGGTGCCCAGCGCACCGGCCGCATCGGCCGCACGCACGGCGTCCTTCAGCTGGCCCAGGATCTGTGGCTCGCCCAGCACCATGGAATCCAGCCCGCTGGCGACGCGGAAGGCATGGCGCGCGGCGTGGCCGTCCTGACGGCTATAGGTGTGGGCGCGCAGTGCATCGGCCGAGATGCCAGCTGAGTTGGCCAGCCAGCCCAGCGTGGGTTCCAGTTCGGACTGTTCACCGGCGCAATAAATCTCGGTGCGGTTGCAGGTGGAGACAATCGCCGCCTCCGGCATGCGCTGCAGCGTCTGGCGCAGGCCGTGCAAATGGGGCGCGATCTGGTCCATGGCGAACGCAAACCGGCCGCGCAAATCCAGAGGTGCGGTGGTGTGGTTGATGCCTAGGGTCCAGACGGCCATGCGGGGAAACTTTGGGGGGTTAAACCCTGATTATAAAATCGGAGCCACTTCACTCACCTGACGGCCCCCGCGGCCGCCCCGCATGGGCCCCTTCAACCTGCTCAACCACCTGTTCAACTTCCTGGCGCCGGCACTGGCGGTAGCCGTCGTTTTGGCCCTGGTGGGGCCGTGGCTTATGAAGAAAGGCCCCTCGGCCCCCGGATTTATTGGGCAGGTAGCTATTAATTCAATAGCGGGCCTACTGGCCCTGGGCCTGGGGCTGTGGTTTTTCGGGAACGACGGCAAGATGGCCAGTTATGGGGCGATGCTGGTGGTAGTGGCCAGCAGCCAGTGGGCAGGGGCGCGCGGCTGGCGCTAGTCCGGCTTTGACTTGCCGGGTTGGCATTGCTAGAGTGGCTGCACAAAAGGGGAGGTGGCCACATGCGGGTGAAGTCTTTCATGGGGTTTTTGTCGAAACCACGGGCTGGCAGCCTGGCTGTTGCCATCTGCCTGGGTGTGCCGGTGGCGCAGTCTGCGGAGTTCACCGCCTACAACACTTACCTGCAACCGCCCTTCCTCCATGACGATGGCACCGGTATTGCTGCCGTATTGGTGGACTTTCTCAACCGCCAGTTCAAGGGCCTGCACACCATCAAGCTGGTCCATATGCCACGCGCCCGGCTGGTGGCCACGCAGCTGGTGCAGGCCGAGAAATTTGACGGCATTGGCCTGCTGCTTGCGCCCCCGTTTGTGGGCGACGCGGGCAAAACACGCTTTTTGTGGTCGCGCCCCTTGTTTGAGGACTACAACGTGCTGATCTTTCGTGGCCCGCAGACGCCGCCCTACACCCATCTGAAGGAACTCAAGGGCATGACCTTTGGTTCGATCCGGGGCAACCAGTACAACAGGCTGGACGACATGGTGGAGAAGGGTGAACTGACGGTGGAGAAAAACACCAACGAGCTGTCCAACATCCGCAAGGTGATTCTGGGGCGGGTGGACTTCACGCAGATGAACCAGCTGGTGTATTTCTCGCTGATCAGCAAATGGGGCTTGAGCGGCGAGGTGCGCGCCATTGCTGTGCCGGAAGTTCCTTCATTCCAGCGCCACATCTTTGTGGGACACAACAACCCGGCCTTGGCAGCGCAGATCGATGCCGCTCTGCTGGCGCTGCCTTGTGACCCGCAATGGCAGCGGGAAACCAAGCGCAATGGGGCCGATGTCCCGCCCTGTCTGGTGCGCAACGGCAGCCGCAGCGCAGCAGGGGTTACGGATTAGCCGGGCTGAACACATCCACCCGGTCGGTGATGATGCCGTCGGTACCCAAGTCGATCAGCCTTTGGGCTGCCCATTCGTCATTTACGGTGTAGCTCAGGGTTTTGAAGCCCGCGCTTTGGGCCTGGGTGACGCTGCTGCGGTCCCACAGGGCGTGGTTGCAGACGATGGCCTGGCAGTCCAGGCTGAGCGCGGTCTCCAGCCAGCCCTTCCACAAGCTGTCCAGCAATAGCCCGCGTGGCAACTCGGGTTGGGTGGCTTGGGCGCCTTCCAGCGCGTCGACCTGGAACGAGGTCAGCAGGGGTTTGATGGCCTGGTCGGCCCACAGACGCGCGGCGTGTTGGGCCACTACTTCACCGGTGTGGCGCTCTTGCCCTGGTGTGGGTTTGATTTCGATGTTCAGCAGGTAGCCGTTGGCAATGCAATACGCGGCGATGTTTGCCAGGGTTGGCAGCGGTTCCCCCGCGTAGCTGCGGCTGTGCCAGCTGCCAGCATCCAGCTGCGCCAACTGGCTCCAGTTGAAATCGCCGCCGACCAGGTTTTTTCGATCTGCTATTGAATCAGGAGCGGGTTGACCAGCAAGCGCGGGGGCTACAAGAACTTTTGATGCATTGGTGGTTCGCCCCAGCGTGGCGTCGTGCATCAGAAAAGGCACTCCATCGGCGCTGAGTTTGACGTCGCATTCAAACATGCGGTAGCCGTGGCTGGCACCGACGCGAAAGGCGGCCAGCGTGTTCTCGGGCGCCAGTTTGCCGGCCCCCCGGTGGGCGACCCAGCGGGGATAGGGCCAGACGGGTAGATCCGGGGTTGCGGAGTCCATATTCAGATTCTCTTGCCCGTGGCCGCGTCGAAATGGTGGATGCGGTCGGGGCGCGGTGTCACATGCAGTGTGGCTCCCAGTGCGGGCACAGCGGCGGATTCTTCGGTGCGGATGATCAGCAGCTCGTCGGTGGTGCTGTGCGCCCACTTGCCATAAATCAGGCGTTCGGCACCCAGCATTTCCACCGCTTCCACCTGCAGCGCCCAGCCGGCGGGCGTGATGTCCAGGTGTTCGGGCCGTATGCCGGTGATGGTGCCGGCCTTGGCGTCGGGTGCGTCTTTGAGCAGATTCATGGGCGGTGAACCGATAAAACTGGCGACAAAGGTGCTGGCCGGCCGGGTGTAGACCTCTTCGGGCGTGCCAAACTGCTCCATGACACCGCCATTCATGACGATCATGCGTTGCGCCAGTGTCATGGCCTCAACCTGGTCGTGTGTGACGAACAGCGAGGTGATGCCAAGCTCCCGGTGCAGCTTCTGGATCTCCAGCCGGGTCTGGGCGCGCAGTTTGGCGTCCAGGTTGGACAGGGGCTCGTCAAACAAAAACACCTGGGGCTGGCGCACGATGGCGCGCCCCATGGCCACACGCTGGCGTTGGCCGCCGGACAGGGCCTTGGGTTTGCGGTCCAGGTAGGGGCCCAGCTCCAGTATCTTGGCGGCCTTGTCGACCCGGGCCTTGATTTCGTCCACCGGCACTTTGGCAATTTTCAGGCCATAGGCCATGTTGTCGAACACGCTCATGTGCGGGTACAGCGCGTAGTTCTGGAACACCATGGCGATGTCGCGTTCAGACGGCTCCAGGTTGTTGACCACGCGCCCGCCGATGCTGATGTCGCCACCGCTGATTTCTTCCAGCCCGGCGACCATGCGCAAGAGTGTGGATTTGCCGCAGCCCGAGGGGCCGACGATGACAACAAATTCACCGTCGTGAATCTGCGCACTGACGCCGTGGATGACCTGGTTGGCGGTCTTGCCCGTACCGTAGCGTTTGATGACGTTTTTGAGTTCTATGGATGCCATATCAATATTCAGTTGGGGACAGAGCTTCACTTCGCTGCGGTCTGTCCCGCAAGCACATTTATTTCTCCGTATCGACCAGGCCCTTGACGAACCACTTCTGCATCAGCATGACCACCAGCGCCGGCGGCAACATGGCCAGCATGGCCGTGGCCATCACGATGTTCCATTCGGTTTGCGCATCACCACCCGAAATCATCTGTTTGATACCGATAACCACCGGGTACATGTTTTCCTCGGTGGTCACCAGGAGCGGCCACAGGTACTGGTTCCAGCCGTAAATGAACTGGATCACAAACAGCGCCGCCATGCTGGTGCTGGACAGCGGTACCAGAATATCCTTGAAGAACCGCATGGGCCCGGCGCCGTCCACCCGTGCAGCCTCCACCAGCTCATCAGGCACGGTCAAAAAGAACTGGCGGAACAAAAAGGTGGCCGTGGCGGATGCGATCAGCGGCACCGTCAAACCGGCATAGGTGTTGAGCAGACCCAGGTCAGCCACCACCTTGTAGGTGGGGCCAATGCGCACCTCCACCGGCAGCATCAGCGTCACAAATATCGCCCAGAAAAAGGCCATGCGGAATGGAAAGCGGAAGTACACCAGCGCAAACGCCGACAGCAGCGAAATGGTGATTTTCCCCAGTGAAATGACCAGGGCGGTCACCAGGCTCACCACCATCATGCGACCCACCGAAGCGTGAGAGCCGCTGCCCAGGCGTTCGCCGGAGAGGGCGGTGGCGTAGTTGTCCAGCAGGTGGCTGCCGGGCAGCATGGGCATGGGGGACTGCACCACGGCTTCCGATGTGTGCGTGCTGGCCACAAAGGTGATGTAGACGGGGAAGGCAATGATCAGCACACCGATGATCAGGATCAGGTGCGACAGGGCGTCCAGCCAGGGGCGGCGTTCAACCATCAGTAATTCACCTTTTTCTCGACGAAACGGAACTGCACCACCGTGAGCGAAACCACGATCACCATCAGCACCACGCTCTGCGCAGCCGAGCCGCCCAGGTCCATGGCCTTGAAACCGTCAAAGTAGGCCTTGTAAACTAGGATGGCCGTGTCCTTGCCGGGGCCGCCCTTGGTGG
>JAZKDY010000129.1:0-40254 GCA_040387325.1 Pseudomonadota bacterium | reverse complement strand
GGTGGCAGCGTCCACGATGGCAAAGGTGTCAAAAAACGCGTAAACGATGTTGATGACCAGCAGGAAGAATGTGGTGGGCGACAAGAGCGGGAACTGAATCGTCCAGAACCTGCGCCAGGGCCGGGCACCATCCATGGAGGCGGCTTCGATCAGTGATTTGGGAATGCTCTGCAGCCCCGCCAGGAAGAACAAAAAGTTGTAGGAAATCTGCTTCCACACCGCGGCCATCACGATCAGTGCCATGGCGTGGTCGCTGTTGAGCAGGGGGTCCCAGGCAAAGCCGAGATGGCGTATGCCGTAGGAGACGATGCCGATGCTGGGTGCAAACATGAACAGCCACAAGACACCGGCTACGGCGGGTGCCACGGCATAGGGCCAGATCAGAAAGGTGCGGTAGAGGTTGGAGCCACGTACCACGCGGTCCGCAAAAATCGCCAGGATCAGTGACAGCGTAAGCCCCAGGCCCGCCACCAGCACCGAAAAAATCGCCGTGGTCTTGAACGATGCCAGGTAGGAATCGTCATTCCACAAATTGCGGAAGTTCTCCAGCCCCACCCATTCGACCGAGGTGCCAAAAGCATCCGACTGCTGCAGGGACTGCACCAGCGCCTGGCCCGCAGGCCAGAAGAAAAACACGGCGATCACCACCACCTGGGGTGCGATCAGCACCCACGGCAACCACCAGGACTTGAATACGACGCGTTTTTCCACGGCTCTTGGCTTACTCAGGTTGGTCGCTTACTTTTGCTTGTTGGCTTTTTCGAAGCGTTCCAGCATTTCGTCACCCCGTTTGACGATGGCATCCAGTGCTTCCTTGGGTGCCTTCTTGCCAGCCCAGACCTGTTCGAGTTCTTCGTCTTCAATCGCGCGGATCTGCACGTAGTTGCCCAGGCGTATGCCGCGCGATTTGTCGGTCACCTTGCGCACCATCTGGGTCACGGCCACATCGGTGCCGGGGTTTTCCTTGTAGAAGCCCGATTTCTCGGTCATCTGGAAGGCGGCGGTGGTGATGGGCAGGTAGCCGGTGCGCTTGTGGCTGGCGGACTGCACCTCGGGCTTGGACAAAAAGTCAAAGAACTTGGCGATGCCTTTGTATTCCTCGGCCTTCTTGCCGGCCATGACCCACAGGCTGGCGCCACCGATCACGGTGTTCTGCGGTGCGCCGGGTACGTCCTGGTAGTAGGGCAGGGGGGCCAGGCCGAAGGCGAACTTGGCGTTTTTCTTGACGTTGCCGTAGAAGCCGCTCGATGTTGTCATCATCGCGCACTCGCCGGAGACAAAGCTGGCCTCAGGCACGTTGCCGCGACCCTTGTAGACAAACAGGCCCTGCTTGGCCATATTGGACAGATTTTCAATGTGGCGCACATGCAGCGGAGAGTTGACCTTCAGGCGCGCATCCAGCCCGGCCAGTCCGTTTTGTTTGGTGGCGTATTCGACGTTGTGCCAGGCGGAGAAACTCTCCAGCTGGGTCCAGCCCTGCCAGCTGATCGAAATGGGGCATTTGTGGCCATTGGCCTTGAGTTTGCCGGCTGCCAGGGCGACCTCGCCCCAGGTGGCGGGGGCTTTTTCGGCATCCAGGCCTGCGGCCTTGAAGGCGTCCTTGTTGTAGTAGAAGACGGTGGTTGAGCTGTTGAACGGGAAGCTCAGCATCTGGCCGGCCGGGGAGGTGTAATAACCCGCCACAGCGGGGATATAGACCTTGGGGTCGAACTTGTAGCCCGCATCCAGCATGACCTTGCCCACCGGGACCACGGCGCCCTTGCTGGCCATCATGGTGGCGGTGCCCACTTCAAATACCTGCAGCACATGGGGCGCATTGCCGGCGCGAAAGGCGGCCACGGCCGCGGTCATGGATTCGTCGTAGCTGCCCTTGTAGGTGGGCAGGATTTTGTATTCCTTCTGGCTGGCATTGAATTCCTTGGCCAGGTCATTGACCCATTCACCGTTTACGGCGGTCATGGAGTGCCACCACTGGATTTCGGTTTGGGCCTGGGCCGAGAGGGAGGCGGCCAGCGACAAGGCCAGCGCAGCGACTTTTAACTTCATGGGTGCTCCTGTGAAAAACGCCCGATGCTAGTCGGGCTTTGTGTCAGTCTGATTAGACTTGAAGCAAGGCTCAGGTTGGCTTGGTGATTTCCATTAGGCGGGTTGTGCTGACTCGCCCCTCTGTTTCTCAACTCAGTAGACAGAGAAGCCAGAGAAGCATGTCAATGGAAACTTCACGTTGAATTATTTCCTGGCGCCATTCGCTTGTTTGATCAATGCCTCAAAACTGGTACTCAGTTCAGTGCTCAAACCTGCAGGTTGCGTCGCAGATCCACCGTCTGCCACGGTGGCGGCATTGGTCTCTGACTTTGCGTGCTCAATTGTTGCGCTGGCAGGAAGCGGTACGGGCGAGACGCTTAATGGAGTCATATTGTTGACGACAGTCCCCCAGACTGTTCCATCCGGATTCGTGAGGACTTCTGTTGCACACGCGCTGACGCTGACGTATGGAGAGCAGTAGGTATATGCCCCTGCGGTGATATTTCCATTGCTCAGGTTAAACGCAAAAAGCTCGGTTTCGCCACTCAGAGAAGCAATTGCACACAAATGGGAGTAGCTTGCAGCCGAAGGCGATACGGCGCAGCTCATTGCACGCGATGTGCTTCCGACAATGTAGTTGACCACAGTGGTGGTGGATCCACTGGTTGAGATATTGCCTGCCGAGAAGTTGGCAACGTCTGTATAGATGGTCGAAGAGTTTTTGAACTTGTACATCAAGGTCAGACGGCCATAAAAGTCATCCAGGCGAGGGGCCGCTTTTTCAACAAAGGTATACAGCTTGGTGTACCGCACATTTCTCACAAGCTCGGCAAACGAGGAGCCGTATCCAATAAAGACCTCACTTCCGAGAATGCTACGTGTATTCCATCCGGCAAGGTAGATTGTTTCAGTGGACTTGGTGATGGTACGCACCGCCGGAGCTTCTGCAGGGTTTCCTGAAGTCAGCAAGCGCAAGCCACCGGCATAGGGAACAAATCCCATGGTGTCATTGAAGAAATAGACCTGTTCGCCCTTGATGATGGCCATCCAGAGTTTTGAGCCGTTGTTCAGAAAAGCACCCGATGGCGCTACTGCTGCATTGAATGTCAATGAGTCTGTAGTGCCTGTGACGACGATGTTGGTTGTGAGACTTTGTGCATAGGCCAAGCCGCCACATGCGAGAAAGAGGAACGAGGACAGAATTCGCTTAAAGACCATTTTTACTCCCTGGGGAAATTGTTTTTGTATGTGCTGAACCGCACGCCTGCCTGCGGATTCGATGTTTGAGGCCTTGGGTCTTAACCACCAGATTCTCAGGCCCCCGGTTTATAACCGCATTCGCGGGCCAATCAATCACCGCCCTTCCACAAAGCGATAGCCAACCCTCAAAACCCTCGGATTGCCCCATCAGCCTGCTGATTCATCGGGTTCCTGTGCCTGCGCCAGCCGTCTGAAATGGGTCGGATTGAGGCCGCGTAGTGCTGGAGTTGACCGTTTATGCTATGCAATAGATAGCGCCTTACCTCCGTTCCACGAGGGGTTTCGCCATGTTTCACGTATGAGATGGTCGCCCTGGACCCATTTGACCCGGAATCCACGCAGGTACGGCCGCCATGGTTATAGCGGCCGGCTGTAGCGCGTTTGCTGCACTGCGGTAACATCTTCCCTCTGCCCCAGCGGCCCACTCCACCGCCAAGATTGCAACAGTACTGCCCGATGAACGCACCCACCTCGCTCAATCACCTTCTGTCGGCACCCGGCACCACACCGCATGTGCAGGAGCGCATCCGCGAGATTCCGTACAACTACACCTCCTTCTCCGACCGGGAAATCGTGATCCGGCTGCTGGGCGAACAGGCCTGGGGTTTGTTGAACCAGTTGCGGGGCGAGCGCCGCACGGGCCGTTCGGCCCGCATGTTGTACGAGGTGCTGGGCGACATCTGGGTCGTGCAGCGCAACCCCTACCTTCAGGACGACCTGCTGGACAACCCCAAACGCCGCGCGATGCTGGTGGACGCCTTGCACCACCGGCTGCACGAGGTTGAAAAACGCCGCACGCCTGATGCAGACCCCGAACGCGACGCCATGGTGGGTGAACTGCTGGCTCTGGCAGGTGCGGCGGTGGAAGCCTTTGGTGTTGCATCGATCAAGATGGGCGCACTGCGGCGCAAGACCCAGAAGGCGCTGGCCAGGCTGACGGCCAAGGACAACATCAAATTCGACGGCCTGAGCCGCGTGTCCCACGTGACCGACGCCACCGACTGGCGTGTGGAATACCCCTTTGTCGTGCTGACGCCGGATTCTGAAGAAGAAATGGCCGGCCTGGTCAAAGGCTGTATCGACCTGGGCCTGACCATCATCCCGCGTGGGGGCGGCACCGGTTACACCGGTGGTGCGATCCCGCTGACGTGGAAGAGCGCGGTCATCAACACCGAAAAGCTCGAAGCCATGTCCGAGGTGGAGATGAAAGTCTTGCCCGGTATGGACCGCGAGGTAGCCACTGTGTGGAGTGAGGCCGGCGTGGTGACCCAGCGCGTGGCCGATGCGGCCGAGCGCGGTGGTTATGTGTTTGCCGTGGACCCAACTTCGGCCGAGGCCTCGTGCATTGGCGGTAATGTTGCGATGAATGCCGGCGGCAAGAAGGCTGTGCTGTGGGGTACGGCGCTGGACAATCTGGCCAGCTGGCGCATGGTGACGCCGCAGGCCGAGTGGCTGGAAGTAACCCGCATCAACCACAACATGGGCAAGATCCATGATGCGGAGATGGCAAGCTTCGAGCTGCAGTATTTCAAGGCGGATGGCAAGACCAAGATACGTACCGAGCGGCTGGACATTCCCGGCCAGTCCTTCCGCAAGGAGGGACTGGGCAAGGACGTGACCGACAAGTTCCTGAGTGGCCTGCCCGGCATTCAGAAGGAAGGCACGGACGGCCTGATAACCAGCGCCCGCTGGGTGGTGCACAAGATGCCGGCGCACACGCGAACCGTGTGCCTGGAGTTCTTTGGCAATGCCAAGGACGCCGTGCCGAGCATTGTCGAAATCATCGACTTCATGTTTGCCGAGCAAAAGCGTAGCGGCGTGTTGCTGGCCGGTCTGGAGCATCTGGACGACCGTTACCTGAAGGCCGTGGGGTATGCCACCAAGAGCAAGCGCGGCGGCCTGCCAAAGATGGCGCTGTTTGGCGACATTGCCGGTGACGACGCCGATGCAGTGGCCCGCGCCACGTCCGAAGTGGTGCGTATTGCCAATTCGCGCAATGGCGAGGGTTTCATCGCCATCAGCCCCGAGGCGCGCAAGAAATTCTGGCTGGACCGCAAGCGCACAGCGGCCATCAGCCGCCACACCAATGCCTTCAAGATCAATGAAGACGTGGTGATCCCGCTGCGCCGCATGGGCGAGTACACCGATGGCATCGAACGCATCAATATCGAACTGAGCCTGCGCAACAAACTGGCCTTTTGCGATGCACTGACCGAATTCTTTGAGAGCGGCAGCCTGCCCTTGGGCAAGAGCGACGACGCCAACGACATCCCCTCTGTCGAACTGCTGGAAGACCGTGTGGCCCAGGCGCTGGCGCTGATTGCCGACGTGCGGGCCCAATGGCAGGGTTGGCTGGATGGTGTGGAAGTCCTGTTCCCCCAATTGCAAGACCACAGCCTGCGCGCCAGCTGGAAGACCCAGTTGCGCATGCCACTGAAGGACATCTTCACCGGCAAGGCGTTTGAGGCCATCATGAGCGAATGCACGGCCGTCCAGCAGCGCGTGCTCAAGGGCCGGGTCTGGGTGGCGCTGCACATGCATGCGGGCGACGGCAATGTGCACACCAACATCCCCGTCAACAGCGATGACTACGAGATGCTGCAAACCGCCCACGGTGCTGTCAAACGCATCATGGCGCTGGCCCGCTCGCTGGATGGCGTGATTTCGGGTGAACACGGCATTGGCATCACCAAGCTCGAGTTCCTGACGGACGCCGAGCTGCAGCCCTTCACCGACTACAAGGCCCGAGTCGATCCCGAGGGGCGTTTCAACAAAGGCAAGTTGCTACGAAATAAAGAGCAACCTATTGAGCGTGGACGGGGGCTGGAGGCCAATTCTACTGATAGCTTCCCTGCCCACGCGGATTTGACGAATGCCTATACACCGTCTTTCGGCCTGATGGGCCATGAGTCGCTGATCATGCAGCAGAGCGACATCGGCGCCATCGCCGATTCGGTCAAGGACTGCCTGCGCTGCGGCAAGTGTAAACCGGTCTGCGCCACCCACGTGCCGCGTGCCAACCTGCTGTACAGCCCGCGCAACAAGATTCTGGCGACTTCCTTGCTGGTGGAAGCCTTTTTGTATGAAGAGCAGACCCGCCGCGGCGTCTCCATCAAGCATTGGGAAGAGTTTGAAGACGTGGCCGACCACTGCACGGTGTGCCACAAGTGCCTGTCGCCATGTCCTGTTGACATCGACTTTGGCGATGTGACGATGAACATGCGCAACCTGCTGCGCAAGATGGGCAAGAAGTCTTACCGCCCGGCGGCCGAGTTCCAGGCCTGGTTCATTGGTACGGCCAGCCCCAATGCGATCGCGATTGCGCGTACCGCAACACGCTTGAGCTTCAAGATGCAGCGCCTGGGCAACCGCGTGCTGAACGTGCTGGCCCGCAAACAAACACAAGCGCCCCCGGCCACGCTGGGTCCGGCCACGGTCAAGGAACAGGTCATCCACTTCATCAACAAGAAGATGCCGGGTAACCTGCCCAAACGCTCGGCCCGCGCGCTCTTGGACATTGAGGACAAGGACTACGTCCCCATCATCCGCAACCCAAAGACCACGACGGCCGAGACCGAGGCGGTGTTTTATTTCCCAGGTTGTGGCTCGGAGCGCTTGTTCAGCCAGGTGGGCCTGGCGACGCAGGCCATGCTGTGGCATGCCGGTGTGCAGACGGTGCTGCCGCCCGGCTACCTGTGCTGCGGCTACCCGCAGCGCGGCTCGGGCCAGTTCGACAAGGCCGAGAAGATCATCACCGACAACCGCGTGTTGTTCCACCGCGTGGCCAATACGCTGAACTACCTGGACATCAAGACCGTGGTGGTGAGTTGCGGCACCTGTTATGACCAGTTGCAGGGGTATGAGTTCGACAAAATATTCCCGGGCTGCCGCATCGTCGACATCCACGAATACCTGCTGGAGAAGAACATCACGCTGGGCGCAGCCAAGGGTGGTGGTTACCTGTACCACGACCCCTGCCACAGCCCGATGAAGCTGCAGGAGCCGATGAAGACGGTCAAGGCACTGGTGGGCGATGGCGTGCTGGAGAGCAAGCGCTGCTGTGGTGAAAGCGGTGGCTTGGCGACGTCGCGCCCCGATGTGTCGACCCAGATCCGCTTCCGCAAGGAAGAAGAAATCCGCAAGGGTGAGACCGCGCTGCGCGAAGCCGGTACCGTGCAGGCGGACCAGAATGTGAAGATATTGACGTCTTGCCCCAGCTGCCTGATGGGCCTGAACCGCTACCAGGATGACCTGAAGTCCGGCTTGCTGGAGGCGGATTACATCGTGGTGGAGATGGCCAACCAGATTCTGGGCAAGGAATGGCTGCCGGAGTATGTGGCGACGGCCAATGCGGGTGGTATTGAGCGGGTGCTTGTCTAAAGCACCCCAAAGCCGCAATGTGTTGTGAAATGTATCCACTGGGTTACATAGCTGATACGTGGGCGCCCGAAGTGGCGTAAATTCGGGCTTACCACCGAAAGTGTTGTGATTTAATCAAAAAAGCATCCTCTCGGCGGCGGGGGAGATGCTTTTTGGAGTTACATCATGCGTTCTCGGGCCTCACTCAACCATGTGTATAGAACCGTATGGAACCAGGCGCTCGGCGCCATGGTCGCGGTAGCGGAAATTTCCTCCAGCGCCGGGCGGTCAAGCGGCGCAAGCTTGGGCAGTGCCCACCAAAGTCCCCTCGTAGTCCTCCACTGGAGTGCTTTGGCGGTCGGGGTTGCATTGGCATGGGGCACCCTGGTGGGAAGTGTGCATGCCAATCCCACGGGCGGCGTTGCCGTGGTGGGGCAAGCCAACATATCAACCACAGGCAACCAAATGCTGGTGACCACCCAAAACGGGGCCGGCGCCAACCATTCGGCCATCAATTGGCAAAGTTTTTCGATTCCTGCGGGTAACACCACCCATTTCCAGCAGCCCAATGCCGTCAGCACGGTCATCAACCGGGTTGTGACCAACACCCCCTCGGCGATCTTTGGTACCTTGTCCAGCAATGGCAATTTGGTGCTGGTCAATCAGTCCGGCATAGCGGTAGGCGCAGGGGCAGTGGTGGATACGGCCGGGTTTACCGCATCGAGCCTGCGCATGTCGGATGCAGACGCCATGGCCGGGCGCCTGAGGTTTGGCGATGCCGGACCCGCTGGGGCTAACGTGTCGGTGGGCGGCAGTGTTTTGGCTCGCAGCGGAGACGTGGTGTTGCTGGGTGCCAATGTGGGTACGGAGCAGACGGCGTTGGTGCAGGCGCCCAATGGATCCACCATTCTGGCGGCGGGGCAGCAAGTTGAAATCACCGGGCGGGGGCTGGAAGGCATCAAATTGCAGGTGCAGGCCCCGGCAGATCAGGCTGTCAACCTGGGTACCCTTAAGGGTGGTGCTGTAGGTATTTTTGCCGGCACACTCAAACACAGCGGTCTGATTCAAGCCACCCAAGCCGACCTGCAGGGCGGCAAAGTGGTGCTCAAGGCGTCTGGCGATGCCTTCGTGGAAGGCAGCGGCAAGATATTGGCCACGGGCACAGAGGGCGGCAACGTGGACGTGTTGGGCAGCCGGGTTGCAGTAACGGACCAGGCCATCATTGATGTGTCGGGTGATCGCCGTGGAGGCAGCGTGCGAGTGGGTGGTGATTACCAGGGCAAAAACGCCGACGTTCAAAACGCGGAGTTTGTGTATTTTGGCCCCCAGGCCTCTATCAAGGCAGATGCAACGGGCAATGGCAACGGCGGCAGGGTCATCCTGTGGGCAGATGACACGACACGGGCGCATGGCACGATATCCGCAAAAGGGGGTGACTCGGGTGGAGACGGCGGGTTTGTTGAAACGTCGGGCAAGCAGTCACTGCAACTCACCGGAGTCAAGGTAGATACCCGTGCCCTGGCGGGCAAGACCGGCCTGTGGCTGCTGGACCCCAACAACATCGACATTAACTCCAGCGCCACGGTCAATGTGGGGGGATCACCTAATTTCACTTCTGCGGGAGCGGGTACGCTGGATGTTGCAGATTTACTAACGGCTCTGGCATCCAACAACGTTTCTGTGACGGCGTTGGACAATTTGTCTGTGTCCACGCCCATCAGTTATGCAGGGGGCAACGGGTTGTCACTTACGGCGCAGGGTGGCTCCCTGTCCGTCAACCAATCTATCTCCGCGGGCTCGAATCTGGCACTCGAGGCCACAGGTGGTTCGGTGTTTTTGGGCGCCAATGTAACTTCCGGTGCGGTGAAGCTGAAGTCGGGCGGTACCATTTCGCAATCCTCCGGCGTGATCTCGGCAACGTCGTTGGAGATCCAGTCAGGGGGTAGCGTATCCCTGAACAACTTGAACAGCGTTTCCTCTGTTGCTGCAAGTGTCAGCAGTGGCGGCATTGGCTTCAAGAGCGTGAATGCTTTCTCGGTTACAACTCTCGGTGCCGTTACCGGGATCACCACCGGAGGCGGAAATGCCAGCCTGGAGAGTGCGGGAAGCATCCAGGTCAACCAAGCCGTCAACGCAGGCGGTGGTGCGGTGACATTGACCAGCAGCGGTGGTTTCGTCTCGCAAAGCACGCTGCCTGCGGCAAATATCACTGCCAGCAGCCTGTCGGTGAGCGGTTCTGGGGGGGTTGTGCTGAACAACGATAACAACACCGTTGCGAACGTCAGCATAAGTGCCGGTGGAACCAATATGGTGACTTACTGGAATTCCGGCTCGTTTGCAGCGGGGGCCATCACGGTGGGTGGCGCCTTGCAGCTCAAGACCAATGGCGGCAACCTCGCACAGACTGGCGCCATTTCAGCTAGCAGTGGCGGGCTGGATGTCATTGCTGGCGGTGGCAACGTGACGCTGACCAACACATCCAATAATCTGAACAACCTGACCGTGACCAGTGGTGGCACAGTCAACGTGAAAAATAGCACCTCCATTGGTGTGACCTCTGTAGCCGCAGGATCCTTCCAATTGAAGGCAGGTGGTTCCATCGCGCAGAGTGGGGCGATCAATACGAGTGCCGGTGGTGTGGATCTGGAGTCCACCGCGGGCTCGATATCTTCCTCATCCGGCATCTCTGCCTCGGGAGGCGCCGTGCGGTTGCGCGCAACATCAGGCATAACGGTGACCGGCCCGGGTATCAGTTCCGACGCTGCTGGCGACGCAGTTTTGTTCATCAACAGCGGGGGGCTGCTGTCTGCATCCGTGCCCGTCACCACCAGTGGCGCAGGTGGGCGCTGGCTGGCCTACGTCCCCACTTTTACCAGTAATGTATTCCCCACAGGTTGGGCGTTTAAGCAGGTCAATGCAACTTACGGGTCGACGGTGTTGGGGACCGGAAATGGAGTGCTCGTGGCTGATGCACCCGTGCTCACAATCGCACCGGCCTCGATTTCCGGGTCTTTGACCAAAGTTTATGACGGTGGAACAGGTATCAGCTTGTCCGGAGCGACCCTGCCGCTGATTACTGGCGGGGCGATTGATGGCGACGTCGTATCAGGTGCCGTTGTATCTGGAGGATCTGGTACCCTGGACACTAAAAATGTCGGTGCTGGCAAGCTGGTGGTGGCCAGTGGCCTGGGCGCGACGGGCGTTACAACCAGTGCGGGTTTGGGTAGTAAACCGGTTTATGGCTACCAGGTTCCATCAGTCAGTGGCTACGTTGGTACGGTTGCACAGCGCCCAACTTCTGTCTGGACGGGTGGGGGGTCTGGAAGCGCATGGAGCTCTGCTTCCAACTGGGACGCAATACCCGATGGCGTAAACGTTGCCGCGGTCATTATTCCGGCCGGTGTTGGTCCGATCATTTTTGACGACAGCATGGGAACCACCAGCCTGCAATCCCTGAGCAGCGGCAGCCCCGTCCTGGTGAGCGGTGGGGCTTTGTTGGTCAGCAATACGCTGAGTACGGCCGGTTTTGCGCAGAGCGGTGGAAGTGTCAGTGGCTTGGGCGTATTGAAGGTTAATGGCGCGTTCAGCCAGACTGGGGGCAGCATCGACATGTCCGCGATTGACGTCACGACGCCAAGTGGGGGCATTGTCTTCAGCAACCTGAAAGCGGCCACGGTTTCCCTGGCGGCTTTGAATGGCTCGATCACACAGCTGGGCGGCGTGGACACCGCCGCGTTGACGACAAGCTCAACGGGCGGAACTTTGCTCAATGGCCCTGGAAACCACATCGGCTCGTTTAATGCAAGCAATACCGGTTCGGGGAACATAGAGCTGACCAATGTTGGTGCTTTGAGCATTCAAGGTATCGCTAATTCAGGTGGGAACATCGCGGTTTCCAATACTGGCGGCATTACCACCGTCGGAACGGTAGCTGCCCCGTCAGGCAAGGTCTCGATCACAGCGAACAGCCCGCTCACCATTGGTGCTGGCGGCGTTTTGGCTGGTGGCGATATTGAGCTTGCCGCCACGAACCTGACCAGCGCGGGGGACATGGTTTTGAATGGCAGTGTCAGCTCCACGTCCGGTGCGGTAAAGCTGGCTGCGGCCAATAACCTAACCCAGAACGGCGCCGTTTTCGGTGCTCTCGGAGTGACTGCATCTGCCGGTGGAACCTTCTCGATCGGTCCGTCGGCAACATCGGGTGTTACGCCAGTCAATTATTCGGTGGCTGGGCAGCCGGTTGCCGCGCCGCCGATTAGTGTTGGGGCGCCGCCGGTAACACCCACGAATCCTACAACACCGGTTACTCCAACAGATCCGGTCAATCCCGTCCCACCAGTTGGCCCACCAACTGTTCCGGGAACCTTTGACGCGCTCAAGGATGCCGTTGTACAGACCAATCTGGTAACGACATTCCTGGATAAATTCGAGATTGCGTTGCAGACGCCAATTGACGACAAGCGTGATCGCGGCAAAACCAACAACGAATTGGTAGTGGAGGGCGAAATATGCCGACCATGAACGTTCGAGTCCCCTTCGCCCAAAGCCTTGGTCGCCTGGTGGCGATGGTTTTTGCTGCCGGTCTGCAATGCTTGGGCAGCGCAGCGATTGCGCAAAACATTGGAGAGGTCGAATTTGCCAGGGGCGTCGGTTTTGCACAAACTGAAGGCCAGGGCCCGCGTACCTTGGGTAAAGGCCTGTCTTTGCGGCAGGGCGATCGTGTTACGACCGCGGAAGGGGCTTCTGCCATCGTCAAATTGCAAGACGGGACTCGGATGACGGTGCGGCCCAACTCCGAACTGGTGATCCAGCAGTACAAGTTCAGTGAAAGTGCACCGGACAACAGCATGGTGATGCAATTGTTCAGGGGTGGTTTTCGCGCCATTACCGGTCTGATCTCCAAGAACTCGCCCGATGCCGCGAGGGTTGTGACACGTACCGCGACGCTGGGAATACGCGGAACCGACTTCGACGCCAGAATTTGTACCAATGAGTGCAAGGCGGAATCGGCCAAGGTTTCGGAGAAGGCCCATGAAAACACTGTGCGGGCCAGCGCCAAGCTGGTGTCGGCACTGGGTGAAATCAATGCGGTAGATGCCGCCGGTGTGCGCCGCCGCGTTGTGCCGGGCGGGAGCGTGTATGCCGGTGACATTCTGGAAACGGGCTCCAGTGCCAGCGCGGTTCTGGCGTTTCGTGATGATAGCCGGTTGACACTGGGGCCCGTGACGCGATTCAGGGTGGACAGCTTTGTTTTTGACGAAAACAATCCCAAGGACGGGCGATTTCTGGTGTCGCTGCTGCGCGGGTCTTTGCGTGCATTGACGGGCTTGATCGGCAAAGCGAACACCCGTAACGTAGGCTTTGTAACACCGACCGCCACCGTCGGAATACGGGGCACCGGCTTGGATCTCGATTGTGCAACCGACGCAGGATGCAGCCTGTTCACCTGGTTGGGTGCCATTGAAGTCACTCCAAATGGGCAAACCGCGTTGCAAGTGCTGCAGGCTGGGCAGGGTTTGTTCGTAGGCCCCAACGAGATCAGGCCTTTGAATGGGCCAACCCTGCAGAATTTGCCCCGTCCAGACGGGGTGGGGGTGGACACCAAGCAACTCTTTGCCGCCGGCGCCGTGGATGACGGACAGGAAGGGCTGTTTGTGTTTGTGCGAGACGGCCACATCGAGGTGGTTACCGGTCGGCAGACATTGCATTTGGGCCGGGGCGAGACAGGTTTCGCTGGCGTCGATGGCAACACGGTTCGCCCCTTGTTCACACCGTTGTTCCTTGAGTTTGACCGCACGCCCTTGCCAAACAGCAAACACCCCATGCTGAGCACGGTTTTGGGTGAGAACCGCATCCGTCCGACCAATCAGTGCCGATAACCATGCGTCCTATCCATTCGTTCTCATTTGCTACTGGTTCGGGTTTGTCCCGTTTTCCATTATTTGCTCTGCTGTCCTGTGGCGCGCTTTGGTCGGCGGGTGCTTACGCACAACAGGCAAACGCGCCGAGCCCATCGTCCACGTCCGCGCCCACGCCTTCCTTTGTCATCAGGGGCTTTGATATCACCGGGGACAATCCTTTGGCGGATGGGGAGGTCTCAAGTATCCTGGCGCCCTATCTTCGAACGGACGCCACGATCGAGACCTTGCAGAAGGCGACTGCTGCTCTGGAGGCCGCACTGAAAGACAAGGGGTATACGCTCTATCGCGTGGCATTGCCACCCCAGGAAGTGGGTCGGACGGTTACGCTCAACATCGTGAAGTTTGTCATTGGCAAGATCAGCATAGAAGGCCGGGAGCGTTACAGCGAGGCCAATATTCGCGCGAGTCTGCCGGAGCTGAAGGAGGGCACTGCACCCAATTTCAGAACCCTTGCAGTACAGACTGCTATCGCCAATGAATCACAGGGCAAACAGTTGCAGGTAGCGGTCAAGGAGTCTGACGACACGGACAAAATTGACGTGCGCATCATCGTCAAGGAATCCAAACCCTGGAGCTTTTCGGTCAGCGAGAGCAATACCGGCTCGAGTGCGACGGGTAATGACCGCTTGACACTGGCTGGCACGCACTCCAACCTTTTTGACAGGGATCACCAGTTGACGGCAGCCTATACAACTTCTCTGGAACGCCCCAGTGATGTTCGGCAGTTTGGCCTCAACTACCGTGTGCCGCTGTACCGGTTGGGGGGTGTGCTGGGTATGAGCTACACACATTCGGACGTTGTTGGTAATTTTGGAGCTTTCAACAGCACAGGTGCGGGGCAGACCTTCGGACTGAACTACAACCACTATCTGCCGCCGGACGGTGGTTACAGGAGCTATGTCAGCCTTGGCCTAGACCACAAGCAGTTCGATGCAACCCGGATCAATGGCTCTGTATTGCCTGGGCAACTTGCCAGGCGTAGCCAGCCCTTGACCTTGGGCTACAACGCCAGGGTGGAGGCGGACTCGCAGGTGTGGGGCTATAACCTGGACGTTGCTGCCAATTTGCCCGGGGGGCCAGGCAATGATGTTGTGTCCTACCAGTCCGAAGATCCACGGGTGGTTACAGCCAGTTGGAAGGTTTTGCGGGGTGGGGCCAACTACCTCACCGGTTTTGCGAATGGCTGGTTGCTGGGTGTGCGAGGGCAGTTCCAGTTCAGTCCTGATGCTTTGATTTCTGGCGAACAGTTTGGTCTGGGCGGGGCATCGTCCGTGCGTGGGGTAGGTGAACGGCCTTTGTCGGGTGACAGTGGAATGCTGCTGTCAACGGAGGTCACCACGCGGGAGTTGGCACCCGGATTGCGCGTGTTGGGTTTTGTTGACGCAGGCTGGTTGAGCAACAGGAATCCCAATGGCAATCCCAAACCCGCCGCGGACTCCCTGTCCAGCGCTGGGGTCGGGCTGCGATACAGTCTGCCGACGATGACGGTTTCCGCTGACTTTGCCCGCGTGTTGGGCGGCAGCACGCTGCCCTATGTCGCCGGGTCCGGTGTTCCCCAGGCGGGTGACCAAAAGCTGCATGTCAACCTGTCGGCCAAGTTCTGACACGCTGAACCACCAACTCTATTTCAGGTAACGCTCTTTCATGGCAGGTTTAAAAACAGGCGCACCGACGCCGCAAGCTTTAACGGTGCATGGTCAGTCGCGTGTGCTGGAAGTGAGCTTCTCCGATGGCGCCCACTTTCGCATTCCATTCGAACTGATGCGGGTGTATTCGCCGTCCGCGGAGGTGCAGGGGCATGGCCCTGGCCAGGAGACGCTGCAGACGGGCAAGCGTGATGTACAGCTGGAAGCGTTGGACCCTGTTGGCAACTATGCCGTGCAACCGCGTTTTTCGGACGGACATGACACCGGCATTTTTTCTTGGGACTACCTGTATTTTTTGGGCTCGCAGCAAGAACGTTTGTGGCAAGACTATGCGGATCGCCTAAAAGCCGCACAAGTCGACCGCGACGCCCCGATGGTGGCAAAATCCGGGAATGCGTGCGCAAGCCACTGATGGTGTTATTGCTATAACAAATATAGCGCATCATGTAGTTCCGACGGGGGCTATAGGCCATTCTTACAAAAATTTTTAGTATGACAACAACACATTTCGGCTTCAAATCGGTAGACGAGGCGGAGAAGGCGCGCCATGTGCGCGGCGTTTTTGACTCTGTTGCGCCAAAGTACGATGTGATGAATGACCTCATGTCCATGGGCTTGCACCGGGCCTGGAAGGCCTACACCGTGATGGTGGCCAATTTGCAAGAGGGTGACAAGGCCCTGGACATTGCGGGTGGCACGGGCGACCTGGCACTGGCGTTTTCCAGGAAGGTGGGTAGCACCGGGCAGGTGGTACACACCGACATCAACGAGGCCATGCTCAGCACGGGCCGCAACCGGCTGATCGATGAGGGCGTCGCGCTGCCAACACTGGTGTGTGACGCGGAAAAGCTGCCGTTTGCCGACAACTACTTCAACCTGGTCAGTGTGGCCTTTGGCCTGCGCAATATGACCCACAAGGACGTGGCATTGGCCGAGATGCACCGGGTGCTCAAACCCGGTGGCAAGCTGCTGGTACTGGAATTTTCCAAGGTTGCAGCGCCCCTGGAGAAGGTCTATGACTGGTATTCGTTCAAGGTGCTGCCCAAATTGGGCAAGCTGGTGGCCGGCGATGATTCCAGTTATCAATACCTGGCGGAGTCCATCCGCATGCATCCAGGGCAGGCCGAACTGAAAGCCATGATGCACAAAGGGGGCTTTGGTCATGTGGATTATCACAACCTGACGGGTGGGGTAGTAGCATTGCATGTTGGAATCAAGTGTTGAGGCTTGTGAATTCCACGCCCATCCTCAGTTAACGAGTTCCTTTGGAGACAATATGAAAATCTGGACGGTATTTTTGGTCGCCACACTGGCATTGGCCAGCCTGGATGCAGAAGCCGCACGGCGACTGGGCGGTGGCAAATCGGTCGGCAAACAATCGTCCAACGTGACGCAGCGGGAGGCCACACCGGCAGCGCCCGCAGCGCCAAACCAGGGCATGGCAAACAATGCAGCGGCCAAACCCGGTGCTGCCACGCCGCCCGCTGCAGCCAAGCGGCCTTGGGGTGCGATGCTAGGCGGGTTGGCTGCCGGCTTGGGGCTCGCCTGGTTGGCCCATTCGTTGGGTATGGGTGAGGGCATGGGTCAGATCCTAATGTTTGCGCTCCTGGCCATGGTGGTAGTGATGGGCGTAGGCTGGTTCATGCGCCGCCGCGCCGCATCGGCCGCACCGCAAGCCAGCCCCTTCGCCTTTCAGGGCGCTGGCAATGCCGGCACGGTTCCTGTGGCGGATGCCAAAGATTACCGCCCCGAGAACGTCGGCAATGATGCGTCTGCACGCCCTTGGGAGCGCAGCAGCATGGCCTTTGAAGCGTCTAACCCCACAGGCGGGTCCATGATCGGCTCGGCCCTGGGCGGCTCACAGAATTGGGGTGTGCCTGCAGGTTTTGACAGTGAAGGCTTCCTCGCCGCTGCCAAGACCAACTTCGTGACACTGCAAGTTGCCTGGGACAAATCGGATATTGCCGCATTGCGCGCAATGATGACCGACACCATGCTGCGTGAAATCCAGGCACAACTGGCCGAACGCGAGGCGCAACCCGGAGCCGGACCCAATCGCACCGATGTGGTGATGCTGGAAGCCCGTCTGCTGGGTATCGAAGAGACGCCAGAAGAGTACCTGGCCAGCGTGGAGTTCTCCGGCATGATCCGTGAGGAGCCCTCGGCCGGCCCCAGCCCGTTCCGTGAGGTTTGGAACATGAGTAAACCAGCAGACGGAAGCCGTGGCTGGCTGGTGGCAGGCGTGCAAGCACTACAGTAGCACTCTACCGGGCCGTGGTGTTCACGGCCCTGCACACGATTCAGGGAATAATGGGGACTATGGCAACACAGTCCCCATTTTCTATGCTGGAGGGCCTCCTCCAGAACTTCAGCCTTCCCTTTACACCGCCTGCTTGGGCCATAGAGGAAGCGCACCGCCGCATCGTCTTGCTGCTCAACCATGTGCTGATGCAGGAGCCCCAGGCCATGGAGCGTCTGGTCAGGCAAAAAGGCAGTGTCGTGCGCATGCAATGGCGCGACATGACTTTCGTGGTTGTGATCACACCAGCGGGTTTGCTGGATGTTGCGTCCGCTGACGTGCAAACCGATCTCTCATTGGTGGTCACCGATGAGTCTCCATTCGCCATTGCACAAAGCCTGATGGCTGGCGACAAGCCCGGCGTGCGCATCGAGGGAGATGTGCAATTGGCTGCCGACGTGAGCTGGCTGATTGACCACGTACGCTGGGACCTGGAGGAGGACTTGGCACGGGTGGTGGGTGATGCCCCGGCACACGGGTTGATGCAGGCCGCCGGTGCGATGGCGCACGCTGTGCAGCAATTCGCGGGCCGTGCCAACAAGGATACAACCGGTGGATCGCCTGCATGAGCCGCCTGTACCGCGGCTTCTTTATCGTATGGGTCGTGTTCTACTATGGGCTCGATGAACTGGTACTCAGTGGCTTTGACAAACCCTGGTTGCGACGTCTGACGCGCCTGCTGACGGTTGGACGCAAGCTGGACGCACCACGGGGCCAACGTCTGCGCCAGGCGCTGGAGCGATTGGGCCCGATCTTTGTTAAATTTGGACAGGTGCTGTCCACCCGCCGCGACCTGTTGCCGCTGGACATCGCCGACGAGCTGGCGCATTTGCAAGACCGCGTTCCGCCTTTTTCTTCCGAGATCGCAGTGGCCACCATTGAGCGTGCTTTGCGCAAGCCGCTGGACGAGATTTTTGTATCCTTCGAACGCGAACCGGTGGCCAGTGCATCTATCGCACAAGTTCACTTTGCCGTGTTGCGGGACCGCAATGGACAAGAGCGTGAAGTGGCGGTCAAGGTGCTGCGCCCCAATATGCTGGTTGCCATCGAGAAAGACCTGCAGCTGATGCGCATGATGGCGGGCTGGATCGACAGCCTGTCGTCGGAAGGCAAACGCCTGCGACCGCGCGAGGTAGTCGCTGAATTTGACAAACACCTGCACGACGAGCTGGACCTGGTGCGCGAAGCCTCCAGTGCGGCCCAGTTGCGCCGCAATATGGAGAGCCTGCAACTGGTGCTGATTCCTGAAATACATTGGGACCTGTGCACCACGGAAGTCATGGTCATGGAGCGCATGGTGGGTGTGCCCATCAGCCACATCGAGCGGCTGCGCGAAGCCGGGGTGGACATGCCCAAGCTGGCGCGCGACGGGGTGACCATTTTCTTTACCCAGGTTTTCCGGGATGGGTTCTTCCATGCGGATATGCACCCCGGCAATATCCAGGTCAGTCTGGATCCCAAGACCTTTGGTCGCTACATTTCATTGGACTTTGGCATTGTTGGCACGCTGACCGAGTCCGATAAGGACTATTTGGCGCAAAACTTCACGGCCTTCTTTCGGCGTGATTACAAGCGTGTGGCTGAACTGCACATCGAGTCTGGCTGGGTGCCGCGCAGCACCCGCGTGGACGAGCTGGAGGCGGGTATCCGCTCCGTCTGTGAGCCTTATTTTGACCGGCCACTGAAGGAAATCTCTTTGGGGTTGCTGTTGATGCGCCTGTTCCAGATATCCCGGCGCTTCCAGGTGGAGATCCAGCCGCAGCTGGTGCTGCTCCAGAAAACCCTGCTCAATATCGAGGGGCTGGGCCGCGAACTGGATCCCGACCTGGACCTGTGGGCGACCGCCAAACCCTTCTTGGAGCAGTGGATGCTGGGGCAAGTTGGCCCACAAAAACTGATGGACCAGTTCAAAGCCCAGGCTCCGCACTATGCCAAGCTCCTGCCCGAACTACCTATGCTGTTGCACAATTTCCTGCGCAGCAGCCCCGTAGATTCCAGCCGCGCTCTGCAGGAATTGCTGGTGGAGCAACGGCGTACCAACAAACTCCTGCAAGGCCTGGTGTATGCCGTGATCGGCTTTGCACTCGGAATGGTGGTGATGCAATTGGTCATACGGGTTCGACTGTTTTAGCCGGCGGCCTATAATTGAAGGCTTTGCAACTTGAAGCCCGAGCTTTCCATCCATGCCTATATACGCCTATAAATGCGAGTCCTGCGGGTTTGCCAAGGACGTATTGCAGAAAATGTCCGACGCACCACTGGACGTTTGTCCTGCGTGTTCCAAGGCATCGTTCAAGAAACAAGTCACTGCCGCTGGTTTCCAGCTCAAGGGCTCTGGCTGGTACGCCACCGATTTCAAAGGCGGGGGCACTGCACAGACAACAGTGCCAGCTCCTGCCGATGGTGGCACTGCGGCGCCTGCTGCTGATACGGTTGCTGCGCCCAAGGCGGACACAACACCAACCGCTGGGGCGGCGCCCGCCGCATCCGGGTCCTGATTTTGTCTTCCACTGAGCCGGGGGTTTCTGTGCCTTTCAAGAAATACATGCTGACCGGGTTGATGGTGTGGTTGCCCTTGGCAATCACTATCTGGGTGCTGTCTTGGCTGGTGAAATCCCTGGACGGTGTACTGGGCGGCGTGTTGTTCGGCATTGCTGCCGTGGCGCCGGCAAGCATGGCGCCCGCAATTGGGCGGCTGGGCAGTATTCCTGGCCTGGGTGTCCTGATCGTGGCGGCCTTCATGTTGGTGACCGGCGCCTTGGTGTCCAATGTCGCCGGGCGCTGGCTACTCAAGCAGTGGGATGGCTTGTTTACCCGAATACCCATTGTCAAATCCATTTACAACAGCGTCAAAAAGGTATCTGACACGCTGTTTTCCAGCAACGGCAACGCATTCCGTACGGCCTTGCTGATCCAGTACCCCCGCGCCGGCAGCTGGACCATTGCGTTCCAGACCGGCACACCGACCGGTGAAGTGGCAACCCATCTGGGCGCTGATTTTGTCAGCGTGTACGTGCCGACCACACCGAATCCGACCAGCGGCTTCTTCCTGATGCTGCCGCGCGCCGATGTGATCGAGCTGGACATGAGTGTGGACCAGGCACTCACCTACGTGATCTCCATGGGATCCGTTCCCCCCACCGCCCACCTGCCCCCCAAGGCGGTGGTGCTCAAATCCACTTAGTTTGCGAAACCCGCTGCCCACAAGGTGGCGCACTGAAAGATAGAGCTATGGCCATGCGTTCTCACTATTGCGGTCTGGTGACCGAAGCCCAATTGGGCGAAACCGTTTCCCTGTGCGGCTGGGTCAACCGCCGGCGCGACCACGGTGGCGTGATCTTTGTGGATCTGCGTGACCGCGAAGGTTATGTGCAGGTGGTGTGTGATCCGGATCGCGCCGACATGTTCACCGCCGCCGAAGGCCTGCGCAACGAGTTCTGCGTGCAGATCAAGGGCCTGGTGCGTGCGCGCCCCGAAGGCACGGTTAATGACGCCCTCAAGAGCGGCAAGATTGAAGTGTTGTGCCACGAGCTCGTGGTGCTCAACCCCTCGGTTACGCCCCCGTTCCAGCTGGACGACGACAACCTGTCCGAAACCACACGCCTGACCCACCGCGTGCTGGACCTGCGCCGCCCCTACATGCAGAACAACCTGATGCTGCGTTACCGCGTGTCGATGGAAGTGCGCAAGTTCCTGGATGCCAACGGTTTTGTGGACATCGAAACCCCCATGCTGACCAAGTCCACGCCCGAAGGCGCGCGTGATTACCTGGTGCCCAGTCGTGTGCACGATGGCCACTTCTTCGCGCTGCCCCAGTCGCCCCAGTTGTTCAAGCAGTTGTTGATGGTGGCCGGGTTCGATCGCTACTACCAGATCACCAAGTGTTTCCGCGACGAAGACCTGCGCGCCGACCGCCAGCCCGAATTCACACAGATCGATATCGAGACCTCCTTCCTGGGCGAAGAAGAGATCCGCGACATCTTTCAGGGCATGATCAAGACCGTATTCCAGAACACCATCAAGGTGGACCTGGGCGATTTCCCGGTCATGACCTACCAGGAAGCCATGCACCGTTATGGCTCCGATAAGCCCGATCTGCGCGTGAAGCTAGAGTTCACCGAAGTAACCGACGTGATGGCCGACGTGGACTTCAAGGTCTTCTCCGGTGCCGCCACGATGAAGGGTGGACGCGTGGTCGCGCTGCGCGTACCCGGTGGCTCGGTCGAGGGCGGTGGTATCAGCCGTGGCGAAATCGACGCCTACACCGAGTTCGTCAAGATCTACGGCGCCAAGGGACTGGCCTATATCCGCGTCAATGACCTGTCCAAGGGCCGTGACGGCCTGCAGAGCCCCATCGTCAAGAACATCCATGACACGGCTTTGAACGCCGTGCTGGAGCGCTCCGGCGCGCAAAACGGGGACCTGATTTTCTTTGGTGCTGACAAGGCCAAGATCGTCAATGACGCCATCGGTGCTTTGCGCCTGAAGGTCGGCCACAGCGACTTCGGCAAGAAGAACGGCCTGTTCGAAAAAGGCTGGCGCCCCATGTGGGTGGTCGATTTCCCGATGTTTGAATTCGACGAAGAAGCCCAGCGTTACACCGCAACCCACCACCCCTTCACCGCGCCCAAGGATGGCCATGAAGATTGGATGGTCACCGCGCCCGAGAAATGCATCTCCAAGGGCTACGACATGGTCTTGAACGGCTGGGAAATGGGCGGCGGTTCCGTCCGTATCCACCGCGCCGACGTGCAGCAGAAGGTGTTCGACGCACTGAAGATCACGCCCGAAGAAGCCCAGCTCAAGTTCGGCTTCCTGTTGGACGCTTTGCAATACGGCGCGCCCCCGCACGGTGGTCTGGCCTTCGGCCTGGACCGCATCGTGACGCTGATGACCGGTGCCGAGTCCATCCGTGACGTGATTGCCTTCCCCAAGACCCAGCGCGCCCAGTGCCTGCTGACCCAGGCGCCAAGCCCTGTGGACGAGAAACAGTTGCGCGAACTGCACATCCGCCTGCGTACACCCGAGGCTGCCAAGACCGCCTGATACACGGCTTGGTGCACAATGAAAGGGCGCTCATGGAGCGCCCTTTTTCATGTCCAAACCCTTCAAAATTCCCCAATCCGTGCTGGTGGTGATCCACACCCCGGCGCTGGACGTCTTGGTGCTGCGGCGCACCGACGGCGACGGCCTGGGCGCGGAGTATTGGCAGTCGGTCACCGGCAGCAAAGACAGGCTGGACGAGGACTGGCGGCAGACCGCCGAACGTGAGGTCTTTGAGGAAACCGGCATCGTCTGTACGCCACAAGCGGCGGACCGTGCCCTATTGAGCGATTGGCAATTGGAAAACGTGTACGACATCTACCCCCAATGGCTGCACCGCTACGCACCCGGCGTGGCGCGCAATACCGAGCGCCTGTTCGGTCTGCAAGTCCCGTTGCCATGCGACGTGCGCCTCAGTCCGCGCGAACACACGGCCTACCAATGGTTGCCCTACCGGCAGGCAGCAGAAGTGTGCTTTTCTCCGTCCAATGCGGAGGCCATATTGCAGCTTCCGCGGTTTGCCGGTCACATTGCCTTGAACAAAGAGAGTGCCGTATGACCTTGGTTCGTGTCGCCACGTACAACATCCACAAAGGTGTGCAAGGCATTGGCCCGGTGCGCCGTCTGGAAATCCACAACCTGGGCCACGCGGTGGAGCAGTTGGACGCCGACATCGTGTGCCTGCAGGAGGTGCGCAAGATGCACCGGCGCGAAGCGCAATATTTTCCCCATTGGCCGGACGTGCCACAGGCCGAGTACCTGGCGCCGGAGGGTTATACGGCCGTGTACCGCACCAACGCCCACACCCGCCATGGGGAGCACGGTAATGCCATGTTGACCCGCTGGCCGGTGGTGTCGCACCAGCACGAAGACATGTCGGACCACCGCTTTGAGCAGCGGGGTCTGTTGCATTCAGAGGTGCAGGTGCACGGGGTGACCGTGCATGTGGTGGTGGTGCACCTCGGGCTGATCAAGGCCAGCCGCGTGCGCCAGCTGGCCCAGCTCAACCAGTACATTGCCCGCGAGATTCCGGCGGACGCCGCGGTGGTCGTGGCGGGTGACTTCAACGACTGGGGCACCACCGTGCAGAGTGCCTTGGCCAAAACAGGCCTGGCCGCGTTTACGCAGCAAAGGGCGGCCACCTTCCCCTCCCGTCTGCCGGTGGTGCAACTGGACCATGTTTATGCCCGGGGGCTGACGCCCGTGGGTCTGCACGTGCCGCGCGGGCGGATCTGGGGCCAAATGTCGGACCATCTGCCCTTGATTGCCGATTTTGATCTGGCGGTAGACGCGTCTTGACCGTACCCCAGCCCAAAACAGGCCACCAGGTCCAGCTTTTACAGGGCGGGGTCGAGTTGTTTCCGGCCCTGGTGGCCGCGATTGACGCTGGCTTGCGGGAAGTCCGGCTGGAAACCTATATCTTCCATTTCGACGTGGCCGGTGAACAGGTCGCCGCGGCGCTGGAGCAGGCGGCGCAGCGCGGGGTCAAAGTCTACCTGGTGATGGATGGTTTCGGCACGCCCAGTATTCCGCTGGCGTGGGCCCAGCGGTTTGCGGCTGCCGGGGTCCGCTGGCACCTTTTTTCGCCCTTGGGGCACCTGGGCCTGCTGATGCCCAGGGGTTGGCGGCGCCTGCACCGCAAGCTGTGTGTGGTCGATGGGCAGCTTGCGTTCTGCGGTGGCATCAATATTCTGGACGACTACGTCGACCCTGTTTACGGCGTGCTGGAGTCGCCGCGTTTTGACTTTGCGGTGGCGGTCCAGGGGCCGCTGGTGCTGGATGTGCACCGCGCCATGGTCCAGTTCTGGGGGCGCCTGCAAATGACGCGCCAGCTGGAGCAGATGGAGTTCAAGGATGCGCGCCGGACCTGGAAAGACTCCAGTGTCTCGGCCCGCACTGCCAGGTTGCAGGAAACCGCGGCGCGTGCGGAAAACGGCGTTGCCGGTATCAACGCCATGCTGGTCCTGCGCGACAACCTGCGCAACCGCACCCGTATCGAGCGCGCCTACCGCAAGGCCATAGCCAGTGCGCGCGAGGAGATCGTCATTGCCAACGCCTACTTTCTGCCCGGCGGCAAGCTGCGCCGCGCCCTGGTGCTCGCGGCCAAACGTGGGGTGCGGGTCCGCCTGCTGGTGCAGGGGCGTTACGAGTACTTCATGCAGTACCACGGTGCGCGGCCCGTTTTTGGCATGTTGCTGGCCGCCGGGGTGGAGATCCACGAGTATTCGGCCGGCTTTTTGCATGCCAAGGTGGCGGTGGTGGACGGCCACTGGGCCACGGTGGGTTCCTCCAACCTGGACCCCCTGAGCCTGCTGCTTGCGCGCGAGGCCAATGTGGTGGTGGACGACGAACCCTTTGCCCAGTCGCTGCGGGCCTGCCTGGTGGCTGCCATGGACATGCAGGGCACGTTGCTGGATGCACCAACCTATGCCCGGCGCCCCTGGCGCCAGCGCCTGATGGACCGCCTGGCCTTTGGTGTGATGCGGTTATTGCTCTTTCTGGCAGGACGTCGCTATTAAATTTATAGCTACCCATGTAATCTGCACGGGGGCTAGGGCCTAGAAACCTTACTTGCCAAAGGCTGGTAGTATTCCAGCAATGCTAATGAAGACTCCGACAACCATGAACCCATCCGACACCGACGAGGGAACGCCTGTTTCCGTCAAGATCCGCGAGCGCCTGGTGGCCGCCCGCAAACGCTTCCACGCCAACGACAACATTGCAGAATTTGTAACGCCCGCAGATCTGGAAAAATTGCTGGACGAAGTCGAAACCAAGATGCAAGGCGTGCTCGACAGCCTGGTCATCGACACCGCAAACGACCACAACACCGGCAACACTGCCCGCCGTGTTGCCAAGATGTACCTTAACGAGGTGTTCCGCGGTCGCTACGTTGCCTGCCCCAGCATCACCGAATTTCCGAATGTGGGCCATTTGAACGAGTTGATGATCGTCGGTCCCATCACCGTGCGCAGCGCCTGCAGCCACCACTTCTGCCCCGTGATAGGCAAGATATGGATTGGCGTGATGCCCAACGAACACACCAACGTGATTGGCCTGTCCAAATACGCGCGCCTCGCCGAGTGGATCATGGGGCGCCCGCAGATCCAGGAAGAAGCCGTTGTGCAGTTGGCCGATTTGATTCAGGAAAAAACCCAGCCCGATGGCCTGGCCATCGTCATGGAAGCCAGCCACTACTGTATGGCCTGGCGTGGTGTGAAGGACATGGACAGCAAAATGATCAACTCGGTCATGCGCGGCGTGTTCCTGAAGGACCCCAATCTGCGCCGCGAATTTTTGTCCTTGATCCCACGGAGGGGCTAGGATGAAGCCCCCACGTTCTTCACTTTGTGTAATCACTGCCCCCCATGGGGGCGCGGCCCCCCTTGGGGCGGCCCTGCGGGAGGCCTGATATGTTGGTTCGTTTGTTGTATGCCAGCCGCGCGGTAGACCCCAGCGCCGAGGCGATTGAAAAAATCCTGACCCAGTCCCGCCACTACAACCCCACCTGCGGCATCACCGGCATCCTGTGTTACGGCGGCGGCATCTTCCTGCAGGCCATCGAAGGCGGCCGCATGGCGGTGAGTGACCTGTACGGCCACATCCAGCGCGATGCCCGCCACAAGGATGTGGTGCTGCTGCACTACGAAGAAATCTCGGAACGCCGTTTTGGCGGCTGGACCATGGGCCAGGTCAATATGTCCAAGATTAACACCAACATTCTGCTGAAATACGCCGAGAAGCCGGAGCTGGATCCGTACTCGGTGTCGGGCAAGGTGTCGCTGGCTTTGTTAGAAGAGCTGATGGCGACAGCCTCCATCATCGGCCGAGCCTGATCCCTTTAGGGCATGCCCCCTAGCGCGCTTGCGCTGGTCATACTGGCCGGCCTGATCCATGCTTGCTGGAATATCGCCGCCAAGAAGGCCGGCGGTGACGTCCGTTTCTCCTGCTTCAGTTCACTGGTCATGATGGTGTTCTGGGCGCCGGTCGGCCTGTGGCTGGGCTGGCAGCAGGTTCCGTCGTGGGGTGTGACCGAGTGGTCTTTGATTGGAGCCAGCGGTGTGCTCCACACCATTTATTTTGTGATCCTGCTGCGGGGCTACCGCAAGGCCGATCTGACGGTGGTCTACCCATTGGCACGCGGTTCCGGTCCGTTGCTGTCGTCCATGGTCGCCATTGTGTTCCTGGGCGAACACATCTCAGCCATGGGACTGGGTGGTGTGGTGGCGGTCGTCGTCGGTGTTTTTTTGATCGCTGGTGGCCCGGGCCTGTTTCGCAGTACGCACAGCGTTGAACATCGGCAGCGCATCCGAAAGGGCATCTTGTATGGGCTGCTGACGGGCGTTTTCATTGCCAGTTATACGGTGGTCGATGGGTACGCCGTCAAGATGGTTTTCATGTCACCCATTCTGGTGGACTATTTTGGCAACTTTGTGCGGCTGGCATTCCTCGTGCCCACACTGTTGCGCAAGCCGGAAGAGGCACGGGTACTTTGGCGGGCCCAGTGGAAGTATGCGACGGTGGTGGGTGTCATCAGTCCCGTCTCCTACGTGCTGGTCTTGTACGCCATGCAAGTGGCGCCACTGAGCCATGTTGCACCGGCGCGGGAAGTCTCCATGCTGTTCGCCGCACTGATTGGTGGGCAACTGCTGGGGGAGGGTGACCGCCTTGCGCGGTTTTGTGGCGCAGCCTGCATCGGCGTGGGTGTCATGGCGCTGGCTTTGGGTTAGCCGTGGTCGCCATGCTGCTCATTGGTTGTGATTTCTCCAGTGCACCCACGCGTAACAAACCCGTTGTGCTGGCTTGCGGGCATGCCCGCGGACATGCGGTGGTGCTGGACCGGCTGGAGTTATTGCCTTCTCTGACCGCTTTCGAACACTGGTTGCAGCAGCCCCGCGCATGGACAGGTGGCTTTGATCTGCCCTTCGGACTGCCGCGTGAGCTGGTAGAGACCTTGGGTTGGCCGAAGGAGTGGCGAGCCTGCATGCAGCACTATGCAGGGCTCAGCCGAACGGAGATTCGCGATGCATTTTCAGGTTTTTGCAATGCACGGCCCGTGGGTGGCAAGTTTGCACACCGGGCCTGCGACCGGCCGGCTGGTTCCAGTCCGTCCATGAAATGGGTCAATCCGCCGGTGGCTTTTATGCTGCACGCGGGTGTGCCACGGCTCCTTGCTGCGGGTGTTGAGATGCCGGGTTTGTACACGCCGGCCGATGCACCGGCGCACCGGCGCGTGGCACTGGAAGCGTATCCTGGTTTGTTGGCGCGGGAGATTCTGGGCAACCGCAGCTACAAAAGTGATGACCGGTCCAAACAGACGCCGGAACGCCTGATTGCACGCAAGGATTTGCTCACGGCGCTGGAGGCGGGCCAAACACGCTTGGGTTTGCGCCTGAAACTGACCCACGCGCAGCGCGATGCACTGGCGGACGACGCCAAGGGCGATTCGCTGGATGCGGTGTTGTGCCTGGTGCAGGCCGCGTGGGGAAGTCAACAACACATCCAAGGCGACGCGCTGTATGGACTCCCTGAAGACATGGACCCGCTGGAGGGCTGGATTGTGACCGCCTGAGACGGTTGTTGCACCTGCGCTTATTTGTGGCGCGAGATCACACTTTCTTCGAGCTTCAGCGCCAGCTGTGAGATGGCCATGGCCGCTGGACAACTGGGCGTGGCCTGCATCAGCAACTGGCGGCGCATGATGGCCTGGCGCACGGCCGGATCGGCCGGAATGTCGCCCATGTGTACCAGCTTGATGGGCCGGCCGGGTTCGGTGGGCACAAACCGGTCCAGCACCTGTTGCAGTTGTACGGTAATGGCACGCCCGTCGCCCAGTCTGGCGGTCTGGTTGATAACCATGCGAATGGTCTGGCGCTTTTGCTGCCCCACCAGTACCTTGACCGTGGCGTAGGCGTCAGTCAGTGAAGTCGGCTCGGGTGTTGCGACGACGATGACTTCGGACGCCAGCGATACGGCGAACAGCACCACATCCGAAATGCCGGCACCGGTGTCCAGCAGCACCACATCGTAATGGGGCACCAGCCCGCCCATGATGCGCAAAAAGTCATTGCGCACCTCGGGTGTCAGGCGAGAGTATTCGACCATGCCTGAGCCGGCCAGCAGCACCGAAAATCCGCCTGGCGCACGGACGATGGCGTCTTCGAGTTTGGCCTTGCCGGTGAAGACATCGTGCAGGGTGATCTTGGGGTAGAGATTGAGCACCACGTCGAGATTGGCCAAGCCCAGATCTGCGTCCAACACCAGCACGCGCAGACCCAGCTTGGCCAGCGCTGCGGCCAGGTTGGCGGAAACAAAGGTCTTGCCGACACCACCTTTGCCACTGGTCACGGCTATCACTTTGCCCAGAGGCGTCAGGGGTACCGGTGCCGGCACGTCACTGGGAATAGGGGGGGTTAATACGTCAGCCATCAATTCGCCCTCTGCATGGCACCGCTGGCAGAGCCACCGGGTGCTTCGCTGGAAACACTTTCAATCCATGCCGGGTCACCCAGCGCGAGATGGCCAAACAGCAGATGCTTTTCTTCTGCACTGACATAAATTTCTTGCTGGTGGTCGAGGCACACGCGGTTGCGGCCTTCTTTTTTGGCCCGGTAAAGCTGCACATCGGCACGCTCGGTCCACAACGCTGCCGTGGAGCGCACCCACTCGGGCGCATAAGCACCGCCTATGCTGATCGTCACCTTGAGCGACAGGCTGGGTGAAATGGTGATGACCAGGGCTTCAACGGTCGCGCGGATACGTTCGGCAACGGTTGCGCCAAAAGAGGTATGGCAATTCGGAAGAACCACAGAAAACTCTTCTCCGCCATAACGTGCCACGGTGTCCATGGGGCGCACACAACTGGCTACACAACGGGCTACGGCCTGCAACACCTGGTCTCCGGCCTGGTGGCCATGGGTGTCGTTAACCTTTTTGAAGTGGTCGATGTCCAGCATCAACAGCAATGCCGGATCACCGGAGCGTGCAACACCGTCGATGGTGCGTTCTTGCACCGCACGGAAATGCCTGCGGTTGCCCAGCCCGGTCAAGGGATCCTTGAGCGACAACTCGCACAGCCCGTCAATGACACCCTGCAGGTACGCCAACGGTGAGGCTTCAAGCGAAGGTAATTCAACCAGCATGCCGTGGTCCAGCAACGCGCGCGCATCGTCCAATTGCAACTGCTGCAATTCGATGGATGATGGAGACGTTGGGGTAGCCACGGTGATGGTGTTAGCTGTGCTGATAAAGCATAACAGGAACTGCCCGCATGTTGTCACCCAAAGCGCGGGGGGCACCGTCCCATTTGCGGCCACTTTACCGGGCAATTCTGACGCTATGGGGCATCCACCTGGCGTGGCATCAGTGCGGTTTCCCGCAGACGGGGCATTCCGGGTTGCGCGACAGGCGGATGTCATTCCAGCCCATGTTGCGCCCGTCCAGCATCAACAGCCTTCCGACCATTGGTTCACCCGCGCCACTGAGCAGTTTGAGGGCCTCTGCGGCTTGCATGCTGCCGACAATGCCCACCAGTGGCGCAAACACGCCCATTGTGGCGCAGCGTGTTTCTTCAAAGTCAGCATCGGGTGGGAACACACAGGCGTAACACGGCGAACTGTCGATTTGGGGGTTGTAGACGGCCAATTGGCCGTCGAACCGGATGGCAGCGCCCGAAACAAGCGGCACACCATGGCGCACGCAAGCGGCGTTGATGGCCTGGCGGGTTGCGAAGTTGTCACTGCAGTCCAGAACGACGTCGGCATTTGCCACCAATGTGTCCATGCGGGCGGCGTCGGCGCGCTCGGCCAAAGCAGTAACCTTCAACTGGGGGTTGATCGCCAGTAGCGCCTGGCGTGCCGACTCCACCTTGGGTTCTCCTACCCGCGCTTCGGTGTGGGCAATCTGGCGCTGTAAATTGGTCAGGTCTACGGTGTCGTGGTCTACCAGTGTCAGGTGGCCAATACCGGCCGTGGCCAGGTACAGGGCAACCGGAGAGCCCAGGCCACCGACACCGATGACCAGCGCACGCGCCTGCATGATGCGCTCCTGGCCTTCCACCCCGATCTCGTCGAGCAGGATGTGGCGCGAGTAGCGCAGCAACTGCGAGTCATCCATACGAAGCGCTCAGCGCGGGGGCCATAAATCGTCAATTGTCCTTGGACTCTTCTTCCTTACGCTCCACCTGGGTCTTGCTGATCAGGACTGGACGGCCCTTCAACTGGTTGAGTGCCTGGATCAACTGGAAGTCTTTTTCAGACCCGAATTCTGGCGGACGCCGCTCGGACGCAGGTTTGCGGGATTCTTCCTCCAGTCGTTTGAGGGCCTCGTCGCGGGCCTTTTCACGGGTGGCGTCTTTCACCTCTTCACCCTGGCCACTGCCCAGGTGTTTGCCCAGGTCGGCTTCGCGGGTGCGCAACGCCGCATAAGGGCTGCCTTCCTCTGTGTCGTCGATCATCACGTCGGGGACTATGCCCTTGGCTTGAATGGATTTTCCGCTGGGTGTGTAGTAACGCGAGGTGGTGATCTTCAGGCCGGTATCGGGTCCCAGTGGGCGGAAGGTTTGCACCGAACCCTTGCCAAAGGTCTGACTGCCCATCAGTGTGGCCCGCTTATGGTCTTGCAGGGCACCCGCCACAATTTCACTGGCTGATGCCGAACCTTCGTTGACCAGCACCACCAGGGGAACCTTCTTCAGGCCCGCGGGCAATTTCTTCAGTGGGTCCGAGCCGTCACGCCCCAGGTAATCCCGCACGTTGGCTTTCAGTATTTGCTTGCTGTCTGCGGTTTGGCCATTGGTGGAGACCACGATCACGTTCTCCGGCAAGAAGGCTGCCGAAACGGCGACGGCGGCATTTAACAGACCACCGGGGTCGTTGCGCAAGTCCAGTATCAGGCCCTTGAGATGGGGGTCCTGTTTGTAGATTTCGTCGATTTTTCTGGCGAAATCGTCCACAGTCTGTTCCTGGAACTGGCTGACCCGGACCCAGCCATATCCAGGCTCGACAATCTTGCCGCGCACCGACTGCTGCTTGATTTCTTCGCGGATGATGTCTACCGGGAAGGTGCGGTTCTCGTCCTTGCGGAAGATGGTCAGAACCACCTTGGTGTTGGGCTCGCCGCGCATGCGTTTGACGGCTTCGTTCAGTGTCAGACCCTTGACGGCGGTATCGTCTACCCGCGTGATCAGGTCGTTGGGCTTGAGGCCAGCGCGGAAAGCGGGAGAGCCCTCAATGGGCGATACAACCTTGACGAGCCCGTCTTCCTGGGTAATCTCAATGCCCACGCCAACGAACTTGCCTGACGTGCCTTCCTTGAATTCCTTGAAGGACTTCTTGTCAAAGTACTGGGAGTGGGGGTCCAGGCTGGACACCATGCCGGCGATGGCTTCGGTGATCAGTTTTTTCTCGTCCACCGGTTCCACATAATCACTCTTGACCATGCCAAAAACGGCGGCAAGTTGTTGTAATTCTTCGAGCGGAAGCGGTGCCAGCGTGCTGCGGGCCACGGTCTGCAACGAGACCGTGGTCAAGGCGCCTGCCATGACGCCCAAACCAATCCAGCCCGCAATTTTCAGTTTTTGACCCATAAGTGTTCCAGTGCCGCTTCAATATACACCTTGCAGGGGGTGGCTTGTGGCGAGTTCCTTTTGTTGCTGCGCTGGTAGCGCGGGAAAAGAGGGAGAAATCCCGCCTTTCCAGAATGTCTCAGGCCTTGCCCTGCGATGCCACTGCGGCTGCGGCCTTGGCGGCGGCTTCGGCATCCCCCAGGTAGTAATGGCGAATGGGCTTGAGATTGGCGTCCAGTTCGTAGACCAATGGAATGCCATTGGGAATGTTCACGCCGACGATGTCGTCATCACCGATGTTGTCCAGGTACTTTACCAGCGCGCGGATGGAGTTGCCGTGTGCTGCGACCACAATACGTTTGCCGCCCAATATGGCAGGGGCGACCGTGTCGTTCCAGAACGGCATGACTCGGGCCACGGTGTCTTTCAGGCATTCGGTCAGCGGGACCTGACCGGGCTCCAGCTTGGCATAACGCAGGTCACTGCGTTCGCTGCGGCTATCGGTAGTCTCCAGGGCAGGCGGAGGTGTGTCGTAGCTGCGGCGCCATTGCAGCACCTGGGCTTCACCATATTGTTTGGCCATATCAGCCTTGTTCAGTCCTTGCAGCGCACCGTAGTGGCGCTCGTTCAGGCGCCAGGAATGCACCACCGGCAGCCAGGTGCGGTCCATTTCGTCCAGGCAATGCCACAGCGTGCGGGTGGCGCGCTTCAGAACGCTGGTGTAGGCCAGATCAAATTCATACCCATCGGCCTTGAGCTGGCGCCCAGCATTTTTGGCCTGTTCTACACCCGTGGGTGTCAGGTCCACGTCAGTCCAGCCCGTGAAGCGGTTTTCGAGATTCCAGGTGGATTCGCCGTGGCGAACGAGAACAAGTTTGTACATGGTGGTGCGGTAAATGCGGGGATAGAGGGGAGGGTTGGGCTTTGATCCAGTCAGCATTCTAAAATAGCGGGTTGGACGCCCGATTACTTACAAGGAACAAAGTGAAATTCATTCTCGATAACTGGATGCTGATTGCCGTTGCCGTTGCATCCGGCGCAATGCTGCTGATGCCCCTGATCCAGGGCGCAGCCACCGCCGGCCTCGACCCGGCTTCTGCAGTGCAACTGATCAACCGCGAAAAAGGCGTGGTCATTGACGTCTGCGACCCCACAGAGTTCGCCGCTGGCCATGTGGGTGGTGCCAAAAATATTCCGCTGGCCGAACTGGAGAGCAAGTTGGGCAATGTGGTCAAAAACAAGGCCTTTCCCGTGATTCTGGTCTGCCAGTCCGGTGCCAGGTCTGCGCGCGCGGTGGCTACCGCCAAAAAACTGGGTTACGACAAGGCCCAAAGCCTGGCCGGTGGCCTGGCGGGCTGGAAGGCGGCCAATCTGCCTGTTGAAAAGGGTTGAAACCGTGCAATCCGTGAAGATGTACACCACGGCGTTCTGCCCCTATTGCGTGCAGGCCAAGCGCATTCTGCTGTCCAAGGGTGTTGAAAGCATCGACGAAATCCGCGTGGACAACCTGCCCCAGGAGCGTGTGAAGATGATGGAGATCACGGGGCGGCGCACCGTGCCGCAAATCTTCATTGGCGACACCCACGTGGGCGGCTGTGATGACCTGATGGCACTGGATGGTCGGGGTGGCTTGCTGCCTTTGCTCCAGGCTACCTAGGGATGACCCCTAGGCCTGCTGCCTTGAAGAACGGTCTTGGTGGCCTGAGATAATCTTCAGTTAACGAAATTTCCGTTAATTACCGTTATTGGCCTGCCCGGAGTGTTTTTGGGCGGGCATTGTTTTACTTTGAAAGACTGTTTTTATGTCCGACCAGACTCCTGCAAACCCTGTTTTCCAGATCCAACGCGTCTACCTCAAAGAGGCTTCGCTGGAGCAACCCAATTCCCCCGCCATCCTGCTGGAGCAGGAACAGCCTTCCGTGGACATCCAGTTGGGCGTGGAAGCATCCCCTGTGACCGACGGCATTTTTGAAGTGGCCGTGACTGCTACCGTGCACACCAAGATCAAGGACAAGACCGTGTTTCTGGTGGAAGCCAAACAAGCCGGTATTTTCGAAATCCGTGACGTGCCGCAAGACCAGATGGGTCCTTTGATGGGTATCGCTTGCCCACAAATCGTTTACCCCTACCTGCGTGGCAACGTTGCCGATCTGATCCAGCGCGGTGGTTTCCCACCCGTGCACCTGACAGAAATCAACTTCCAGGCCATGTACGAGCAGCAGCAACAAGCCCAGGCAGCTGCCTCGGCGAACGCACCTGCCAGCGCCCTGCCCCAGTAATCATCTGGGCGAAATCGCCCCCTAGCCCCCGTACTCATTGCTTATAGTGCTATGAAAATAATAGTAGTCGGGGGTGGCGCCTGGGGTACTGCGCTGGCCGTCAACGCCAGCCGCAATGCCGCAGCGCCGCATGCCGTTACCCTTTGGGTGCGTGATGCGGCCCAGGCGCTGGCCCTGCAGCAGGGCCGTCAAAACCAGCGTTATTTGCCGGGCATTGCCCTGCCAGCCGGATTGCAAATCAGCAGCCAGGCCTTGCCGGAGCTGCTGCCCAGCCTGCGCGCCGATGACCTGGTCATTCTTGCTTCCCCCATGGCGGGCTTGCGCGGTCTGCTCTCCCTGTCCAAGGACTGCACAGCCGCAGTGGCATGGCTGTGCAAGGGTTTTGAGGCTGGCATCGATGGCGCACCGGGCCTGATGGGCCACGAAATCCAGGCCCAGGTCGCCAGCGGTCTTCGCGCTGGTGTGTTGAGTGGTCCCAGCTTTGCGCAGGAAGTCGCCTTGGGCAAACCAACCGCCTTGGTGGCCGCCAGTGCTGACGTTTCGGTGCGCGACGCCTTGGTCGCTGCCTTTCATAGCTCCACGTTACGCGTGTACGCCAACGACGATGTGGTGGGTGTGGAAGTGGGCGGTGCCGTGAAGAATGTGCTGGCCATCGCCACCGGCCTGTGTGATGGGCTGCAACTGGGCCTGAACGCCCGGGCGGCACTGGTCACGCGGGGACTGGCGGAGATGAGCCGCCTGGGCCTGGCGCTGGGTGCCAAGGCCGAGACCTTTATGGGGCTGAGTGGGCTCGGGGATCTGGTGCTGACCGCCACTGGTGATTTGTCGCGTAACCGGCGCGTGGGCCAGGGCCTGGCCCAGGGGCAAACCCTGGAGCAGGTGATTGCGTCGCTGGGCCATGTCGCCGAAGGTGTGTACAGCGCGCGCACCGTGGTGCAGCGCGCCACAAGCTTGGGCATTGACATGCCGATTGCCCGCTGTGTGGTGGACCTGCTGGATGGCCGCCTGCAACCCGTGCAAGCGGTGGCCGCCCTGATGGGGCGCGGGCCTACCGCCGAAGGCGTTTAGGAAAAAGGCCTCAGCCTTTTTGCACCTTGGCAGCGATATGCGCCAAGGCCTCTTCGACCTGGTCCACCAGGATCAGGCACAGGTCACCGGCCGCCAGCTTGTCCATGGCCGTGTCTATGGCCAGAAACTCGCCCTTGATTTCAGAGGTTTGTGTGGTGCGCTGCGCATGGGCCAGGCCCTGGCGCAAGAGTGCAATGACTTCGCCGTCCTGGCGGCCGCGCTGGCACTGGTCCTCGTACAGGATCACTTCGTCAAACGCATCGCCCAGAATTTCGGTCTGCTGGCGGATGTCCTGGTCGCGCCGGTCGCCGGCACCGCTGATCACCACCGAGCGCCGTGCCGCGGGCATGGCTTGCACGGCCTGGACCAGCGCAATCATGGCGTCGGGGTTGTGGCCGTAATCGGCAATCACCGTGGCACCGCGGTACTGGAAGAAGTTGAAACGGCCCTGGGCGTTGTGGGTGTCGTTGGAGAAACCGGCCAGCCCTGCGCGGATCGTGTCCCAGTCCAGGTCCAGCGCCCAAGCGGCCGCCACAGAGGCCATCACGTTTTCGACCTGGAAGGGGATCAGCCCGCCCATGGTGATCGGAATGGCCGCCAGCGGAATGGTTTGCTGGAACTCGCCCTTGCTGGCGACGATGTGGCCGTTTTCCACATAGACAACGGCCTGGCCTTGGGCGCGGTGCGTGGCCATGATGGGGTGGAATTTGTCGACGGCAAAGAAGGTGACCGAGCCGCGGCATTTGCTGGCCATGGCTGCCACGGTTGGGTCGGTGGCGTTGAGCACCGCCACGCCGGTGGGCGACACGTTTTGCACGATCACGCGCTTGAGCACGGCCAGGTCCTGCACCGTGGTGATGTAGTTCAGGCCCAAATGGTCACCGCTGCCCACATTGGTGACCACGGCCACGTCGCAGCGGTCAAAGGCCAGGCCTTCGCGCAGCACACCACCGCGTGCGGTTTCCAATACGGCAGCGTCCACATCGGGGTGCAGCAGCACACTCTTGGCGCTCTTGGGGCCGCTGCAATCGCCGGTGTCGATGACGTTGCCACCCACATAGACGCCATCGGTATTGGTCATGCCCACACACAGGCCTTTTTGCGCCAGAAGGTGTGAGATCAGGCGCACCGTGGTGGTTTTGCCATTGGTGCCGGTCACCGCAACAATCGGTATGCGGCCGTTCTGGCCATTCTTGAACATGCTGGAGATGATGGCCTCACCCACGGCACGGCCCTTGCCAAAGGACGGACTCAGGTGCATGCGCAGGCCGGGTGCTGCGTTGACTTCGACAATGCCGCCGCCCAGCTCTTCGATAGGCCGCAGGATGCTGTCGCACACCAGATCCACCCCGCAGATGTCCAGACCCACCATATGGGCTGCCGCCACCGCGCGGGCCGCCACCTCGGGGTGCACATCATCCGTCACGTCAGTGGCCGAGCCGCCGGTGGACAGGTTGGCGTTGTTGCGCAGGTTGACCCGCTGGCCTTTGGCGGGAATGGCATCCGCCGTAAAACCCTGGCTGGCCAGGCACGCGTGGGCAATGTCGTCAAAGCGGATTTTGGTCAGGGATGTGGAGTGGCCGGAACCGCGCCGGGGGTCCTGGTTGACCTGGTGCACCAGCTCGGTGATCGTATGCACACCGTCACCCACCACCTTGGGCGGGTCGCGCCTTGCGGCGGCGACCAGCTTGTCGCCCACCACCAGCAGGCGGAAATCATTGCCCGGCATGTAGCGTTCTACCAGGATGTCGTCGCGGAATTCGGCGGCAGTTGCGTAAGCCTTGGTTAGTTGTTCCTTGGTCGTGATGTTGACCGTGACGCCCTTGCCCTGGTTGCCGTCCTTGGGTTTGACGACGACCGGCAGGCCAATTTCACAGGCAGCCACCCAGGCATCTTCGGCATCACTCACCTCGCGGCCTGCTGGCACCGGCACACCTGCGGCGGCGAGCAGCTTCTTGGTCAGATCCTTATCCTGCGCGATGGCCTCGGAGATGGCGCTGGTCACGTCCATCTCTGCGGCCTGGATGCGGCGTTGTTTGCTGCCCCAGCCAAACCGCACCATGCTGCCTTCGGTCATGCGGCTGAAGGGGATGCCACGGGCCACGGCGGCATCCACGATGCAGCCGGTGCTGGGGCCCAGGCGCACGTCTTCATCCAGATCGCGCAACTGGGTCAGCGCATCGGCCAGATCGAACGGCGTGTCGTCCAGTGCGGATTGGCACAGCGCCTGCGCCAGATCCATGGCCAGGCGGCCAACCGGTTCTTCGCTGTACTCCACGACCAGTTGGTATACGTCGGTATCCACTGTGGGGGTGCAACAGCTGAAGGTGACGGGACAGCCGGCTTGCGCTTGCAGGCCCAGTGCTGCCAATTCCAGCACGTGGACCAAGGGGATGGAGTCATCGTGTCCGCTGGGCTGGAATGGGCTGATCTCCGGAAACCGGGCGCGCAGCCGGTCTTCAAAACCGTCAATCTTGCCAATGTCGCGCTCTGCCGGTTCGCAGGACACGATGGACTGTATGGCGGTGTGGTGGCTCCACAAATTGGGGCCACGCAGGGCTCGGACGCGGGTTACTTCCATGGTCTATCAATCAGTAAGGTGTTTTTTTGGGGTTGGACTCAAAGGTCCGCAGGCCTGCGCCAATCAGTTCGGGCGGGATGTTCAGAGCCCATGCTGCTGCCACGGCCGCCATCACCATCTCGGGTTGGGATGCCTTGGCTGGCTTGAGGGAGGCCAGTGGCAAAAGGGCCACGTCTTGCGCCCCTTGGGCCAGCACGATCTGGTCGTCCCGCACAAATACCACGCGTTCACCCGCTTCGCGGTGCTGGGTCAACACGGCACTGCTGCCGTCCATACCGTAGAAAATGACCTTGCCGTCGCACAGCTCGGCCATCTCCACCACCTGCGGGTCGGCCGCATTCAGCACGGCGGTACCGGTGGGCAAAATCACATCGACCTGGGTGCGGGCCACCTTGTAGGCCTGCTCGGCATCCAGAATGTCAAACGGCACCAGGGATTCGTGCCAGCTCACGTCGGTAACCACACCCACGGAGCATTTGTCGTAGGCCAGGCCTTCGGCCAGGATGGTCTGGCTGCCGTTCTCGAACACGGCCGCCTGCACCGAGCGGTTGATCAGCAGGCGCTGACCCGGCTCCCAATGGGCGCAATCTTTGGCGTCCACCTGGCGGCCATCCAGGTACAGGCCTTCACTGCAGGCCAGGCCCACATGTTTGCCGCTGATGTGGGCCAGCCACGCCACCATGCGGGCGATGCGCCCAGTTTTTTGTGTGCCAGTGATGCCCACGATGGGGATGCGCCCGTCGCGGTCCATGCCAAACAGGTGTTCGATGATGGCCTTGCCGACGGGACGGCCCTGTCCTTCGGCCGGCTTGATATGGGCCAGCAGGCCAGGACTGGCATTAACCTCAATGATGGCTGCACGTTGGGCGTGCAAGGGCTTGGTCGCGTCCTCCAGCACCATGTCCACACCCGCGATGTCCAGGCCGACCACACGGGCCGCCAGGGCGGCAGCGGCGATCACGCTGGGGTGTACCTGGTCGGTGATGTCAAAAGCCACATTGCCGTTGGACTGGATCAGCACCCGCTCGTCCTTGGCCGGGATGGATTGCGGGGTCAGTCCCGCGCGCTCCAGTTCCAGGATCACCTCGCCGGTCTCGCTGGGAATGATGACGTTGAGCGGGAACTCTTCGCCCGTGCCACGGCGTGGATCGGTGTTGATTTGTGCATCCGCCAATTGGTCGATGGTGGAAACACCGTCGCCAACCACCCACAGCGTTTCTCCGCGTGCCACGGCGACCACCTGGCGCCCGACAACCAGGGCGCGGTGCTCAGTGCCTGCAATGTATTTCTCAACGATGACGCTGCTGCCACCACCCTTGCGGTGGGCCAGCGCATAGGCGGCCTCCACATCGCTTTGTGTGACCAGGTTCAGCGATACGCCACGGCCATGGTTGCCGTCGTAGGGTTTCAGCACCACGGGCACACCAATTTCTTGCGCGGCCTCCCACGCAGCCTCGGCACTGCGGACCAGTTGGCCTTCTGGCACCGGTACACCACAGGATTTGAGCAGGGCCTTGGTCAAGTCCTTGTCGCTGGCAATTTCTTCAGCAATGGCGCTGGTCTGGTCGGTCTCCGCCGTCCAGATACGTCGCTGGTTGATGCCGTAGCCCAGTTGCACCAGATTGCCCTCCGTCAGGCGAATGGACGGAATGCGGCGCTCGGTGGCGGCGTCCACAATGTGCGCCGTGCTGGGCCCCAGGCAGAGGTCGTCCACCTTTTCACGCAATACGGCCACGGCGGCAGCGACGTCATACGGGGTGTTGTTGATGGCCGCTTCGACCAGGTCACGGCCAGCAACCAGGGCGTCACGCCCCACCTGCTCCTGGCGCGTGCGGAATGCAATCTTGTAGACCCCGCGTTGCGAGGTTTGCCGGGCCTTGCCAAAACCGGTGCGCATGCCGGCCAGGTTTTGCAGTTCCAGCGTGACGTGTTCGACGATGTGCGCCGCGTAAGTGCCTTCCTTCACGCGCTGCAAGAAGCCGCCGCGCACGCCGGGGCTGCAGTGGTGTTCGATCAAGCTGGGCAGAAAGCCGGTCAGCCGCTCGTAAAAGCCGTCAATGGTGTTGGATGGGAAGTCTTCCAGGTCCCCAATGTCCACCCAAGCCTCAATGACCGGGCGGTAGGTCCAGATGTTGGGGCCGCGCAGGTGTGTTACCCGCAGAATTGCTATCTTTTTCTGGTCCGTCATGGCTGCTTTTCAGGGGGCCA
>JAZKDY010000128.1:3021-3298 GCA_040387325.1 Pseudomonadota bacterium | reverse complement strand
CTTCGACAGTCCTCCCCCCTGGGGCCCTTGCCCCCAACTTCTCCCCTACCGAAGTCCGTGATGCGCTGGGCATGTTTGCAACCGGCGTGACAATCGTCACGGCCCGCAATGCGCAGGGTGCCTTCATAGGGCTGACTGCCAACTCGTTCAACTCGGTCTCACTGACGCCACCCCTGGTTTTATGGAGCCTGGCACGCTCGGCCGGCTCCATGCCAGCCTTCAGCACCGGCTCACACTACGCCATCAACATCCTCAGCGCCGAACAGCAGGACCTGGC
>JAZKDY010000128.1:0-3011 GCA_040387325.1 Pseudomonadota bacterium | reverse complement strand
AGAGGGTTCCAGCGGTGCACCCTTGCTGCAGGGCGCGGCGGCTACCTTTGAGTGTTTCAACCGCAGCCGCTACGAAGAGGGCGACCATGTGATCTTTGTGGGTGAAGTGGAGCGTTGCGCCCGTCGCGCAGGTGCATCACCGCTTTTGTTCCATGGTGGCAAGTTTTATGCGGAACATGCGCTCTGATAACCAGAGCCCCCACGCTCCGCCGCTGCGCGGGTCGCTGCCCCCCGAGGGCGCCACCGTTCACCTTGGGGCGGCCCGGCGGTGAACCCACGACAATCGCTATAAAAACAATAGCGCAGTAGCTAAATTCGACGGGGGCTAGAGGCCAGAATCGCTTAAGCCACTGGCTCAAAACATGGAGTTGACGCTATTGCGCATGGCCATCTGGGCCACGGCATTCAGCGCACCATCCACCACCGGCGCGCCAGAAATCACCCGCAGATGGCCAGCCGCGATCAGTTTGTCGCGTGAGCGCCGTGTCATGGACTGGGCCTCGCCCGCCGCACTGGTGAACAAAAACAGGTTTTCGTGGGAGCTGATCCAGGTCAGCTGTGTACGCACCCACTGCGCGTTGACCAGCAGCTCCACCCAGCATCCCAGCACCAACGTTGCATGGGCGCCATCCATGTCGGGCCCGATGCCCATGACCGTTGGGGCCGTGTCCGGCGCCTGTGCCTGCTCCGCTGTGTCGGGCAGGTCCATAAAATTGGAAGCCCGCGCCTCCTCCGGCGCCACCCAGGGGTTGTCCTCGTCCACAAGATGGTCGCGTACCGAGCTGGACGGGCCGGTCTCTGGCTCCACCACAGGGAGCGGCGCCAGCGGTTTGTGTTCGGCGCGGAACGCGCGCTGGTGCAAGCCCATCAGGGTTTCAAAAAAGGCACTGGTCTTGGTCGGCGGGTAGTGGATGGTGTCCAGCCCCTCACGCAGGGTGCTGAGCAGCGGAGGCACCAGACGGGTCAGTTTGGGGGTGTCCTTGCGGCTGAGGTCCGGGTGGGTGCTCCACAGCAGCGCCGACACCAGGGATTGGTACTTGTCGGCGGCGCTCCCGGCGGTGACGGGACCGACGATGCGCGCCTGCGCTACAACCTGCGCCCACGGGCCGCATAAAAAGTCGAGAACAACGGCGGGCACCTTGTCGGCATCCCGGTGGGCGGCAATGTCTCTGGCAATTTTTTCGGCCAACAAATTACGTTCCTCCGCGTGTTGCAACGCCTGCACCGCCTGGTCGCGGTTGCGATCATTGCGCCGTGTGACTTCGCGCCATTCTTCCCGTAAAACCTGCAGCACCTGCTCAAAGGGCTCGGCATTTTCAATAGGCGCCTGGTTGAGCATGGCAAAAGCCTGCTCAATGCCCGACACAAATTCGGCAAAACCTTTGGCCTGGGGTGATGCATAGGCCTGGCTGTGGTCGGCGAGTTCCTGCACCAGCACACGGGCAGGGTGCTGCTTGTTGGTAAACAGCCGCGGGTCTACCAGCGCTAGGCGCAGCAGCGGTGGCTCCAGCCGGCGTATCAATTGCTGTATGGGCGCCAGCAGACGGCCATCGCGGGCGATGTTGTCCACCATCAGCGTGATGACTTCCAGGCTCAGCGACTGGCCCACGCCACGAGAATGGTTGCGCAAATGGGCGCGGACCGCCTCGACCGAGTTGTCACCGGCTTGCACGGGCACAGGGGCGGCCACACGGCGCTGCTGCAGCCGTTGCACCACTTCGTCGACCTGTTGCATCTCCTTGAGCGCTTCCAGCGCGGCCGGTACGGTGGCGTCAAAATCGGCTGCAGGTGCGGGGCTCAAGGCATTGTCGACCTCGAACTCGCGGGAGAACCGTTGCGCAAACTGCTCCATGGGCGACAACTGCGCCGCGGGTGTATCCAGCTCGCCGGACAACAGCCGGCGCAACTTGTCCAGCGTCAGCAGGGTCGCATCCTTGGGTGGTGCCGGTGGAGCAGGTGTGGCGGAAGGTGCCGCACCCGCGCCAGAGGGCGCACCCTGCGTTTGCAGGCCGGGGGCCAGATACGCATCCTGCGCCACGCCACGTCCCACACCCTGCCCGCCGCCGCCTGTGGCACTGGGTGTCTGCACCACCACATACGCCGCGGCCACCACACCCTGGCTTTGCAACGATGCACACAGTTGGATGTACATGGCGCGCAGCTCCCGGCCCAGCGCAGTGCTCATGGCACTGAGCCAGTCCAGCTGCATAGTGGGTGGCAGGCCGGTCTGCTCCACCACAGCCTTGAGCGCGTTCACGTAAATCTGGGGGCGCAAGGGGTTGCGCTCGGCATTGACCGCACCCAGGCCCAGGGTGCTGCAGATCAGGGTATTGAGTTCGGCCAGGCTGGCCTCGGCGGCGAGCATGGCCACCTGTTGCGTACGGGCAAGGGTGACACTGGTCAACACCTGAACCTCGTCCATCAGCTCCAGCTCGTCGAAACCGACTTCGGTAAGGGCCAGCGGGCTGCCCGCCTTGCGCGCGGATTCGGGCTTGGTAAAGGCATCCAGCAATGCATGGGGATAACGGTCGCAGAGCTTGGCCTCCCAGTCGCGCAACTGTTTGCCCGATTGGGCCAGAGCGTCGCGCTCGCGCAGGTCGCGGCAGGCGGCTTCACGCTCTTGCAGGCCCTGGCGGGCCGCTGCCACCAGCTTGCCCATCAGCATGTGCCCGCCAGCAGCAGCCTCCTGCACCGTGGCGCGGTACAGCGCCTGGTATTGCGGTGACGCGGTGGAGGCAGCTGGTGGTGGCATGGGCGGGTTTAAAAAGTTCTACTTGAGCGCCTTGTAACGCATGCGCTTGGGCTTGGCACCTTCTTCACCCAGACGTTTCTTCTTGTCGGCTTCGTACTCCTGGTAGTTGCCGTCGAAGAAGGTCCACTGGCTGTCGCCTTCGGCCGCGAGGATGTGCGTGGCGATGCGGTCGAGGAACCAGCGATCGTGGCTGATGACCATCACGGTGCCGGCGAACTCGAGCAGCGCGTCTTCCAGCGCGCGCAGGGTTTCCACGTCC
>JAZKDY010000127.1:0-13589 GCA_040387325.1 Pseudomonadota bacterium | reverse complement strand
CCACGCTGCAGGCGCTGATCGCGATCTACGACAACTGCAACAGCCTGCACACCAATGCCTTCGACGAGGCAATCACCACACCGACCGAAGATTCCGTGCGCCGCGCGATGGCCATCCAGCTCATCATCAACCGCGAGTGGGGCCTGGCCAAAAACGAGAACCCCAACCAGGGCTCCTTCATCATCGAAGAGCTGACCGAGCTGGTTGAAGAGGCCGTGTTGTCCGAGTTCAACGCCATTGCCGACCGCGGCGGTGTGTTGGGTGCAATGGAAACCGGTTACCAGCGCGGCAAGATCCAGGACGAGAGCATGACGTATGAAATGCTCAAACACACCGGCGAGCTGCCCATCATCGGTGTCAACACCTTCCGCAACCCGCATGGCGACCAGGTCATGGACAAGCTGGAATTGGCCCGCAGTACCGACGAGGAAAAGCAGAACCAGCTGAAGCGCCTGGCCGCGTTCCACGCTACACACGCTGCCGAGTCACCCGCCGTGCTCAAGCGCCTGCAGCAAGCCGTCATCGACAACAAGAATGTGTTTGAGGTGCTGATGGACGCGGTGCGGGTCTGCTCGCTGGGGCAGATCACGAATGCGCTGTTTGAGGTGGGTGGACAGTACCGGCGCAATATGTAGTTGGCGGCATGGCCTTAAGCCAAATCTGCCTCTAGCCCCTGCGAAATCTGATTGTATTGCTATCAATTCAGGAGTTGCTTGCGGCCAGCCGCTCACAGGCCAGCCGCGTAGCGTCGTCCAGGGGGAAGTAACTTTCGATGCGCAGTTCGTCCAGCGTGATCTGCTGCGGCGCGGAGAAGGCTGTTACGGCCATGAAGAACCGCATCACCAATGCATTGCGTTCGAGCACCAGCGAAAACGTGGCTTCACCGGTGGTTGCAAAGTCGGGCTGCCGCCAGGCCTGCGGCACATCCGGATAGGCCAGCACCGTATCCAGCAGCGCCCACAGGCGGCCATCGTTGGGGCGGCTCAAGGCCTCACGGTGCAAACGGGCCATCATGTGTTGCCCGACCTGCGGCCAGTTCTGGATGAAGGGCCGCGCCAGCTGCGGATCAAACACCAGCGCATACAGGTTCAGCGGAGCAGACAGGCGTTCAGGGTCTTGCACAAAGCGGGAGAAAACCTGTTGCGCCGCGCTGTTGGTGCGCAACACACCGTAGGCCAGGTCCATGACCACCATCGGAAAAGGCTCCTGCTGCGCCAGCATGCGGGTCAGCGCGAAGTCGATGGACGGGGCTATCGCGTCCAGCGGCGGCTCCGCGAACCGGGGTGCGAAGGATGCAGCGCGCAGCACCTCGTTCTGGTCGCGCAGCGGCACCGCCAGCGTGGCCATCAGGCGCAGCACCATGTCTTCACTCGGGCTGGCCCGGCCGGATTCCAGAAAACTCACGTGGCGGGCAGACACATCGGCCGCCAGCGCCAGGTCCAGTTGCGACATGCCGCGTTGGCCGCGCCAGTATTTGAGCAGTGCACTGAACAGTGTGTGGTCGGCCATGCGGTCACTGTAGCAGTGGCAACCTGCGTGGCAATTACCTGCAGACGTCATTGCGGGGTGTGCGCCGCGCCGGCACGATGGGGGATTCTTTACAGGAGTTCATGCCCCATGCAACAAAAGACTTTTCTGACCCTCGCCGCCGCCATTGCGCTGGGCGTGGGCACTGTCGCCGTAATGTTCCCCGCCGCCTTGCTGGCCAGCAAAGGCACGGTGCCCAGCGCCGCGGCCAATGTGTGGATGCGTGAAGTCGGCGTCTTGCTGGTGTGCACCGGTGTGGTCGCCAGCCTGGTGCGCAGCCATGCCGACTCACCGACGATGCGTGTGCTGATGCTGGGCAATCTGTTGGTGCAACTGGGCCTGCTCGCAACCGAGGTGCTGGCCTGCGTCCAAGGGGTCATCACCGACCTGTCGGGCCTGGTGCCCAACGCGGTTCTGCATGTGGTGCTGGCGACCGGGTTTGCCTATTACTGGCGGCGCGCCAAACAGGGTGCGGCTAGAAATGCAGGGCCGCAGTCAACCAGGCGCGCCGGGTGAACGGCACTTCGGCAACGCGATTGACGGTGCCGTACTTGGTGTAGTTGTCCCGGTTGAGGTTCTGCACCACCACAGCCACTTCCGCCTGGCGACCCTGTTCAAACTTGAACGCCTTCGCCAGCCGCATGTCAATGCGGTGCATGCTGTACTCCGGGGTCACGTCGGCTGCCACATCCAGAACGCGCACCTGGTCCCTGAAGTAATAACCCGTGCTCAGCCGCCACGCGTCGGCCAGTGCCACGGATAACAGCAGGCTGCCGCTGTTCAGGGGGACCGACTCCGGAAACAGGGCGAGGTATTTGTTGGTATAAAAATCTTTGACTGCTTCGCCAAGCTGGGGGTGAAAGTACTGGGTGGGAAACGCATGCAGGCTTGCGGATGCGCGCTGGCGGGCGTAGTTGGCAATCAGGAAATTCCGCCCTTCGTCCCAACGCAACTTTGCGGTCACTTCCAGGCCCTGGTACTCCGCGGCGAGGAGGTTGCCAAAACCATCGGCGCAGCGGGGCAGTTCAACACATTTGTCCCACCAGATCAGGTTGCGCACCGACTCGGTGTACAGGCGGGATTCAATGGATAAACCCAACTGGCGAAACTCGCCGATGTAGCCGATTTCCCGCGACACCACACGCTCGGGTGTCAGCGGCAGCACGGGGGGGACATAGGCGCCGCCCCAGATGGTGTTGTCGGCTGCGATGAAGGCCTCCGACATCACCGGGCTGCGTGTAGCGGTCGAGACGCCGACCCGCACGGTGTGCTCGGGCGAGAGATGGTAGTTCAGCGAGGCCCGCGGCGATTGGCTGCGATTGCCCATGCCGTCATCCTCCAGCATGGTGCCGATATTGAACACAGCGGAGTTGGGCAAACGCCACTCGTTGTGGACAAACACCTGCCATGGGTTGACGGTGTAGGGTTGTGCAAACAGCAGGGGAAAGTCTGCATGGTCGCTGCGCAGGTCCGCGCCCCAGACCAGCCGGTTGTGTGCGCCCCATTGCACGGTGTTTTGGACTTCCAGATCATGGCGCCGGGTGTACACATCGCGGGTGGTAAAACCTTCTGCAACGGTTTTGCCCATGACCTTGTTCTGGCAGGCCTCGTTGTCGATACAGATATACGGGTCCCGGGACTGGCGGCTGGCACGTGAATAGGTCAGCTTGCTCTCGTCGCCACCGGGCCACACATGCAGCCAGCTGATCTGCTGGAAGTCGCTGCGCGCTGTGGTGTTGCGAAAGGCGTCTTCCGGTCGGCCTTCTATGCCCAGGCCAAATACGCCGTCGCTGCTTCCCATCTGGATATCCACACTGTCGGTGGCGCTGGGGTGGTAATTACCCCGGAAGTTCAATACACGTGTGGCATTGCGATCGTTCAGGATGAAATTGTCCAGCCCCTTGTCCGAACGGTAACCCAGTGACACCCGGTAGTCGAAATTGCCCACCGTGCGGCCGAAGCGAACCAGCGCGTCCGCCGCATGTCCGCCGCTGGCAGACAGGCTGGTGCCGGTCTGGTCGGCCGCCTCACGCGAAATGATGTTGATCACACCATAGAACGAATTGGCACCGTGGGATGCAGAGGAGGGGCCGCGCACCACTTCTATGCGTTCAATGTCTTCACTCAGCAAGGGCAGGTCCGCCCAGTGCACGCCACCGAACGGCGGCAGATAGGCGCTACGCCCGTCGATCAGCACCTGCATGCGGTGCGCGAACTCGTCGGAAGAGCCGTGCAGGGATACGATGGGGCGGTTGGCGTCCACAAACCCAACGTACATGCCGGGAACCAGTCGCATCAACTCGGGGACCGTGCGAAAACCCGATGCCACGATCATTTTCCGGTCGATGACGGTGACGGCACTCGGGGCTTCCGAGACTGGCTGCGAGAGTCGCGATGCCGTCAGAACCAGCGGAAGGTCTTGGGTGAAAACATCGTCCGCCGACACGCTGGCTTGCGCCGCGCAGGTACCGCTTGCCATCCAAACAAGGGACGCCAGCGCTGCCTGCGGCAGCCGCTTGAAATAGTCTGAATGGGACATGGGTGCAAGTGTGCAGGTGCTGCGCCATGATGCCACGGTTCAGAGTCGCTGGCTACGTGTTGTATTCTTGCCCGCGTGTTTGGCTGCATACAACATGTTGTCCGCTGTACCGCTGAGCAGATGTGGGTTCTGGTCTGCAATCGGTCGCGTAGTTGCAACGCCGATGCTGATGGTTATCTGGGTGGCAACGTCCGAACGCGCATGGGGTATCTGCAGGGCCGCAACACTGGTATGGAAATTGTGGGCCACCTGCAGTGCCTGGTCCATATCGGTATTGGCCAGGATGGCGGCAAACTCTTCTCCCCCATAACGGCCTAGGCAGTCGCCGGGCCGCTGCACGCAGCCATGCAGTGCTTTGGCCACACGGGCCAGGCATTCATCCCCACTGCCATGGCCATAGTGGTCGTTGAACTGTTTGAACAGGTCTATATCGACCAGGATGTAAGACAAGGGTGAGCCGGTGCGCAGGCTACGCGCCCACTCGTGTGCAAACGTCTGGTCCAGGGCACGGCGGTTGGGGATCTCCGTCAGGGCATCTATGAAGACCAGATTTTCCAGCAGGCGGCTTTGCCTCTTGAGCTGCATGTGCACACGTATGCGCGCCTTCACCACGGTTTTGTTGAACGGTTTGGAGATGTAGTCCACTGCGCCCAGGGCGAAGCCCATGCTTTCGTTCTCGACGTCGGCCATGGCGGTAAGAAAAATGATGGGGATGTCCTTGGTGGACTCCTGCCCCTTGAGGCGGCGGCACACTTCGTAGCCATCCAGGCCAGGCATCATGATGTCCAGCAGAATCAGATCAGGCGGTGTTTCCGACTGTGCAATCTCCAGGGCGCGTTCGCCGCAATTGGCAACCTTGACCTTGTAGGTATCCTTGAGCAGGCTGCTCATCAGGGACAGATTGGCTGGTGTGTCGTCCACCACCAGAACGGTCGCTTCGCCCGCAAATGCCGGGAATGTATTGGTATGCGCAGCCATGTCGTGTGAACCTCAATCCAGCGTGATGTCCATGTTTGATGCGATGCCTTGCAATACCGGGAGCGCCTCGTTCAGTGAAAACTGTGTAACCAGTTCCTCCAGGCGGCGAAATGCATCCTGCTGCCCGCTGCGTTTCGCATGCACCGCCAGGGGGGCAAGCAATTCCAGTGCCTGTGCGTCGTCGTTGCGCAGCAGTTTAGCCATCTTGCGCAGCAGGGCGGCCGGTTCCCCTTCGCCAGGCAGTGCGCCCTCCTGCGGCACAGCCCCTGCTGACAGGGTTATCGCCTGCCGGATGTCCGTGAGTTGTTGAGCCAGCAGAACCTCAACCGCATTCACCACGTCAGGCAGTGTGGTGGCAGACGGAGCCTGCAATGCGGCCTCCAGCGCCTTGGCCGCCTCACACAAGCGGGTCGCACCGATGTCGCCCGCAGCACCCTTGAAGGTGTGTGCCAGTCGCTGTGCAGTGGCGTGGTCGCCAGCTGTGAGGGCCAGCCGCAAATTCGGGACAAAACCAGCCTGTCCATCGACAAACCACCGCAGCATATTGCGGAACAAATCGCCGTCGTCTCCAATACGCCCCATGACCGTTGCAACATCCAGTTCGGCGACATGGGGCATGGGTGTGGTCTGTGGCATCGGGGGTTTGGCAATGGCAACATCGGCGCCAATGCGCGGCTTCATCCAGCGGGCCAGCGTCAGGAACATCAGGTCGATGTCTATGGGTTTTGCAATGTGGTCGTTCATGCCGGCGTCGGCACACCGCTCGCGGTCACCCGCCATGGCATTGGCCGTCATGGCGATCACGGGCAGTGCCGCGAAGCGTCCGTCGGCACGAATGCTGCGGGTGGCCTCAAAACCGTCCATGACCGGCATCTGGCAATCCATCAACACACCGTCGTAGTGGAAGCAGTCGATTTTTTCCAGCGCTTCCTTGCCATTGCCCGCCACATCGACCTGAATGCCCGCGCGGCCCAGGATCTCCAGCGCAAATTCGCGGTTCATGTCGTTGTCTTCGACCAACAGGATGTGGGCACCCCGCAAGGCGGCTTCCACGTCACTGCGCGCACTGCGACCCGCCACCGTGTGCCGGCTGGGACCTGCATCCATGCCCAGCGCCGTCATGATGCTGTCATGCAGCGTGGACGGCGCAACCGGTTTGATCAGCAGCCCGTCTATGCGGACACCTGCTTCCTGCACCTGCTGCAGCAACTCTTCCCTGCTGTGGGCCGTAACCATCATGCACATGGGCGGCGTGTCCAGACTCTGGCCCGCCTGGATGCGCCGTATGGTCTCCACACCGTCGATGCTGGGCATATGCCAATCCACCAGCACCAACCCGAATGGCTGACCGGCGTGTTGTGCCTGTTGCAGCGCATCCAGGGCCTGCAGACCATCCGTGACGCAGACAGCATCTATCTGCAGGGATTGCAGCATGCCGTGGAAGATGTCGCGTGCGCTGGCGTTGTCGTCCACCACCAGCACCCGCAGCGTATCCAGAGGCGCCTGCGCGGTTGCGCGTGTCCGGTGCCCTGCACGCAAGCCAAACCTTGCAGTAAAGCAGAAGGTGCTGCCGACGCCCGGCGCGCTGGAGACCTCCATCTGGCCGTACATCAGCTCCACCAGGCGCTTGCAGATGGTCAGCCCCAAACCCGAGCCACCATATTTGCGGGTCGTCGAGTTGTCGGCCTGTGTGAAGGGGGCGAACAGGCGCCCGATTTGCTGCTCGTCCAGGCCTACACCGGTGTCGGTCACGGCAAAACGCAGTACCGCACTGTCCGGGTCGACCGCGACGGTGCTGATGGAGACCGTCACTTCGCCGTGTTCGGTGAACTTGATGGCGTTGTCCACCAGGTTGGTCAGGATCTGCCGCAGGCGCAGCGGGTCCCCGACCATGGCGTGGGGCACCTGCGCGTCGATGCGGAACAGCAGCTCCAGCCCTTTCTTCTGCGCCTTGATCACCGCCAGGTCGGTCACGCCGTACAGCACATCTTCCAGCTGGAAATCAATGTGCTCGAAGCTGACCTTGCCCGCCTCGATTTTGGAAAAGTCCAGGATGTCGTTGATGACGCCCAGCAGGCCCTTGGCAGCCGTTTCGACGTTCTGCAGGTAATGGCGTTGGCGGGCGTCCAGTGTGGTCTGCAGCGCCAGGTGGGTCATGCCAATGATGCCGTTCATGGGCGTGCGGATCTCGTGGCTCATATTGGCCAGGAATTCACTCTTGGCCGTATTGGCCGCCTCGGCCTGCTCGCGGGACAGCTGATCGGTCTTGGACAACTGCTCCAGCGCCAGGTTTCTGTCCTTGAGCTGCTGGGTCCGGTGTGCCACCAACTGCTCCAGATTGGCATTGACCCTGCGCATAGCCTCATGGCCACTTTGCAGTTCTGCGGCCATCAGGTTGAAGCCGTTTTCCAGCTCGGCCAGTTCGCCCGTCGATTGGGTGGGGATGCGGGTTTCCAGTTTGCCCTGCGCCATCTGGTTGACGCCGCCCAGCAAGGACAGCAGGGGGCGCGTGATGTCGCGGCTCATGCGCAAGGCCAGGACCGTGGCGCTGGCCGTCCCCAGCGCGCCTATCAGCAGGCAGACCAGCATGAACATGTTTTTGCTGCGCTGGCTGTCGGCAGTGCTGAGCTCCAGGTAGGCGGTGCCCAGCAGCTTGGCCGCGTTGGCCGGTGTGGTGGCGGCCTGGTCCAGCAGACCAAAACCATCGCCCTGGCGCGCGTCCTGGTAGATGGGCGCCGCGAAGACCAGTGCGTCCTTGTCGCTGTACAGGACCTGCGCGTGATCAAGGGTCCCGCGGTGGTTTTGGCTGAACTGCCCCGGTGTGCCGCTGACGGCCAGCACCCTGTTCTGTGTATCCGTGATCATGACCGCCTTGGCATCGTCCTCGCGCATCACGGCCTGGGCCAGCGCCTGCAAGACCTCGCGGTTACCAGAGAAAGCGCCATATTCGCTGGCGGGCGCCAACTGGCGCACGATCACGGTGCCACGCAGTTTGAGTGCGCCGTCGATTTCGGTAATACCCCCCACCACGACCAGCAAGGTCAGCAAGGCCGTGATGATCCAGACGGGCGCCAGCGCCAGCAGCAGGATGCGGTGTGTGAGGCGCCAGTTCTTCATGGGGCACCCTCCGGTAACTGTTTGAGTTTGAGCAGAAGCTGCGCCTCATCGTCCATGATCAATTCCAGGGACTGGCGCACCTGGGGATTGATGTTGATGGAAAAGTAACGCGGCGACTGGGGCGCAGGCAAGCTGCCGCTGGCCGGCAGGTTCTGGATGATTTCGGCCACCTGCTGCGCGATTTGGCCGGGCTGGCTAAAAACCGCTGCCACCGCGCCGGCCTTCACATAGGACGGAGAGAAGCCGAACAGCGGTACCTTTGCGCGGTAACTGGTCAGCAAAATGGTGGCGATATTGCTGCGGTTGTAGATGGTGGCATCGGGCACGGCCAGCAGGGCATCGCTATTGGGCAGCAGGCGTTTGAGGGCGGGCAGCAGATCCGCCTCATCGGCGACCATCTCGATGCTGGCCACCATCTGCGCCTCCCGGGCGGCTGCCAGCAGACTGGCGCTGAGCTCGGCCGAATCCTTGCCCAACAGGATGCCCACCCTGCGCCCTGGCACCGCGTGCCGGATCAGCGCCAGCTGCCGTGCCCACGGCTGGTCGAAGAACACGGCGGAGAAAAGTTTGCTGTCCTGCGTGCGGGCGTTGGTGCGGGCCACGCTGCGAAAGCTTGCCCGCGGCACCAGAACATTCAAAACCGGCACGTTGGGCGGCTTGCGGGCCATCGCGGCCATGGCCGGCGTGCCCACGGCAACCAGCAACTGGCTCGCGGCACTGCGGGTGGGGGGCTCGTCTTTCAGGTTGTTGAGGATTACCACGCGCAGGGGCGTCTTGGCGCCGCTGGCCTGGCCCAGGGCGATACCCAACTGGCTGGCAAATTCTGCATAGGCGCCGCCATCTTCACTCAGCACCACCGTGACAGCCTCTTCCGCCCAGGCGCGGCAGTGGAAACTGAGCCCAGCCAGTAGGAGTATGCAGAAGAATCCCAAGCGCATAAAGTTCAGTATCGCACTGCAGCTTGGTCAGGCGCTGGCCAGCGCCAGCACCGCAAAACAGCTGACGCACAGGAAACCAAGGCCAGCCGCAAACGCGCTCACGATCGCCAGCGGCGCAGCCTTCCACTGTGGCCAGCCGTCTGCCAGCCAGCGGCGGCTGAGGCGAACTGCCAACCAGGTGGCCCCCGGGATCGCCAGCACCACCAGCAACAGATTGCCCCCCAGAATCACGCCGCCGCGGCTGCTGCTGAACCCGTTGCTGCCGATCAGCCACATGAACATCCAGAAAGCACCCAGCACGACCATCGCGAACCCGGTGACCCACCCCGCCCAGCGCTCCCCGCCCATTTTTGCCTCCCTTGGCTTTATCTTTGTATATGGATGGATTGTGCCGGAGCGGGCGATCTATGGGTAGGGCAATTTGTGGGGAAAAGACGCTATGAAGTTAATAGCTATTTGCCCATATTGCACGGGGGCTGGAGGCCCAAAAGACGTATGAAAACTACCGCGTCGGCCGGACATGTACTGATCGCCTGCGGGCAAGCTTGGAAGGCCGGCACACATGTGGGTCCGGGTTGCAGCAGCCAGCGGTAAGCGCACCGCCGCCGGGGTTTGAATCCAACCCCCTGCGCGTTGCGTACTCTGGATACACAGCTTTGTGTGCAACCCAGCCCTGCCCAGGGAGTGCAAACCATGCTTTTACCCTCTAGCCCCCGTGGAATAAGCGAAAACCGCTATCTATTTGATAGTTATCCACATCCCCCAGCCGGGTCAACACGCCCCGCCAGCCCGTTCCAGCACAATGCAGCCATGAATACTGACAACAGCGACGCCCTGCTGATTGCCCTGCTGGAGCGCGTGGCGCAGCAGGACGATGCCGCCCTCAAGGTTTTGTACCGCCAATGCGCTCCCAAGTTGTACGGCCTGGCCCTGCGCGTGGTCACCCACCGCGATTGGGCAGAAGATGTATTGCAGGAAGCCTTTTTGTCCATCTGGCGCAGCGCCCCCGACTACCGCGCGTCGCTGAGCCCGCCCATGGCCTGGATGGGCCTGATCGTGCGCAGCCGGGGCCTGGACATGTTGCGCCGGCGCACCGCGGACCGCAGCCATGTGACGCAGGAACTGGACGATGTGCTGGCTGACACCCTGGCCAGCGATAACCCCACCCCCATGGACACGGCCCAGGCCAGCGAACAGGCATGGGCGCTGCACCAGTGCCTGGGCAAGCTGGACAACAAACAGCGCGAAGTGGTCAGCCTGGCCTATGTGCGCGACCTGAGCCACGGCGAACTGGCCCAGCAACTGAGCCTGCCGCTGGGCACGGTCAAGACCTGGATACGCCGCGGCCTGGAGCAGTTGCGCCTGTGCATGGCACGTTTTGCATAAGGAGGCATGACCATGAACCTCCTCAAAAACACTGAATTGCTGGAACGCCTGGCCAGCGCCTACGCGCTGGGAACCTTGCGGGGTGGCGCACGCCGCCGTTTTGAAGCCATGGCACGTGAGCAGGCGCCGGTGCGCGCCGCCGCGCTGATCTGGCAGAGCCGCCTGGCCAGCATCAACGAACTACAGCCCCAGGTGCAGCCCGATGCCGTGGTCTGGACCCGCATCCACAACCTGGTGCAGGGTGAAAAAACCAGTGCCAGCCAAGCCGCCGTGCGTGCCCAGGCGGCTGCACAGCCCGGCAACGGCCTGGCAGCCTGGCTGCGCAACCTGACGCTGTGGCGCGCGGCCACCGCCGTCGGTGCTTTGGCCACCGTCACGGCCATCACCGTCAATGTGGGCCAGCGCCAGGAGTTTGGTGGCGAGATTGCCCGCCTGCAAAACCAGCTCCTGGCCGCGCCGCAAATCGAATACGTGGCAGTGCTGTCGGACGACAAGTCCGCCGCCTCCATGCTGGTCACTTTTGACCCCAAGGCCAAGAAGCTGACGCTGCAGCGTGTGGGCGCTTATGAAGAGGCGGGCGACCGTTCGCTGCAACTGTGGGCGCTGCCGCCCACCGGCGGGCCCAAGTCCCTGGGTGTGCTGGGTCGCGACAAGCTGCTGAAGTTGACCGCCGGTGAACGTGATGTACACGCGGTGCCGACACTGGCCATCAGCCTGGAGCCCAAAGGCGGCGTGCCCAGTGAAACGGGCCCCACAGGGCCCGTACTCTTCAAGGGTGCTTTGATCCAGAAGATGCTCTGATCGGCATCAGCCCCGGCGTCAACCCCGGCGTCTTCGGGGCACCACGTCCAGTTGCACGGTCAGCTTGGCGGGTGCAGCGCCAACGGCCAGTGTTTGCGGCGCCTTCTCCACCACCTGGATGCCGTGCCACACCCGGACGCTGGCAGCGCCTTCGGGCACGTCCTCAATCACGGCGATGCCATTGGCCTCGGTCTTTACCGTCCAGGGAGATTCGGCTACATAGACATGGCCGCTCATGGAGCCGTGGATAAAACAACCCAGCAGAACGGCCCCGGTGGCACCGGGCTTGTCCAGTGTCAACACGGTGAAGCTGGCGGGCTTGCCCTCGGTCTTGCCCTCCAGCCGCAGCGACATGCCCTCGGCACTGGAGGCGCTGGTGTTCGCGGCGGCATTGGCGCCAGGTGAGGTCAGGCGCACATGGTGGTCCCAAGCGTCGTTGTTCGCAAACCGCACCTTGGCGCCCAGGCCGACGACGGACACATTCGGTACGAACTGCATTTTTTCCTGGTTGACGGTGGCGCTCAGGGGCAATGCCTTTTTAGGTGTGCCGCGTGCGTTGGGCGACACGATGACCACGGCATCGGGCATGGGTTTGCCGTCCTTGTCCAGTACCAGCACCTCCAGCGTGCCGGCCTGGGCCAGGCCCGCCATCAGCGCAAGAGCGGCGGCGCCCAACACGGTATGTTTGGTTACCATGGCCCGGCTCATTGGACGGTGATCACGTCACGGTGCATCGGGGCCAGTTTGGCCAGCAACTGGTTTTGTGCACCAAAGGGGATGCCCTGGGCATCCATGGACCGCTGCAGCACCTCCACCAGTGCGTTGAAGTCACCCTTGGTGATGTCCATCGCGGCGTGCGACGATTTCATGTCCGCGCCCTTGTACACACAGGGGCCACCCATCACCACGCAGAACTGGTCCACCAGTTGCTCCTTGATGCGCTGCTGGTTGGCGGGTTTGAAGTGGGGGCCGGTGCGGGGGTCGGCCAGCAGGCCGACCATGAAGTTGTCCATCAGTTTGACGAGGCCAGGCTTGCCGCCAAAGGTGTCAAACAGCGCGCTGCTGGTCGCGACCGGTGCGGATGCCGTCTGGGCATTTGCAGGCATGGTCAACAGTGCGGATGTGGCCAGCACCAGGGCGGGGGCGAGGGAGGTGAGTAGTTTTTTCATGGGAATCTCGTGGTGAAAATGGTTTCAATCGATGGGTAGCGCGTGGACCCGGCTCAGAACGCGAGCTGTGCCGACAGGTAATAACCGCTCTGGTTGCGCGCCGCTGTGACACCAGGCACGATGCGGCCCAGGTCTACGTAGGCCAGCGTCACCGACACGTTCTTGTTCGGCGCCCAGGCCACAAACACATCTTTCCACGCGTCTTCCGCGAGGCCATTGCCCAGACCGGCGGCCTGGCCCAGGTCCCGCAGGTTGTTGGGTTTGGCGCGGTATTCGGCACCGATTGCCCAGTTCTTGCTCAGCAGGTAGGCCACCGATACTTCGGGCACCCAGGAGCGGCTGTCTTTACCGGGCGCTGCCGATCCAAAACCCAGCAGACCATTCTGGTTGGCATTGGTGTTGCGCAGCGTGGCGTTCACCAGGATGCCTTGGGCCAGGAACAGCTTGGTGGCGTTGACATAAAAGTCAGTGCCATTGGTCTTGGTGCCCAGGAAGTTGAAGACCGAGTTCAGCGAGCCGGGGGACACCGACTTGTGCTCCAGGCCGACCGCGATCTGGGGCATCAGTGAGTCACTGTCCAGCACGGCGTCACCCGCCACCTTCACTTTGACACCCACAATGTCCATCACGATGTGCTGGCCGGGCATCACGCCAAACGGTGCCACGCCATTGAGGGCGATGGCGGGCGATGCATCGAAGTCTTGCCGCGCCAAAGACACTTCCACCCGGTCGTAGATGCCAACCGCCGCGCCATAAGCGGTCAGGCCATAGTCTTGTGTCGTGGTGCGGGTGACAAAGGCGGAACCGCCGATTTCGCCCGCCGTGGCATTGCTGCCAATCACGGCCCAGGGCGTGAGGCCTCCGCCGGCCGCACCGTCAATGGAGCTGACGCCGCCGGTGAGTAACAGTTTGCCGGTATCGGCCTGGGCGCTTGTGGTGCAGGCCAGTCCTGCAGCACCAATCAAAAGGGCTGTGGTGAGTGTTTTCATGCGTGTTTTCCAAAGGTAAAAGAGAGAGGCGAACCAACCACCGCGGCGCGGGGCAACCGTGGCATCCCTTGGGGATACGCATGCCAACCGGGCCTGGATTCAACTATTTGTGTAAAAGATGAAAAACAGTGTGCGGCGACAATGG
>JAZKDY010000126.1:0-3038 GCA_040387325.1 Pseudomonadota bacterium | reverse complement strand
GGCCATCAGTCTTGTACCCAGGGCAGGCCACGGAAACGCCAGCCATCATCGGTACCGCGGTGGCCTTCGGCGTTGATCTCGCCTTCAAAGCCCTCCAGCACGTTGAACACGTTGGTCAATCCCGCTTTGCTTGCAGTCTCGGCCGCCAGCACCGATCGTTTGCCGCTGCGGCACAGCAGCAAGACCACCGCGTCCTTGCCAGTTTTGGCCTCCAGCTCGCGCGCAAAACGCGGGTTGCGGGTGAGACTGGTGCCGCTGGCCCACGGCACGTGCAGGCTGCCGGGTACATGGCCTACAAACTTGCGCTCCTCGGCGCTGCGCACATCCACCAGCACAGCTTCACCGCCGCTAAAAAGCTCCCAGGCCAGTGCCGGCGATACGCCGCCGGCGTAGCCCAGGCCAGCGGACTGGGCGGCAGCGCGGGCGGCTTCGAGGGAGGGGATCAGGTTGATGGTTTCGTCGGATGCGATGCTCATGTCTCTGCCTTGTCATTGCGGTGGTGGCGCCATCCGCCCAATAGATGGCTTTGGACGCCAAACCCTGAATCTAAAGACGAACCAGCGCATTGCAAACGACTAAGTTGCTTGTTTCAATCAACCAAAACATCTATGGAGCTTGGTAGAAAAAACCGGCCTGCAAGCCCGGAGGCAGCGCAGGCCGGAAACCGCTCCTCGTGAACTGTTCTTTAGAGCTTGGCGATAGAAACTTCGGTTGACTTGACGAGTGCGACCACTTCGCTTCCCACCTTCAGATCCAGATCAAGCACCGAGCGGGTGGTGATGACGGAGGTAACGATGCCCCAAGGCGTTTCAACATCGATTTCGGAGACGACGTCGCCCCGGATGATTTCCTTGATCTTGCCTTTGAACTGGTTGCGTACATTGATGGCCTGGATGGACATGGTTTTCCTTTGGTGAATAAAAGTGTGAAGGGGTTCAGACGGCCCAGCGCAGGGCATGTGCGGGTTCGCCGGGCCAGCGGAAGTCGGGCGTGGGCTCGGCGTCGGGCTGCTGCAAAACCCGGTCGAGGATACGTTTCTCCACCGCAGCAAAGGCCGCGTCGCCGTGGGCGCGGGGCCGCGGCAGACGAATGGCTTCGTTCAGCGCAATGCGGCCGTCTTCGATCAGGATCACCCGATCGGCCAGCGCCACCGCTTCCTGCACGTCGTGTGTCACCAGCAGCGCGGTGAAGCCGTTGGCACGCCACAGTCCTTCAATCAACCGGTGCATCTCGATGCGGGTCAAGGCGTCCAACGCGCCCAGTGGCTCGTCCAGCAGCAGCAGGCGCGGGTTGTGCACCAGTGCTCGTGCCAGTGAGACGCGCTGCCGCTGACCGCCTGAGAGCTTGGCTGGCCAATCGCCCTGCCGGTCGGCCAAGCCCACCTTTGCCAGCACCTGGGTACCGTTGTGGCGCTGATCGGTTGGCAGACCCAGCGTGACGTTATCAATCACCCGCTTCCAGGGCAGCAGGCGCGAGTCCTGAAACATGATGCGGGTGTCGTTGCGCAAGCCGCTGTGGGCCTCGCCATCGATCTGGATCTGGCCGCTGGTGGCCGGCTCCAGCCCTGCCACCAGCCGCAACAGCGTACTTTTGCCGCAACCGCTGCGCCCCACGATGACCACAAACTGGCCCGGCTCGATGAACAGCTGTGTGTTGCGCAGCACCTCGCGCGCGCCGTAGCGCTTGCTCAAGGCTTGGATGTGCAGGCTGACGCCGCCGGATGTAGTTGGAGAAGTTTGGGTCATGGTGTCGCTCTTTCAGACGCTCTGGTAACCGGGGTGCCAGCGCAGCCAGTAGCGCTCCAACCCGCGTGCAAACACGTCGGCCAACTTGCCCAGCAAGGCGTACAGCAGGATGCCGACCAGAACCACATCGGTCTGCAGGAATTCGCGGGCGTTCATCGTCAGGTAGCCAATACCGGCCTGCGCCGAAATGGTTTCGGCCACGATCAAAATCACCCACATCAGGCCGAGCGAAAAACGCAAGCCCACCAGGATGGACGACAACGCGCCCGGCAAAATCACCTGCCGGTACAGCTGCCAGCGCGACAGGCCATAGGTGCGCCCCATCTCGATCAGCCCTGGGTCCACATTGCGGATGCCGTGGAAGGTGTTCAGGTAGATGGGGAAGAAAACCGACACGGCAATCAGAAACAGCTTGGCGGTTTCGTCAATGCCAAACCACAGAATCACCAATGGAATCAAAGCCAGCGCCGGGATGTTGCGCACCATCTGGATGGTGGAGTCCAGCAAGGTCTCGAACAGCTTCACTGAGCCGGTCAACAAACCAAGCGCCAGACCCAACCCCCCGCCCACCGCCAGCCCTGCCAACGCCCGCCCGGCGCTGACTTGCACATGCGTCCACAACTCGCCAGAAAGCGCCAGTTTCCAGGCGGCGCTGGCCACCTCCAAAGGGGCCGGTAAAACGCGTGTGGACAGCCAGCCCAGCGAAGACGCGAGCTGCCAAACCACCAGAAGCGCCACCGGCACCAGCCAGGGCAACAACCGCACGGCCACTGCACGCACAACGCTGGCCAGACCACGCAACACCGATGCCGGGTTCCAGCCGGGTGCATCCACCACGTCGGGCAAAGGTGTCACTTGCAATTCACGCAACTGGGCGGTCATGGTGCCGAGACTCAGCTTTGCGACACGCGCGGCGCATACACGTTGGCCACCACCTCGCCAAACGGGCCGGGCAGGATGGGCGAGTTCGATGCCTCGCGCTGGCCGTAACCCAGCTTGGGAAACACCAGCTCGGCAAACCGGTAGGCCTCTTCCAGATGCGGGTAGCCTGAGAAGATGAAGGTCTCAATGCCGATGGCCTTGTACTCCTCAATGCGCTGTGCCACCGTGTCCGGGTCGCCCACCAGGGCGGTGCCAGCACCACCGCGCACCAGCCCCACGCCAGCCCACAAATTGGGGCTGATTTCCAGCGACTCGCGCGTGCGTGCACCGCCCTGCTTGTGCAGCGCGGCCATGCGGCGCTGGCCTTCGGAGTCCATCTTGGCAAAGGCCTGCTGGGCCACCGCCACGGTT
>JAZKDY010000125.1:0-13098 GCA_040387325.1 Pseudomonadota bacterium | reverse complement strand
GGGCTCCTCCTTGACCTGCGCAAAACCCTCTGCCGCCCAGCCACCCTGGGGGGTGGTGCTCGGCTGCCAAAGGGCGCTGATGTCGTTGACGCGGTGGCCGATCAGCTCAGGCTTTGCTCCGAAATTAATAGCGGGTTGTCCAGAGTACATGGGGGCTACAGGCCGATTTGGCATATGGCCTTCGGCCCTGAGCCCATTTAGGCTACCTGCCTGACCCTGTGCACCCGTGTTGCCCGTGTCGGTGGCTGCTCCTGCGCGCGGCGCAGCCAGCGTGTCTTCGACCGCGTGGCGCACGCCCTGGTGTACTTCGCGGCTGTCGCGAAAACGCACTTCGATCTTGGTGGGGTGCACGTTGACGTCCACGCGCGTAGGGTCCATGGACAGGTACAGCGCGTAGATGGGTTGGCGGTGGCCGTGCAACACGTCTTCGTAGGCACTGCGGGCGGCGTGGGTGAGCACCTTGTCGCGCACAAAGCGGCCATTCACGTAACAAAACTGCTGGTCGGCGCGGGAGCGGGCGGCGTCGGGGATGCCCACACGGCCCCATACGCGCAGGGCACTGGGGCCCTGGCTGGATTCTTCTGACGAGTCGCCCTGTGTGCGTGCCGCACTGGCGGGGCGCCAGTCCACGGCAATGGACTGGGCAATGAAGTCTGCACCCAGCACATCGGCCAGGCGCTGGTTCAGGCTGGCTTCCAGCGAAGGGTCTTCGCAGCGGCGCCATTGCTCCACCAGTTTGCCTTCGTGCCAGATCGCAAAACCCACATCGGGGCGGGCCAGTGCGTGGCGGCGCACGGACTCTATGCAGTGCGACAGCTCGGTGGCGTCGGTCTTCAAAAACTTGCGGCGGGCTGGTGTGCTGTAGAACAGCTCTTTGACTTCGACCGTTGTGCCCTGGCTACGGGCCACGGGCTTGAGTTCACCGGTGCGCCCGTCCAGCAGGTATGCAGCAGATTGGCCGCTAGCCCGCGACAATATTGCACAGTCTGCTATGGAGTTAATAGCGGCAAGGGCTTCGCCACGGAAACCCATGGTGGCCACCGACTCCAGATCCTGCAGGTTGCCGATCTTGCTGGTGGCGTGGCGGCGGAAGGCCAGGGGCAGTTCTTCGGGCAGTATGCCCATGCCGTCGTCTTCCACACTGATCAGGCGCACACCACCGGCCAGCAAACGTACGGTGATCTGCGTGGCGCCGGAGTCCAGCGCGTTGTCCACCAGCTCGCGCACAACCGAGGCGGGGCGCTCGACGACTTCACCTGCGGCGATCTGGCTGATCAGCTCGTCGGACAGTTCTCGTATGGGGCGGCGGGAGGAATGGGAGGGGAGTGGGGCGTTCACTGGAGCATTTTAGGGGGTGCTCCTAGAATGTATGGCCCGACAGCCGCCGGGTTCACCCCTTTCTCTTATCGTTTCGAGAAACACCATGAGACTTAATGGCAAGCGCCGTTCTGGCGCAGTATCACTTCTTCTGGCACTGGGGTCGCTTGCCGCGCAGGCAGCGATTCCTGCCGGGTCGGCCGCACAGATTGTCGACCTGCAGGGCGCGGGAGAGCAGCATGCCGCCAACAGCCAGCAGTGGCTGGCGGCCAAGCCATCGCAGTTGCTGGCGGGCGGTGCCTTTGTGCGGACCCTGCAGGCCTCCAAGATGGCGCTGCTCTTTGCAGACGATACGCAGATCCGGCTCAACCAGAACTCCGTGCTGCAGGTCAAAAGCCTGGCTACGGCCACCCAGCCCACGAACCTGGTGCTGTCGCTGGGCCGGGCCTGGGCACAAACCAAACGTGCCGACGGCAGCCGCCTGATTCTGGAAACGCCCGCCGCCACCGCCGGCATACGCGGTACTGACTGGGAGCTGGATGTGGACGCCAGCGGCAAGACGCTGCTGACGGTGCTGTCGGGCACGGTGGAGTTGTCCAATGCGCAAGGCAGCGTGACGGTCAATAGCAACGAGGCAGCGGTGGCCGAGGTTGGCCGCATTCCGGTCAAGATCCAGCTGAGCAATCCGCGTGACCGCATCCAGTGGGTCAACGCGCTGACCGCGGACCCGTTGCGCCACCTGCCAGCCGGAGAGGTTCCGCCTAATCTGAAGGCTGCCTCTGCAGCATTGAAGGCTGGTGACATGGCCCTGGCCCGCCAGACACTGGCCCCGCTAGTTGACGCGGTGCAGGGCTGGGCACCGGCGGCCTACCTGATGTTGTCCGATGTGCAACTGGTGGCGGGCGAGTTCGACATGGCTGCCAACTCGCTGGAAGCAGGCCTGAGCCGCCACCCTGGCAACCCCGAACTTTTGGCCCAGTTGGCCCGGGTGTATTTGCTCGCGGATCGGCTGGATGACAGTACGCGGACGCTGGCCCGTGCGCGCAGCGCCGAAACCGCCAGTGTGTTGGTGGTGCAGGGCGACCTGGCGCGCCGCCAGGGGAACACAGCGGCAACGGTGCAGGCCTACACACGTGCGGTCGCTGTGGCGCCGGGCGATGACAGGGGCTGGTTTGCCCTGGGCAGCGCACAGAATGAACGCGAAGAAATCAGCCCGGCGCGCAACAACTTGCGCAAGGCGTTGGCGCTGCAACCGCAGGGCGCGGGTTATGCCGGTGAGCTGGGCACACTGGAGACCTTTGCCAACCGTTTTGGCGAGGCCGATGCGGCCTTCAAAGCTGCGCTGGAGCACAACCCGGCGGATTACGTGGCGTGGACCGGCCTGGGCCTGTTGCGCCTGAAGCAGGGCCAGCCCGAGGTAGCGTTGGACGCCTTCCTGCGCGCCGGCGTCATGGAGCCGCGTTACGCACGGGCCAAGGCCTATACCGCCGTGGCCTATTACCAGCTGGGGCGCGCGGCTGATGCCGAGGACACCTTGCGCCAGGCCTCTGCGCTGGATGACAAGGACCCGGTGCCTTACCTGCTGCTGTCGCAGATCTATACCGACCAGTTCCGCGCCGGCGAGGCAGTGCAGGCCTCGCGCGAGGCGGTGAAGCGCTTGCCCTACCTGAAGTCGCTCAACCAGTTGGCGAGCAACCAGAAGGGCAGTGCCAACTTTGGTGCGTCACTGGCCTTCTTTGGTCTGGAGGACTGGGCGCTGGAGCTGGCCCAGGAGAGTTATTACCCGTATTGGGGTGGTAGCCACCTGTTTCTGGCGGACCGTTATGCAGGGGAGTTCAACAAGAATTCAGAGCTGTTCCAGGGCTATTTGAGCGACCCGCTGGCCTTTGGCGCCAGCAACCGCTTCTCGACGCTGTTGCAACGCTCCGGCCACTACGGCGCAATTGGCTACAACGTGGACAAGACCTCTTGGCAGCTGCAATTGCCATCGGTCACGCTCAACGGGCTGGTCAATACCTCGGTGCCGTTTGCGTATTTCGTGCAGTTGCAACAGGGCAGGGCGACCGGGTTCCCCATCGACATCGGGGCCTGGTCCAACCAGCCGGCCACCACGGACGCCACCGGTACCGCGGACGTGCAGGCCCGTGTCGCCACCCTGGGCTTTGGTTTGCAGCCTACGGAAAACCTGGGGCTGTTTGCCTATACCAACGAGTTCAAGGCGCGCATCGATGGCAACAACCGGGTGCTGGCGTTTCAGGATCTTGAATCGACCACCGGCTCCATGGCGGAACACCGGGTGCGCCACAGCGCGCTGGGTCTGTCCTACCGCTGGTCACCCGTTTCGCAGACCTGGTTCAAGCTGGGTAGCAGCGATGAGTTGACCACCCTGGGTGCCTACCCGGTGGTGTTTGGCAGCCAGCGCATGGTGGGGGTGTTGGGCATTTATGCACAACCCGAGAAGAAAACCAGCGACGTGCAGTTGCGCCATACGGTGGATGTCAGCCCGGACACCCGCCTGGCGATGGGCGTGGAGACTGTCAAGGAAACGCAGCATACCGACACCCTGGGCTCCGGCCCGATTTTTACGGCACGCAACGGATCGGTGGAGTTGGGTGAATACATCCTTTTTGGCGGTACCAACGACATCGACCGCCGGTTTTCCGCGGTGACGCTGGCTGCCCAACACCGCGCCATGCCCAATCTGCTGCTGGATGGCGCTGTGGCATGGAACCACACCACCGAAAACACCGTGGGTGAAACCCAGACCGTGCTGGCCATCAGCGAGACGGTGGTTCCCGGCAGCGTGCGCACCAGCCCGACCACAGACCAGTGGGCGCCCCGCTTGGGCTTCGCCTACAAACCCACGCCAAACGTCAGTGTGCGTGCCGCCTACCAGGACTGGGTGCGGCCACTGAGCGTGGGCACGCTCAACAGTGTCGAAACAGCAGGCATCCCGCTGGAAGACCGGTTGCTGGAGGCCGGGGGCCGTGTGAAACGCAGTGTGGTGCAGATCGGCTGGACAGCAGGTGACGACACCTTTTTCGCCATCAAGGCTGACCACCAGCAGATCCGCAACCTGGTCTCGCCTGGTGTTGATTTGCGCACGCCAGGCCTGCCGTTTCTGGAAGCCCTGCGCAATGCGCAGAACGTGAACCTGTCGTCGGTGGATGTGCTGGAAGACACACCCGAGTTTGAAGACGGCACCGTCAATGCGTTCTCCATCGGTGCAAACCGCCTGTGGACGAGCCAGCTGTCTGGCTATTTCAAGTACACCGTGCAGGACACCACCAGCGAATACGCAGACTCGGACGCACCTGCGGGCCGGGTGACCGGCAAGCGCATCCCTTATCTGCCGCGCGACACGGTGGTATTGGGCGCGACCTGGGCCAGCGCCAACCGCACCTACATGGGCGCACGGGCGGTGTACCGCTCGGAGCGGTTTGAAGAGAAAGAGAATCTGACGCTGTGGCCCGCGGGCTGGAGCATCGACCTGATCGGCATGTGGGAGACCGCGGACAAGCGCTGGGCGCTGGGGCTGGCCGCACTCAATGTGGGTGGCGCCAAGTCGCCACGGCAGTCGGAGCGTTATGTTCTGGACGCGCGCTACCGTTTTTAAGCAGACCACGCGGCTGCGCACCGCGGTCGTTGTGGCCGGGCTCGCCGCCTTGCTGCTGGTGTGGCTGGCGTCCACCACGCGGCCGTGGCTGGGTGTCGAAAACAAGGTATTCGACTGGTTCACGTCGGCCTCGGCTGCGCGCAGGGTCGATGTGCCCATCGTCATTCTGGCCATCGACGAGCCCACTTTTTCACAACTCCAGATCCAGTGGCCGTTTCCGCGCCGACTGCATGCCCAGGTGCTGGACCGTTTGCGTGCCGATGGGGCACTGGCCGTGGGGTTCGATATGGTGTTTGCCGAGCCCTCACAGGCCGAAGACGATGCAGCCTTTGCGACCGCGCTGCAGGCTGGATTGCCCGTGGTGCTGGGAGCCAGCCGAGAAGTCACAGAGAGTGCCAACGCGTCGCAATATGACGATGTGCTGCCGCTGAACATGTTCCTGGGCGCGACCTCGGTGGCGGGCCAGTTGGAGGTCACGCCGGACGATGATTTTGTGGTGCGCAGGCACACCCGACGCGATGACACGTTCTCGGCGCGACTGGTTGCCTTGGCCGGCTGGCCCAAGCGTTCCGCTGCGGTGGACGCGGGGCCTTACCTGCTGGAGTACGTGGGGCCCCGGGCCACGTTTGATACCCGCTCCTACTACCAGGTGCTGGAACCAGGCCTGTTGCCGCCCGGTTTCTTCAAGGGCAAGGTGGTGCTGATCGGGCGGTCGGTTCGTACGGCGGTGGAGCTGGCGGGGTCGCAGAGCGATATGTTCAATTCACCGTTTGCGGTCTCCGATGGCGCGGACCGCTTGATTCCGGGGGTAGAGGTGCAAGCCAATCTGGTCAGCAACCAGTGGACTGGCGGCGGCATTCAATCCGTGGACTCTGCGGTGGTGCTGGCCTTGCCGTTCGCCATGCTCGCCACGCTGGGCCTGATCGGCATGCGTGCAAATCCCAGCGGCACTGCGGCGCTGGCCGGCGCACTGGTGGTGGGTGTCTGGGCGCTGTCGTACATACTGTTCGCGGGCTACAAGATGTGGTTGCCGCCGCTCTTTCCCATGGCCTCACTGCTGGCGGTGTATGGCAGTGCGGTTTTGCTGGGTTATGCCACCAGCCGGCGCCGTGCCTTGCAGGTGCGGATGATGTTTTCGCAGTATGTGCCCGAGGCTGTGGTTGCCCGCCTGGTCGAGCGGCCGGATTTGCTGAAGCTGGGTGGCGAGGCGCGCGAACTCACGCTGATGTTCACCGATCTGGCCAACTTCACCGCCATGTCTGAGCAACTGACGGCCGAGGCCACGGTGGAGGTGCTCACCGATTACTTCAATGCCATGACGACCATCATCCACCGGCATGGCGGTACGGTGGACAAGTTCATTGGCGACGCCGTGATGGCGTTCTGGGGTGCGCCGCTGGACGATCCACGCCATGCCGAAAATGCCGTAAGGGCTGCGATCGAGATGCAGAGTGCCATGCAAGCCCTGGTGCAACAACTCACACAACGCGGACTGCCGCCCATCGCAATGCGTGTCGGCCTGCACACCGGGCGTGCGGTGGTGGGCAATATTGGTTCGCAATCGCGGTTCTCTTACTCCGTCATTGGTGATGCCGTCAATCTGGCGTCGCGCCTGGAGGGGGCCAACAAGGCTTTTGGCACTGGCATCCTGGTATCGGACACTACTGCGCGCGCGTTACCGGCTGACATCACGCTGCGGCTTCTGGACAAGGTTGTCGTCAAGGGCAAGAGTGCATCCATTGCGGTCTACACACCCTGCGCGGACACCACGCTGGTAGCACTCAGTCTGGAAGCCGTGGAAAGTTTCTACAGGCAGCAGTGGGATGCCAGCGAGTCTGCGTTCAAACGGCTACTGCTGCTGCGGGCGCAGGACCCTGCCAGCTTGCGGTTTTTGGGCCGTATCGCAGACCACAAGGCGCTGCCGCAGGCAACGCTTGCCCCAGAACCCCTGTCACTGGACAAGTTATAGGGTTTTACGGCGCAGGTGCGGCTGCTACTGCAGCTTGCCGTACTGCGTGCCGCCGATCATGATGCCGCTGTCCAGCGGCGCCAGGTCAGACTGGTATTCCCATTCGCCCACGCGCACCACGGGTGGTGCCAGGCCGTTGCGCAGCGCTTCCATGAAGGCGGCGGCTTCGTCATCCGATACCGGCTGGTAGGCATGGCGGGCCAGAGGCTGGTCACCATCACCTTGTTCCATGGTGGGGCTTGCGGGGCGCTGGCGCACCATGGCGGCGGCGGGAGTGCCATCGACCACGGACTCTGCGCCATCAGCCGTGCGGGAGAGCCGGTCAAACTGGCTTTCGGTCTCGCTGACGCGCCAGTAAATGCCTTCGATCAAAACCCCAAAACGCTTGTAGGCGTTGGAGCGCATCAGCTTCTCCAGCGCGGCGAAACTCTTGGTCTTGGCGTCCTTGCCGGTGACAAAAGACTTGGCCACATCGATCATCGCAATGAAGCGGTGGTGGCGCTGGTCGACCGGCATGACCTTGAACTTGTACATGCTGCCAATCACTTCCATGGCCAGGAAACTTTCCCGTATGGACTGATACAGCATTTCCTGGCGGAACGCCTTGCGCTCTTCCAGATCCATGCGTTTGGCATGGGCTTCTGCAGCGGCTGCAACGTCAGCCGGCGCCTGTTGTTTTTTTCTGCGGAGGAAAGAGAACATGTCTTTTTTAAGAGCGTTATGGCCGGATTCTAGCGTTGACCATTTCGTGAAAGTAGTTCTGCGTGACAGAGTGTTGTTGAGAAGGGAAAATCCTGTAATGACGGGTGCCGGCCTCTGCTAGCATCCGGCCCACCAGGAGGTTATGGATGACAGCCGCACACGCAACTCCCACACTCAGGGCCAATGGCCGGGCATTTGCACAGATATCCGAGTTCCACCCCGAGCTCACCGCCTTCCGGCGCGACCTGCACGCCCACCCCGAGCTGGGCTTTGAAGAGGTCTACACCGCCGCCCGCGTCAAGGAGGCCTTGCAGGTCTGTGGCGTGGACGCCGTGCACACCGGCATTGGCAAGACCGGCCTGGTAGCCACCATCAAAGGCAAATTGGGTGACAGCCCACGCATGACGGGCTTGCGCGCCGATATGGACGCCCTGCCCATGACCGAGCTCAATGATTTTGCGTGGAAATCCGCCACATCCGGCCTGATGCACGGCTGTGGCCACGACGGCCATACCGCCATGCTGGTCGGCGCGGCGCGGTACCTGGCCCAGACCCGCAACTTTGACGGCACCGCTGTGCTGATTTTTCAGCCCGGTGAAGAAGGGTATGCAGGCGCGCGGGTCATGATCCAGGACGGCCTGTTTGACCGCTTTCCGGTGCAATCGGTCTACAGCATGCACAACTGGCCTGCCATGCGCCCCGGTACCGTGGGCATGACCAGCGGCCCGATGATGGCCTCCGCTGACCGGGTCACCATAGAAATTTCAGGGCGCGGCGGCCACGGTGCCCACCCCTACCAGACCATAGACCCCGTCATCGTGGCGGCCCACATCATCACTGCCATCCAGAGCATCGTGTCGCGCAATGTGCGGGCCACCGAGAGCGCGGTCATCAGCATCTGCGCCATGCAGGCCGGTGACCTGGGTGCCATGAGTGTGGTGCCGGGCAAGGCGACGCTGGTGGGCACGGTGCGTACCTTCAACCCGGTGGTGCAGGACCTGGTGGAGCGCCGGCTCAACGAGTTGTGCAGCGCGGTGGCGCTGGGGTTTGGTGCGACAGCCAAGGTGAACTACGAGCGAATCTATCCGGCCACCATCAACTCGGAAAACGAAACGCGGTTTGCAGGGGATGTGGCGGAGAGCCTGGTGGGGCCCGACCACGTGGTGCGCGACATGGAGCCCAGCATGGGGTCCGAGGATTTTTCTTTCATGCTGCAAGTCAAGCCTGGTGCCTATATGCGCCTGGGGCAGGGCGCAGAGAACGGCGTCGGCAGTTGCCTGCTGCACAACACCCGTTACGACTTCAACGACGATGTCTTGCCGCTGGGCGCAGCCCTGTATGCCGGCTTGGTAGAGCAATCCATGGCCTGACCCCGGGAGGCAGCAGGCCAAGCGGTTCAGCGGCGCAGATCGGCAGATCGGCTGTCCAGCGGGGTGACAAACGAGTTTTGCTCCCAGCCTGGGGCCAGTTGCTGGCTTTCGGCATATTCTGAGGTGTTGGGCATGGCCGCATCCAGCTGTGCCATGGCGCTGCTCTTGCCATGGTGGCCGTTGCCGTGGCGCTTGCGGTCCACAATGGCCTGCAGGTTTTCGCGCACATCCCGGAATTGCGATTCCAGCTGGCTGTTGAGCCCGGTGCCACGGGCCGCGTGTTCACCCAGGAAAGCGGTGCGTATCTGTATCAGGTGGGGCAGGTTGGCCGGGTCCACCACCAGGTAGTGGATACCGCAGTGCGACAGCAGGTGGTGCTTGAGCGACTGGTTGCTCATGGACAGGCCTTGGGGGCCGGGTACGTCGATGCAGCCAATGATGTTGCCTTCCATGCTGCAGACGGTGAAAGAGCAATAGACGCCGTTGAGCAGGTGGTACCAGTGTGCGGCGTCGGTGCCGTGTTTGGGGGCGGTGAAGCGGGTGACCGGCAGCTTGACCAGGATTTGCTGGTCAAACATCACCTTGGCCAGCCAGACCCAGACCTGCTTCTCGCGGTTGTTGACCAGCGGGCGCACGGCCAGTGGCCAGTCCCGGGGAATGCGGCGTTGTGCACGGGTCTGACGGCGCTGGTAGCCATACAGCAGGCCTACGCCCAAACCCAGTCCGGCGATGAAAAATAAGGCAAAAAACATGTCCACACCCTGCGCGGTAGGCCATCTGCGTGGCTTGTATTCGTCAATCCAGTCTACTGCGGTTTGTAAGCAAATGCATCTGTTTCCTGCGACTTGCCGTTAGTCCGAACGGATTAACATGGGACCCAATTACCACGAGACATCATGCAGCTTCAGGAAATACTTTATTCACAGGGCTTTGGCACGCGGCGCGTGTGTGCGGGGCTGGTACAGCAGGGTTTTGTCCAGGTCTATATGGAAAATGGGGCTGTAGCCCCCGTCAATGTTACGGATTCCGCTATGGAATTCATAGCGACGGGTTTGCGCTTCCGGGTTCAGGGCGTGGACTGGGAGTATTTCGAGAAGGGCTATGTGCTGCTCAACAAGCCCGCCGGCACCGAATGTTCGCAAAAACCGTCCACCTACCCCAGCATTTACACCCTGTTGCCGTCCCCGCTGCGGCTGCGCCCGCAAAAGAGCGCGGTGCAGGGCGTGCAGGCCGTGGGCCGGCTGGACCAGGACACCACCGGCCTGCTGCTGCTCAGCGACGACGGCCAGTTCATCCACCAGATGAGTTCACCCAAAAAACACAGTCCCAAGGTCTATGAGGTGACCGCCAAACACCCGCTGGACGACAAACAGGTGCAGCGCCTGCTGGCCGGTGTGGTGCTGGACGACGACCCCAAACCCGTAAAAGCTGCCGCCTGCGAGATTGTGGATATTGACGGCGCGCGCCTGCACCTGCGCCTGACGCTGACCGAGGGCAAATACCACCAGGTCAAACGCATGCTGGCCGCGGTGGGCAACCGGGTGGAGGGCCTGCACCGCTCGCGCATCGGTGCGCTGGAGTTGGGAGACCTGGCGCCGGGCCAGTGGCGCTGGTTGCGGGCGGATGATTTGCAGAAACTCTCGGCAAAAGCGGTATAGGCCGTCGCTCCCACGCTCCCCCACTGCGTGTGGGTCGCTTGGGACGGCCCGGCGGCAAACCAAAGTGTGCAGTTTTTGGGGATTTGTGCCTTCGGTACTTGATCTGGGTCATCAGAGTGGGCTTACCCCCGGGAAAGCAGGGCCTGGGCGTTTAAACTCGCCGGTTACCCAAAAAGTGATCGCTTGTGAAGATTATTGCCCCTCTGTTCGCCCCTGTTCGCCGCTGTATCGCCCCGTTCATGTCCCCCTTCGTTTCCCGCCTGGCGCAATTTGCCGCCCTGTGTGTGGCACTTGCGTTGCCCGCAGGTGTGTGGGCGCAGCAGGCCAAACCGTTGTTTGTGCTGAACTCGCTGGATGCCAGCATCAGCGTGATCGACCCGGTGAGCTGGAAGGAGAGCAAGCGCATCACCACCGGTAAAGAGCCGCACCACATGTACCTGACGCCGGATCAGAAGTCCATCATCATCGCCAATGCGCTGAGTGACTCGCTGACCTTTATCGACCCGAAAACGGCTGAAGTACAGCGCACCGTGCGCGGCATCCTGGACCCGTACCAGTTGAGCTTCTCGCCCGACATGAAGTGGTTTGTCACCGCCGCCAACCGCCTCAACCACGTGGACATCTACCGCTGGGATGGCACCGACATGGTGCTGGCCAAACGGGTGGTCACCGGCAAAACGCCCAGCCACCTGTGGATCGACAGCACCAGCAACACCATTTACTGCACCATGCAAGACAGCGACGAGCTGGTGGCGATCGACCTCAACACCCAGACCATCAAATGGCGCACCAAGACCGGCCCCATGCCGGCCGATGTGTATGGCACACCCGACGACAAACTGATTCTGGTGGGCCTGACCGGCGGGGACGGTGTCGAGGTGTACGACGTGAGCGGGCCCGTGCCCAAGCTCAAACAACTCATCAAGACCGGCAAAGGCGCCCACGCTTTCCGCTCGATGGGTGACAAACGCCACGTGCTGGTCAGCAACCGGGTGGCCAATACCATCAGCAAGATCGATTTCCACACCCTGACTGTGGTCGATAACTACCCCGCACCCAGTGGCCCGGACTGCATGGACGTGACGGCGGACGGGCGCTTCATCTACGTCACATCGCGCTGGGCCGGCAAGCTCACCGTGATCGACACCAGCACCCGAACGGTGGTGCGCCAGGTCAAGGTGGGCAAATCGCCGCACGGTGTCTGGACGCTGGACCATGTGGCGCGGCGCTGAATTCACACGATTCGCTATTGTTTTAATAGCGACTTGTCTAGCATCCGCGGGGGCTATAGGCCAAAAAGCCTGTGAACGCCCGGTCTACCTGACCCTGGACACCGGCCATATGGAAGTTGCACCACTGATGGCCGAGGTGCTGAAGCGCCAGGATGTGAAGGTCACTTTTTTCGGCGCCAATGAGCGCACCAAGACCGGCGACGGCAGCCTGGGCCGCGACTGGGCCCCGTGGTGGAAAGCCCGCGCCGCCGAGGGCCACGCCTTTGCCTCCCACACCTGGGACCATGTGTACTGGCGCGCCGACGTGCCGGGTGAGTCGGTGCGTTTTCGGATGCGCCCCTCTGCCGGCCCACAGGAGGGTAAGGAATCCACCTGGACCGCCGCCGAGTACTGCGCCCAAATCGACCAGGCCGCCCAGCGCCTGCAGGACATGACTGGCCAGAAACCCTTGCCGCTGTTCCGTGCACCGGGTGGCAAGACTTCACCCAGGTTATTGGCCGCCGCCAAGGCCTGTGGTTATGCCCACGTGGGCTGGGCGCCTGCGGGTTTTTTGGGTGACGAGTTGCCCAGCGAGACCTTCAGCAACGAGGCCTTGTTGAACAAAGCGCTGCGTAACATCCGCAGCGGCGATATCCTGATGGCGCACTTGGGGATCTGGTCCCGCAAGGACGCCTGGGCACCTGCGGTACTGGAGCCCCTGATCACAGGGCTCAAGGCCAAGGGCTTTTGTTTCCAGACCCTGCGCGAGCACCCGGCCTACACGTGGACACCTTGACCGACACCTTTGCCAACGCCCAGCAGTGGCTGTTTGAGGCGGTGGTACAGCCGCTGATGTTTGAGCTGGGCCTGGCCAACTTGCTGGAGGACGGTTATGACGCCACGGGCTGGCTGCTGGTGGGTCTCTTGCAACTGCTGGCCCTCATCGCCGTGGTGGGCCCGCTGCAGCGCTGGCGCCCCGTGGAGCCGGTGACGGACCGCGCGACCATCCACACCGACATGTTGTACACCGTGCTGCACCGGTTGGGGTTGTTCAGGCTGGTGCTGTTCTTCTCGATAGACCCCGTGTTTGATGAACTGCTGGGCAGCGCGCGGGTGGCGGGCTGGGAAACCTTCCACCTGGATGCCATATGGCCGGGTGTGACCGATTCGCCATTGGCCAGCTTTCTGCTGTACCTAGTAGTGCTGGACTTCTTCAATTACTGGGTGCACCGCGGCCAGCACCAGTTTGAATGGT
>JAZKDY010000124.1:0-64704 GCA_040387325.1 Pseudomonadota bacterium | reverse complement strand
GCGACTGGATGCGCCGCGAGAACGCGGGCTGGGTGACGTGGCGCAACTGCGCGGAACGGCTGAAACTGCGGGTTTCGGCCAACGACACAAAATCTTCAAGCCATTTGGTTTCCATACCCAAGATTATGTGCGAATTGCATGAAGTCGCCACACTCCTGTCACAACCAGCGCCCCGGATCTACCGCTGGGTCAGTGGCTTCAACGCCTGCACCAGAAAATCCACAAACACCCGCACCCGCAGCGGCAAATGCCGGTTCTGCGGGTACAACACATGAAAGGGTCGGCTCCTGCCGCCAAAGGGCTGCAGCACCTCGACCAGCGCGCCGCTGCGCACATCGTCTTCCACCATGAAGCGGTAGGTTTGCACCACGCCCCCACCCGCGCGCGCCAGCGTGGCCACACCCAGCAGGTCTTCACTCACCCGCGTACTGCCCTGCGTCGCCATCTCCAGCGCCTGCCCGTCACGCAGGAACACCCAGGGCACCGGCATCCCCGTACTGGGCAGCATGAATTGAATGCAGTCGTGCGCCGCCAGGTCATCCAGCGTCTGCGGCGTTCCCGCGCGTGCCAGGTAGGACGGTGCGGCCACCACCACCAGCTGTGCGTCCATCAGATGCCGCGCCACCAGGCCGGAATCCGGCGGTGCCCGCCCGCGCAGCGCCAGATCAAAACCATCGGCGATGAAATCAATGTTGCGGTTGCTGAGCTGCACATCCACCTGCACCTGCGGGTAGCGCGCGTGAAAGGCCGGTAACAGCGGCAGCACGCGGTGGTGCCCCAATGGTGTGGGCACGCTGATGCGCAGAAGCCCGGCCGGCTCGGCCTGCTGGCCTGTGAGTTCACTCTCGGCCTCTTGCAACTGGCTCAGCGCGCGGCGGCATTGCTCAAAGTAGGCGCGCCCGCTTTCGGTCAGCGCAATCTTGCGGGTGCTGCGCACAAACAAGCGCACCTTCATGCGCTCTTCCAGCCGGCCGATGGAGCGGCTGACGGCGGCGGGCGTCAGCCCTGCCTGGGCGGCCGCGGCGGTAAAGCTCTGCAGCTCCGCCGCCAGGCAAAACAGCTCGATGCTGCCCAGCATCACGTCATTGAACTGGCGGGCCATGAATTACCTTATGTAAGTTATTAAGTACATCAAAGCCAGTTTATCAATTTCAAAGTACTCAATAGCATCAACCCCATCGCAACCCCATCGTTTACCCACAGGAGTTTTTGCCATGAGTGCACCCATCAGCATCGTTTTCCATAGCGGCTACGGCCACACCCAGAAAGTGGCCCAGGCCGTCGCCGAGGGCAGCGGTGCCACGCTGCTGGCCATCGACGACCAGGGCAACCTGGCGCCCGAGGGCTGGGAGAAGCTGGCCGCCGCGCGCGCCATCGTCTTTGGCTCGCCCACCTACATGGGTAATGTGAGCTGGCAGTTCAAGAAATTTATGGACGCCTCGTCCGCCGTATGGGGCCCGCAGGGCTGGAAGAACAAGCTGGCGGCCGGCTTTACCAACAGCGCCGGCATCAACGGCGACAAGCTCTCGACCCTGCACACCCTGTTCACACTGTCGCAGCAGCATGGCATGTTGTGGGTGAGCACCGGCATGATGCCCAGCAACACCAAGGCCGCCGTGCGCGGCGACGTGAACTACCTGGCCTCGTTTGCCGGCCTGATGACCGCCACGCCCGCCGACGCCAGCCCCGACGAGATGGTGCCCGGCGACCTGCGAACCGCACGCCTGTTCGGCGAGCGTATTGCCGACGTGGTGCGCCGCTTCAACTAAGAAAGAGCGCCCGACATGCCGTACATCAACATCCAGATCACACGCGAAGGCGTCACCCGTGAACAAAAGGCCCAGCTCATTGCTGGCGTCACCGACCTGATGGTGCGTGTGCTCGACAAGAGCCCCGCCACCACCCACGTGGTCATCGACGAGGTCGAATTGGACAACTGGGGCGTGGGCGGCCTGCCTGTGCCCGCATTCAGGAGGCAGCAGCAATGAGTGAATTCGAACAAGTGGAACAGGCACTGGGCCTGTACTTCGACGGCCTGCACCACAGCGACACCGCGCGCCTGCGCCAGGTGTTCCACCCCGAGGCGCATTACTTCTGCGCCACCACCGGCGAGCTGCTGCACTGGGACATGGCGCAATATTTCCCAGTGGTGGACACACGCCCCTCCCCCGCCAGCCTGGGCCATGCACGCACGGACCGCATTCTCTCCATCGAATTCGCAGGGCCGGTGACGGCGTTTGCCAGGCTGGAATGCTCCATTCCGCCCAAACACTTCACCGACCTATTAACACTGGTGAAGCTGCAAGGGCGCTGGCAGATTGTCAGCAAGGTGTTTCACTACACGCTCGCCGTCACCGTGTAGGCGTTGTTCCTTGCCGCAGAGTTTCGTCACATTAATGCTATTAATTAAATAGCGCAATGTGCAACAAACCCGGGGGCTACAGCCAAGAATGGCTTAAGCCTCTATTCGGCAGACTGCTGCAGCATCCACATCTGCGCATACCGCCCATTCGCCGCCAGCAGCGCGGTGTGATTGCCGCGCTCGATGATGCGCCCGGAGTCCATGACCAAAATTTCATGTGCGTCGACCACGGTGGACAGCCGGTGCGCAATCACCAACGTGGTCTTGTTACGGGCCACACTTTGCAGCTCTGCTTGGATGGCGCGTTCGTTGGCCGAGTCCAGTGCAGACGTGGCCTCGTCAAAAATCAAAATCGGCGGATTCTTCAACAGAGTGCGGGCGATGGCCACGCGTTGTTTCTCACCGCCCGACAGCTTGAGGCCACGTTCACCGACCATGGTGCCGTAACCCTTGGGTGTGGAGCTGATGAAATTGTGGATGTGGGCCGATGCTGCGGCCTCTTCCACCTGTTCGCGCGTCGCGCCCGGTTTGCCGTAGGCGATGTTGTATTCCACCGTGTCGTTGAATAACACCGTGTCTTGCGGCACGATGCCAATCGCCTGGCGCACGCTGGACTGGGTCACCTGTTTGATGTCCTGCCCGGCGATCAGGATGCGACCGCCCTCCTGCGGGTTTGACACATCATAAAAACGGAACAGTAGCCGCGCCAATGTGGACTTGCCGGAGCCCGAAGGGCCGACCACCGCCACCGTTTTTCCGGCGGGGATCTCGAAGCTGATGTTATGCAGGATGGTGCGGCCGCTGCCCGGGTCGGCCGCTGTGGACAGGTCATACGAGAAGCTGACGTTCTCAAACGCCAAGGGTGTTTCACCTTGCAACTGCAAGGCCTGCGCGCCCGCCACATCGGCAATCTCGCGTTCGCGCTCCATCAGCGTGAACATCTTCTCCAGATCCGTCAGGCTTTGTTTGATCTCGCGGTAGATCACACCCAAAAAGTTCAGCGGTATGTAGAGCTGGATCATGAAGGCGTTGACCATGACCAGGTCGCCCAGCGTCATGCGACCCTCGACCACGCCCTCGGTCGCGCGCCACAACATGGCCACCAAACCCGTGGCAATAATGAGCTGCTGCCCGACATTAAGCATGGACAGTGTGGTCTGGCTCTTCAGTCGCGCTGCGCGCAGGCGCTCCAGGCTTTCGTCGTAACGTTTGGCCTCGAAGCCTTCGTTGTTGAAATACTTGACGGTCTCGTAGTTCAATAGCGAGTCGATGGCCTTGGAGTGCGCAGCCGAATCAAACTCATTGGCCTCGCGGCGAAACTTGGTGCGCCACTCGGTCACCAGCACGGTGAAGGTGATGTACAGCACCAGGGCGCCTAGCGTGATCCACGCAAACCACACGTCAAACTTGACGGCCAGAATGGTCAGCACCATGGCCACTTCCAGCAGCGTGGGCACGATGCTGAACAGCGAGAACGAGATCAGCGACTCGATGCCGCGCACACCACGTTCGATGTCGCGTGTCATGCCGCCGGTCTGGCGCTCCAGGTGAAAACGCAAGCTCAGGGCGTGCAGGTGTTCAAAGGTCTGCAGCGCAATGCTGCGCGCCGCGCCCTGGGTGGCCTTGGAAAACACCAGCTCACGCAGCTCGGTAAACAGCGTGGTGGACAGGCGCAGCAAACCATAGGCCACCAGCAGCATCACCGGTACGACCAGCACGGCCGCCGGGTCGCTTGGTTTGTAACTCATGCTGTCGACCAGGTTCTTCAGCAGCAGGGGCACGCCCACATTGGTCAGCTTGGCGCCGACCATAAAGGCCAGGGCGAAGATGACGCGCCACTTGTAGGCCCACAGGTAGGGGAACAGGCGCTGGATCGTGGCCCAGTCGGATTTGACGGGGGCGGCAGGCGCGGTGATGCTGATGGCAGGAGCTATGGCTTGGTGGCTAAGGTCGCGCATGGGGAGGAGTTGAGATTGGGCAGGTCCTGCAAGAGGTTAGGATTGTGCCTATGTCTACGAATACAAGCCCCCCCGGTCTCCAATTGCCCAAAGACGAGGAACTGGTCCTCAAGGTCATCCCCATGCCAGCGGACTGCAATGCCAATGGCGACATCTTTGGAGGTTGGGTCATGGCCCAGGTGGATTTGGCGGGCTCGGTGCTGCCCGCGCGCTATAGCCCGGGCCGCATGGCCACCGTGGCGGTTAACGAGTTTGTGTTCAAACACCCGGTGCGGGTGGGCGACATCCTGTCGTTCTTTTCCAAGGTCACGCGCATGGGGCGCACCTCGATCACGGTCAAGGTGGAGGTCTATGCCGAGCGCTACCGCACGCAGGGTCAGTACATCAAGGTGACCGAGGCTTCGCTGACCTATGTAGCCATTGACGACGACGGCAAGCCGACGGAGATCATCAAGCAGCCCTAGGCTACGGCCAGCAGGACCAGGCACACGAGGGTAATGGCCATGCCGATCACCTCGGCGCGGGTCAGAGACATCAGCCGGCGCACGATCAGCGTAATGAATGGCACCAACAGCACGGCCCCTACCCAGCGGTCCAGCGGTGCAAAACAGCCGCGGGCCAGTACCCACCACCAGACGCAGTGCACGAAGAACCCCCAGAACTCGGCTTGCGAGGTTGTGCTGGTGACATCCAACGCACGACGCCAGCCCAGGTAAAAGGTTTGCCACCATGTGATGCCCTCGGCATCCAGCCGACGCTGAATGGCGTGCAAAGCCCAGAGGCTCAGCAGCATGGGGCCAACAGCGCCGCTGAACAGGACAAGCCCAAGGTAAAAGTGGGAGTCGTAACCCCTGCCACCACCGTCCATTGTCGCCATCACTGCAGCAAACAGTCCGCAGCCAACGAGCACGCTTGTGATCGCCACGGCATGCATGGACAAGCCTGCACGCAACATGGCGCGCCCTGCCCCAAACATCAGCAAAACCAGCACGGTGGCGCCGGCAAACAGTTGCAGTTTCTTGCCCGCCGCGGGCCAGCCATCGTGCGGGCTCAGCGCCCACTTTTTGGCGACCGGTGGTTCCAGCGGCTGTTCGGCAGGCGCCCATTTGCGGCCCACCTCCTGTTTTGAAACCTGCAGGCGCTTGTGCCAGCCCTCCGTGCGCGGACCGGTTGCACCGCCCCATGCGGCCTGCATATGCCGCAGGCGGGAGAGACTATCCAGTTCGTGTGAAATCCAGAGCGGCCGAGCACCATTCTTTTGAGCATCCGCAATGGCAGACAGCAAGTGCTCCCGCCAGTAGGCGCCCATGGGTGCCGCTTCGCACACCAGTGCATCGCTCACGGCACCAGGCGCCAGCAACACGACCTCTTGGGTCTTGGCTCTGCCTTCTGGCAATGGCGGCCGGTCCCAGTTGCAGGCAAACGCCAAACCACCGCGCTCCGTGCCAGCTTCCCCACCCCACACCACGTCAGGGCGCTGAACGGGAAGCGGCAGCGCCGTCTTGTTGACCACCCGCAGGGACAGCATGAACTGGATCGTCCCGTTGGCGGCCTCGAAAGCCCAAACCCCGGGTTGCACCATTGGCTTTACCGAGCGATCCATCGCAGCAAAGTAGGGTACGGGGCCTTCAGCGTCTGGCCAGCGGATATCCAGGCTTTTGTTGAATGCGGCTTGCCAGGCACCCACCGACTGGGGGTCCAGCACATCGCTGCGCACCTTGCCCCGGGCAATGGCGGACGCAACGCTACCCAGTTGCCCCGCCGGCGCTCCTGCCAGTTGCTCCACATACACATGCAGCAACTCGCGCCCCAGGGCTTCCACGTCGGCGGCTGGCGCACCCGCTTCTTTGAGCACACGGACCAGAAAGTAGGCCTGTGCGGGATTGGTACCCACCTGGGTCTGGTACAGGGCGCTGGAAAAAGAACCCGGGCCTGCAACGGGCTTCGCTGCCATTGCCAGACCCTGGAGCGCCAGTGCACATAGTAGGCCAGCGAAAAAACGGAGAGTCATTGCGGCATCGCCTTCGGCTAGGTGACTAGGTAATGGGACCACCGGATTCTCGCCCAGAAGCAATTTAGTACCGGGCATTGGGGCGCCTTTTTTGCGGATTGCAGCCTGTGGCATTTACGAAAATTGGGCCCAACACTTGGCCAAAGAGCGTCTGTTGCAGCATGGCCCAGTCCCGCTACCCAGCGTAAAGGAAGCATGATGTCTATCTCCAGCGTACAGAACACCCCCGGTTCCACCAGCACGGCGAACACCAAGAGCAAAGCAGCGGCTGGTGCCAGCACATCCTTCGCCTCCACGCTCAACAATGTCAGCAATGGCACGCCGTATTCGGATGCAGAGGTCAAGGCTTTCTTTGCCGGCAACCCCACTGCGAAGCAGATTGCGGACAAGGCCTCCGCGCTAGGCCTGACCGAAGACCAGATTGCGCAGGCCATGACGGTCGGCGGCTTTGAAGGCAGCAAGGACAGCCCGCTCAAGACCCAGATCAAGAACTTCGTCGCCAATGCCGACAATGGCTATGCGTGGGACGCCAATGGTGTATTGACCGGAGTGAAGTCAACGATCCAGGCCGCCGCTGCGGAAAAGGTCATGCCCGCGGCACAGGACATCAAGTCGTTCTACGCCGGCCGCCCGTCTGAAGAGCAAGTCACCGCCAAAGTGAAGGCATTGGGCCTCAATGCCGCACAGATGGTGCAATTTCAGGCCACCGGCATCGGCATGGACATGAGCAAGATCAGTGCCCCCGTACTGGAGACCATGTACGTGGACTCCGCCAAACGCCTGGGTACCGACATTGGTGGCGGCAAGAACGGCGGATGGACGTCTTACTTCTCCCCCACACTGGGCCGTGCCATCAACAAGAGCGAGATGCAGACTTTCTTCGCGGGCAAGCCCAGCCAAAGCCAGATCTTCCAGAAGGCATCCGAACTGGGACTGGGCGTATCGGCAGTCAACAACATGATGATTGGCTTGGGTATCACCAAAGCCCAGGACATGAACAGCGCATATGCCCAGATGGACTTTTCGTTGTTCCAGGGCAAGGACAACTACAGCCTGGACCAGTACGGACACATCGTGCCGGGTGGCGGCAAGGTTTATGTCGAATCCCCAGGCCAATCGGGCGGATCCTGGCAGCCAAGAGACGGCTCGTCTGGTGTAAATACAACCGCATAAGCTCGGGCCACTTCGGCTCTCGCCCAATACGGCAAAAGTCTGCCTACTTTAGAGATAGCCGCAGTATGCTGACGGTTGCACATTGTTGCCGTGTCGCCTGTCGATGACAAGTCGTGCACTGCGGGCCGAATAGGAAAAGAGCATGCCAATCACTGCAGCCAACGGAACGACCTATTCCGACATTCAAATACAAAGCTTCTTTGCAAGCAAGCCAAGTCTGGACGTCATCGCCGTGCAGGCAGCGTATTTGGGCCTCGCTGTCAACCAGATTCAGCAGGCGCTGGCCATCGGCGGGCAAAGCGTGTCTGCTGCGGACATCGTCGGTTATGCAACCGTGCACGGCTACAGCTGGGCGGCGAATGGCACGCTGACCGCCCCGGCGTCGCACGCTGGTGGCATGGCCGTGGATGGCCGGTATTACACCCCGCAGCAAATCAATGAATTTCTGATACAGGGCGGCAATCTGGTTCAGTTTGCCCAGCAGATGGGCATGACCAACCTGATACAAATCAACGCCCTGGCAGCCCAGGCGCAGGCCATCGCTACCGCGTGGGTGGCAAAAGAAGTAGGCGCGCTGACAACGGACCAAATCGCCGCACTGACGACTGCACAAGTCGCTGCCGCAAGGACCGATCAGGTGGCCGCCCTGACCACGAACCAGATCGTGGCACTGACGACTGCACAGGTTGCCGCCCTGCGAACCGACCAGTTGGCAGCCCTGACGGCCGCGCAGGTTGCTTCGTTTTCACCGCAAGATATTGCCGCACTGTCCCCCGCAGGCATTGCCGCCCTGGGCAACAAACTTGTGGACCAGAGCCAGTCCGCTACTGAAACCCCGATCACAACACCAACCACCCAGACACCGGCCTTGGACACCAGCCAGGCCAACAATGGTGTTTTAACAACCGCTCAGATTGCGGCGCTTCCAACGTCCGTTATCGTGGCTTTGACACCGCAGAGCATTGGCTCCATGTCTACCGAGCAGTTTGTTGCCCTGACGACCACCCAGGTTTCCGTGTTGACCACCGAGCAGATCCAGCAGGGTATGACGGTCACGCAAGTCGGCGTGTTGCGCACCGACCAGCTGGCTGCACTCAGCACAGACCAGGCTGCAGCACTGGGCTCGGGGCAAGTCATAGCACTTGGCACCCATCAACTGACGGCGATGGAGACCCGTGACGTAGCTGCGCTCAGCACAGCTGCCGTGGGCGCGCTGACAACCAACCAGATAAGCCAGGGTCTCTACACCAGCCAGATAGCGGCACTAACAACCGCCCAAGTGACAGCCCTGCGCACGGACCAGATCGTCGCCCTGAACAGCGAACAGATCGCCGCACTCCAAAGCAATCAGATGGCTGCGCTGACAACTGCCCAGGTGAGTGCCCTGTCAACGCAAGACGTTGAGACCCTGTCCACCAGCCAGGTGGCTGCATTGTCGACCACAGGTGTTGCTGGGCTGAGTACCAACCAGGTGGTGGCCCTGAGCACCGACCAGGTTGGCGCGATCGAAACACGTGACGTTGCGGCACTCAGTACGGCGGCTGTGGGCGCGTTGACGACCGACCAGGTCAGCCTGGGTTTCTCCACCAGCCAGATTGCGGCGCTGACCACCGCCCAAGTGACGGCCTTGCGCACAGACCAGATCGACGCCCTGAACAGCGAACAGATCGCTGCACTCCAAAGCAACCAAATGGAGGCGCTGACAACTGCCCAAGTGGGCGCACTGTCAACGCAAGACGTTGAGACCCTGTCCACTAATCAAGTCGCTGCCATGTCCACAATGGGTATTGCAGCATTGAGTACCGACCAGGTCAGCGCTGGTTTCACGACAGACCAGATCATCGCGCTGCGCACCGACCAGGTTTCCGCACTCAACACCCACCAGGTAGTGGCCCTGAGCACTGACCAGATTGGCGCAATGGAAACCCGTGACGTTGCGGCACTCAGTACGGCAGCTGTGGGCGCGTTGACGACCGACCAGGTCAGCCTGGGTCTCTCCACCAGCCAGATTGCGGCGCTGACCACCGCCCAAGTGACGGCCTTGCGCACAGACCAGATCGACGCCCTGAACAGCGAACAGATCGCTGCACTCCAAAGCAACCAAATGGAGGCGCTGACAACGGCACAGGTCGGCGCGCTGTCGACCCAGGACGTGGCAGGTCTGTCCACCAGCCAGGTGGCGGCATTTTCGACAGCGGGTATCGCGGGGCTGAGTACCGACCAGATCAGCACTGGCTTCACAACCGACCAGATCGTTGCGCTGCGCACCGACCAGGTCTCAGCTCTTCAAACCAACCAGGTCGTTGCCTTGGGCACAGACCAACTGGCAGCCATGGAAACCCGCGACGTGGCTGCGCTCAATACAGCAGCGGTAGGCGCACTGACAACCGACCAGATCAGCCAGGGTCTCACCACTGACCAGGTCGCCGCTCTGACAACCGAACAGGTTGTGGCGCTGAGCACCGACCAAATCAGCGCAGGCATCACCACCGATCAGGTCGCGGCCCTGCAGACCGGGCAGATCGCTTCCTTGACCACCACCCAGGTTGTAGCTCTGCAAACCCACCAGGTAATTGCCTTGCGGACCGATGCCGTGGCGGCATTCACAACCGATGGTGCGGCCGCGCTGGACACGCAGGACATTGCTGTGTTGACCACCTCCCAGATTCTGGACGGCCTGACCACCAACCAGATAGCTGCGCTCACCACGGACCAGATCGCTGCGCTGACACCCGAGCAGGTGATGGCATTGAGTCCGGACCAGTACGGAGCGTTGAGTCCGGATCAGATTGCGCAGCTGGCCCTGGGGTCCCCTATCATTCTGGACCTTACCGGCAACGGCATCTCCACACAAAGCATCACACACGGTGTGCAGTTTGACATTTATGGCAACGGTCAGCAGGTCCATACCGGCTGGGTCACCCCGGACAACGGCCTGCTGGTGCTGGACAGAAACCGCGATGGCAGCATCAACGGTGGCGAGGAATTGTTTGGGGTTGGTACCAACCTGGCCAACGGGCAAAAAGCAACCAATGGGTACCAGGCCCTGGCAGAGCTGGACATGAATGCCGACGGACAGATCACCGCAGCAGACTCCACCTTCTCGGAGCTGATGGTCTGGGTGGATGGCAATTCAGACGGGGTGAGTGAAACGTCCGAGCTGCACAGCCTGGAGTCATTGAACATTGCACAACTGGACCTTGCTGCGCAATCCACGTTTATTGTCGACAGCGGCAATGTCATCGGCCTGGCCTCCAGTTACACCACAAACGATGGTGCGACACATGACATGGTTGATGTGTGGTTCGCCACCAGCGCGCCTGCGCCGGTACCCCAGCTGCAGTTGCCGCCATTGGTCCAGAACACTGCAGGCAGCGCCAGCACCCTGGCGGTCACTCCGACAGACGCGGGGCAGTTTGCGGTTCCTGGCATGGTGGATGCGATGGCGGCGTTTATGGCGACCGGCGGTGGTGCATCGGCACCAGGCACGGTGCAATTGACAACGTCTGCAACACACACCCATGCGCCCGGGCCTGCCGCAAGCCCGGACCTGCAGGGTGTGGTGGACGCGCTGCGGCAATTCGATGCCAACGGCCAGCCGGCCACGGTGGGCTTCGCATCAGCAGTGGCGGCGCCCACCACCTTGAACACTGCGCTGACCCCGCATTCCAACACCAGCACGCTGGCAAGTGCTGCAAGCTAGCTTCAGCGGCACATTAGCTATGCAATCGATAGCGTCACCATGATATTTCGCGGGGGCTAGCGGCCAGTTTTACTAAAACTGTCCGTGGCGGCCTGCCCCTGCTGCAAAACGCGTGGCACCCTCCAGACCGGTTGCAATACAGGCCTTGCCGCGCGCCCACTCCTGCTGCAGGGCCTGTGGCAGTCCCAAGTCCCACTGGGCGTAGGCGCTGGCCCGGTCGGCCAGCATCGTGCGTTGCGGAAAGCCGGCCAGTTGCCCCGCCAACGCCATCGCTGCCGCCAGTGCCTCGCCGGTGGGCACCACGCGGTTGCACAGCCCCATCTGCATGGCTTCTGCGGCTTCCACCTTGCGGCCAGTCAGTATCAAGTCCATCGCGTGGCCCATGCCGATCAGGCGTGGCAGGCGCACCGTTCCGCCATCGATCAGCGGCACACCAAAGCGGCGGCAGAACACGCCAAAGTTGGCATCGGCCTCCATCACACGCATGTCGCACCACAGCGCCAACTCCATGCCTCCGGCCACTGCAGCACCGCTGACCGCTGCAATCACCGGCTTGGACAACAACAGACGCGATGGCCCCATGGGACCCGCAGGTCCCGCTGCGCCGTCCGCATAGTCATCGCCCGAAAAGTTCAAAGCCTCAAACGGATCAGCACCCTGCTCCAGGTGCTGCGCCATGCGCGCACCGGCCTGCAAATCCCAGCCTGCACAGAAGTGGCCATGGGCGCCGTGGAACACGGCCACACGCGCATCGGGGTCTGCATCGAATGCCAAAAACGCGTCGTACAACAGACGCGCCGTGTCGGCATCCACTGCATTGCGCACCTCCGTTCGATCAAGGGTTACTACGGTGATTGCACCGTGTTTTCGGGTTTGTACGGAGGCGTTCATCCATCCGATTAAACAGTCTCGCGCGAGACACGGTATCAGTGAGAACCCTAGCGGGGAAACGAATCGCAACAGCTATAAACGGGAAGCTAAAAACATTAGGAGACGATGTGCTGTTTCTTCAACTGGTGATCAGCGGGATTGCGCAAGGGTGCATCTACGGTCTGATTGCACTCGGCTTTGTACTGATCTACAAGGCTACCGAGACCGTCAGCTTTGCACAGGGCGAGCTGATGATGCTGGGTGCCTTTGGTGGCCTGGTGTGCATGACCATGCTGGGCTTTCCGTACTGGCTGGCGATCATCAGCGTGCTCATCGCGATGGTGGCCTTTGGTGTGCTGCTGGAGCGCATTGTCATTCGCCCCGTTTTGGGGCAGCCGGCTTTCTCCATCGTGATGCTGACCATCGGCATTGGTTACGTGTCACGCGGCCTGATCACCATGGTGCCAGGCATTGGCACCGACACCAACGCCCTGCCTGTTCCCTACAAGGACGAGATCCTGAAGTTCGGGGGCAACGCGATGGGCGCCGGTGCACTGGTGCTCAATGTGGAGCACCTCGTCATCATCGGGGCCACCGGCATTTTGTGTGTACTGCTCTTTGCCCTGTTCCGCTACAGCAAGCTGGGTATCGCGATGCAGGCCGCTTCGCAGAACCAGCTCGCAGCCTATTACATGGGCATCCCGGTGCAGCGGCTCAACGGCATTGCCTGGGGCCTGGCAGCTGCCGTGGCGGCCATTGCGGGCATCCTGCTGGCACCCATCACCTTTGTGCACGCCAACATGGGGCTCATCGGGCTCAAGGCTTTCCCGGCCGCCGTGGTGGGCGGCTTTGGCAGCCTGCCGGGCGCCATCGTGGGTGGACTGGTGATTGGTCTGGTGGAATCCCTTGCGGGCTTCTACCTGCCAGACGGATTCAAGGACACGGCCGCTTATGTGGTGGTTCTCGTCATGTTGATGGTCAAGCCCAACGGACTGTTTGGCGAGAAGCTGAGGAAGAAAGTATGACCCCCACGTTTGTCACTTCGTGTACTGCTCTGCCCCCCGAGGGGGTTAATTCCCTTTGGGGCGGCCCTACAGGGAATTGCGTCTAATGCGCTTCATATTCAAAACCGACTACGGGCAGGACATCAACCTCGCCAAACATGGCGGACATGTCTTCTGGTACAGCCTGCTGATGGTGTTTCTGCTGGCCGCGCCCTGGCTGCTGACCGAATACAGCCTGGCACAACTCAACCTGGTGCTTATCTATGCCATTGCCGGCCTGGGCCTGATGCTGCTGGCAGGCTTTACCGGACAGTTTTCACTGGGCCATGCGGCATTCCTGGGTGTAGGGGCCTACACGCAGGCCTACCTGACTGGCATCGGCATGCCTTTCCTGTTGTCATTGGGAGTGTCAGGCTTGTTGTCTGCCTTGATAGGCATCGTGGTGGGCCTGCCAGCGCTGCGGCTCAAGGGTATCTACCTGGGCATGGCCACGCTGTCGTTTGGCTTCATCATCGAAGAGGTGTTTGCACGCTGGGAGTCGGTGACCGGAGGCAACGCGGGCAAGTCGGTCGCAGGGGTCAATTTGTTCGGCTACGACATCGGCAGTGGTGAAGGTTTCTACTTTGTGTGCCTGGTGGTGACGGTTGCCTGCACACTGGGCATTCTGAACCTGCTGCGCAGTCCCACGGGGCGGGCTTTTGTGGCCATCCGGGATTCCGAGATCTCCGCGCAAAGCATGGGCATCCACCTGGCGTACTACAAGACGCTGTCGTTCTCCATATCCGCGGCACTGGCCGGGTTCGCGGGTGCGCTCTACGCACACAACCTGCGCTTCATATCGCCAGACCAGTTCAACCTGCTGCAATCGATTGACCTGCTGCTGATGATCGTGATCGGCGGCCTGGGTTCGGTCCATGGTGTGTTTTTGGGCGCTGTTTTCCTGATCATCCTGCCCCAAGGCATTTCGGCGATGAAAGGGTTCCTGCCCGAGTTCATCGGCCAGGCGCCTGGCCTGAAAAGTGTGATCTACGGCTCGGTACTGATCGCCTTTGTGCTGTTTGAGCCCATGGGCCTGTACGGACGCTGGCTCAAGGTGCGCACCTATCTGCAGATGTTCCCCTTCTACCGCAAGGGCATGTTCAAACGACAAAAGTCCTTCCAAAAATCGGACCGCCTGAAATGATTGACCTACTTCTTTCTGCCAAGAACCTCAGCGTGCGCTTTGGCGGTGTGCTGGCGGTCAACAACGTCAGTTTTGACGTCAAACAGGGCGAGGTGTTCACACTGATTGGCCCAAATGGCGCCGGCAAGACCACCGTGTTCAACCTGATCAGCCGCATCTACACGCCAACCACCGGTTCCATTGATTTCAAGGGCCCCGATGGCATGCTCAAGCTGACGGACCAGCCGCCGCAGAACGTGGCCTCGCTGGGCATTGCGCGCACCTTTCAGAATATTGAACTGTTCGAGCATGCGTCGGTACTGCACAACCTGCTGATTGGTCGCCACACGCACCGGGCCACCAACATGTGGCAAGACCTGCTCTTTACGTCCAAGGTCCGGGAGGCCGAGCTCAAGGCCCGTGAAAAGGCTGAAGAGGTCATCGAATTCCTGGGCCTGCAACACTACCGCGACACCTTTGTGGCCGGCCTGCCCTATGGCGTGCGCAAAGTTGTCGAACTGGCACGCGCCCTCTGCACTGAACCCAAACTGCTGCTGCTGGACGAACCCTCCAGCGGCCTGAATGTTGAGGAAACCGATGACATGGCTTTCTGGATCCAGGACATCAAACACGAGCTGGGCATTACCGTGCTGATGGTGGAACACGACATGTCACTGGTCTCCAAGGTATCCGACCGGGTGCTGGCCATGAACCAGGGCGAAATGCTGGCCATGGGATCGCCCCGACAGGTGCAGAACGACCCTGGTGTCATTGAAGCCTACCTGGGCTCAGTGGACGACGTATCGTCCCTGCGCCGCAAAGCCGCTGGCCAAGCCACTGAAGTGGGGGCCGCATGAGCACACTCCCCCCCGCCATCAGCGATCAGCCAGTGCTCAAACTGCTCAATGTCGAAAGTGCCTACGGCCCCATCAAGGCGATCCGCGGCGTCAGCCTGCAAGTGCGGCGCAGCGAGATTGCCACCGTACTGGGTTCCAATGGAGCCGGCAAGACCACCATTCTGAAAACCATCTCCGGCATCATCGACCCCCGCAAAGGCTCGATCGAATTCAAGGGGGAAGACATCACTGCACGCGACCCCGCACTCATCGTGCAGCAGGGCCTGAGCCATGTGCCCGAGGGTCGCGAGGTATTTCCATTGCTCAGCGTGCGTGACAACCTGCTGATGGGCGCCTACACCCGATCCGACCGCGACGGCGTGGCCCGCGAAATGGAAAACGTGTTTGGCTATTTCCCCATCCTCAAAGAGCGCGCCGGCCAGGACGCGGGCCTGCTCTCTGGCGGCCAGCAACAGATGCTGGCCATCTCGCGCGCACTGATGGCCAACCCCGACCTGATCCTGCTGGACGAGCCCAGCCTGGGGCTGTCGCCCAAACTCACCAAGGAAATCTTCGAGATCGTGGTGCGCATCAACCGCGAGCGCGGCACCACCATCCTGCTGGTGGAGCAGAACGCCAACATGGCGCTCAACGCCTCCGACTACGGCTACGTGCTGGAGAACGGCCGCATCGTCATGGAAGACACCTGTGCCCACCTGCGTGAAAAGGACGACATCAAGGAGTTCTACCTGGGCCTGAAGGAAGACGGCGTGCGCGGCGAGCGGCGCTGGAAGAAGAAGAAAACCTGGAGATAAGAAGCAACATGACAAAACTCTGGGATACCTCTTCCATCCAACCCTGCAACGACATCGTGTTGGCAGGCGAAACCATACCCGCCCTGTTCTGGAATGGCGTCGCCAAACGCGGCCCCAATATCTGGATGCGGCAAAAACACCTGGGCCTGTGGCGCAGCTGGACATGGGACCAGACCGCCGAAGCGGTGCGTGAAATATCCGCTGGCCTCATCAGCCTCGGGTTTTCCAAAGGCAACTGCGCCTCCATCCTGGCCAACACGGTTGTGGAATGGGTCTTTGCCGACTTGGCTGTGTTATCCGCCGGTGGCGTATCCAGTGGCATCTACCCCACCGACGCCCCCTCACAGGTGCAATACCTGTGTGCAGACTCCCACACCACCGTGCTGTTTGTCGAAGACGACGAACAACTGGACAAGGCACTGGCGGTCCGCGAGCAGTTGCCCATGCTGCGCAAGATCGTGGTGTTTGACATGGACGGCCTGCGCGACCTGAACGACCCGGGAGTCATCAGTCTGGACACCCTGCGCATCGTGGGCCGGGATTACCTGAGCAAGAACCCCGGCGCAGTCGAGCAGCGTGTAGCCGGCTGCAAGCCCCGGGATCTGGCCATACTGGTCTATACCTCCGGCACCACCGGCAAGCCAAAAGGGGCCATGCATTTGCACGAAGGACTGGTGTACACGGTACGCGGGTACAACACACTGGTGGCGCAGGACGAAAATGATGAGCGCATGTGTTTCCTGCCGCTGTGCCACATTGCCGAACGCATGGGCGGGGAATATTTTGCGCTCTACACCGGTGCCAAGATCAACTTCGTGGAGAACCCCGAGACCATTCCAGAGAACGTGCGCGAGATCGCGCCCACGGTCTTCACCGGCGTGCCACGGGTATGGGAGAAGTTCTATTCCGGCGTGATGATCTCGCTCAAGGAAGCCGGCATGGTGCAACAGGCCGCGTATGCCTGGGGTATTGGCGTAGGCACGGCGATTGCCGACCGGGTGCTGGCCGACAAACCGGTCAGCAGCTGGCTCAAGATCCAGTTCACGCTTGCGAAGTGGCTGGTGCTGAACAATGTGCGCAAGCTCATCGGCATCCACCGCGCACGTTTCCTGGTCACCGGAGCGGCCCCCATCTCGCCCGATCTGGTGCGCTGGTACCTGGCCCTGGGTGTGCCCATGCTGGAAGTCTGGGGCATGACTGAAACCTGCGGCGCCTCCACCGGGGTGCCGGCGGCCAAGATGAAACCAGGCTCGATAGGCCCTGCGGCTGGCTACAACGAAGTCAGGCTGGACCCGGCCACCGGAGAGATCCTGGTGCGTGGCAAAAACGTATTTGCCGGTTACCTGAATTTGCCCGAGAAGACCGCCGAGACCATTGACAAGGACGGCTGGCTGCACACTGGTGACGTCGGTGTGGTGGATGCCGATGGTTTCTACCGCATCACCGACCGCATGAACGACATCATCATCACGGCCGGCGGCAAAAACGTCACGCCCAGCGAGCTGGAAAACGACCTCAAGTTCTCGCCCTACATCACCGACGCCGTGGTCATTGGCGACAAGCGGCCCTACCTGACCGTCATCATCATGATCGACCAGGAAAACGTGGAGAAGTTTGCGCAAGACGCCGATGTGCCGTTTGGCAACTATGCCTCATTGACACAATCCCTTGAAGTGCAGACACTGATCCAGAGCGAGCTGGATCGGGTGAACCAGAAATTTGCCAGGGTCGAGCAGCTCAAGAAGTTTTTCCTGCTTGAAACCCAATTGACTGCCGAAGACGAGGAACTCACGCCGACGATGAAACTCAAACGCAAACTAGTTGAGAAGAAGTACGCAGCGCAAATCGACGCCATGTACCGCTAAGACAGAACCCATACCAACAAAACCATAGAGACGCACAACCATGAAATTCGCAACCTCCCTCACCATTGCCACGCTAGCGCTGTGCAGTGGCATTGCCAGTGCACAGCAGGGCATCAGCAAAAACGAAATCCTTATCGGCACCATCCAGGATCTGTCTGGCCCCCTGGCAGGTTATGGCAAGCAGGCACGTGCCGGCATGCAGATGGCCGTGGAAGAAATCAACGAACTCGGTGGCATCCATGGTCGCAAGATCAAACTGCTGGTCGAAGACGCTGGCTACGACCCCAAGAAGGCCATCCTGGCGACGCAAAAGCTGGTCAACCAGGACAAGATTTTCATGATGCTGGGCCACATCGGCACCGCGCAGAATGAGGCCGCGATGCCCGTCCAGTTCGAGAAGGACGTCATCAACTTCTTCCCGTTGACCGCCGCGCGCTCCATGTACGAGCCTTTCCACCGGCTCAAGTTTTCGATGTTGCCGACCTACTACTCGCAAATTCACAGCTCCCTGCCCAAGCTGGTTCGCCAGAAGAACGTCACCAAGGTCTGCTCCATTTACCAGGACGACGACTTTGGCCAGGAAGTCCTGCAGGGAACCGAGGAAGGCCTGAAGGCCGTCAAGCTGACACTGACCGACAAGGCCTCGTTCAAGCGCGGCGCCACCGATTTCTCGTCGCAGGTTGCCAAGATGCAGGCCAGCGGTTGTGAACTGGTAGTGTTAGGCACCATCATCCGTGAGACCATCGGCACTATTGGTACGGCACGCAAAATGGGTTACAACCCGCTCTTCCTGGGTACCAGCGCGGCCTACACCGACATCATCCACAAGTTGGGCGGCAAAGCCATGGACGGCCTCTATGCCACCATGACCTCGCAGTTCCCGTACGTGGACGACCAGTCTCCACAGGTACGCCGCTGGGCCACCAAGTACAAGACCCAGTTCAACGATGATCCTTCCATCATTTCTGCATTTGGCTACACCGTTATCAACGTGTTTGCCAACTCCATGCGTGATGCAGGCGAACGCCCCAACACCTCCAAATTCATCCGCGCCATGGAGGTGACCAAAGTCCCGACCGACATGTTTGGCGCACCGTCGCTGAAATTCACGCCCACCCGGCGCCTTGGCAGTGATGAATCGCGACTGTCACAGATCCAGGACGGTCGCTGGAAAGTCGTCATCGACTACACCAGCAATTAAGCACAGCCGCATCCCCACGTTCAACCACGAAATCAAACAGGAGACCCTGCATGTTTAAGAAGACTGCCTTATCCCTCGCCACCCTGGTACTCGCGGCCACAACCGCACTCACGGCCGGTGCCTCGCAAGGCGTCAGCAAGGATGAAATCCTGCTGGGCTCCATACAGGACTTGTCGGGCCCGATTGCTGGTTTTGGCAAGCAGGCGCGCCTGGGCATGCTGTTGGCCGTGGACGAAATCAATGAGCAAGGCGGCATCCATGGCCGCAAGCTCAAGATCAATGTGGAAGACTCAGCCTATGACCCCAAGAAGGCTGTTCTGGCAGCACAAAAGCTGGTCAACCAGGACAAGATTTTCATGATGGTGGGCCACATCGGCACGGCACAGAACATGGCGGCCATGCCGGTCCAGTTCGAGAAGAACGTCATCAACTTCTTCCCCATCACCGCAGCGCGTGAAATGTACGAGCCCTTCCACAAGCTCAAGTACTCTTACGCAGCCACCTACTTTGACCAGATGCGCAATGCTGTGCCCAAACTGGTGAAGGAAAAAGGCGCCAAGAAGGTCTGCACGATGTACCAGGATGACGACTTTGGCCTGGAAGTGCTCAAGGGCGGCGAAGACGGTCTGAAAACGATAGGCATGGAGTTTGCCGAGAAGACTTCCTACAAACGCGGCGCGACCGACTTCTCCTCACAGATCTCCAAGATGCAGGCCAGCGGCTGCGACATGATCGTGCTGGGCACCATCATCCGCGAAACCATTGGCGCCATCGGGACCGCACGCAAGCTGGGCTACAACCCCATTTTTCTGGGCTCCAGCGCGGCTTACACCGACCTGATCCACAAACTGGGTGGCCCCGCCATGAACGGTCTGTATGCCACCATGACGGTGCAGAACCCCTACACGGATGAGCAATCGCCCCCCATCCGCTTCTGGGCCAACAAGTACAAGACCAAGTTCAACGAAGAACCCACCGTGTTCTCGGTCTATGGCTACACCATCATCACCAGCTTTGCCCAGGCAGCAGGGCGTGCGGGTAAAAACCTGACCACCGAAAGCTTCATCAAGGTAATGGACAACCTGACCATCGAGCCCGACTTCTTCGGTGGTGCAGCGCAGTCCTTTACCGCCACCAAACGCCTGGGCAATGATGCCTCACGCCTGTCACAAATTACCGACGGCAAGTGGAAAACCGTCTCGGACTACTTTGGCAGCACCGCGGCACCCGCTGCAGCGGCCAAGGCACCTGCCAAGAAGTAATCGTTCCAGCCCAGCAAAAAAGCCACCGCAGGGTGGCTTTTTTTTGTTGTGCTGCAGGCCAATCAGACCTGCTGGTTATCTCTGTCTACTTCCGGGTGTAGGTCAGCTTTTTGGTACCGCCATCACAGCTGCCAACCACCTTGGCATCACCCGCCTTGTCGTTGGCAACAATCTCCAGCGTATAGCCCTTGACGTTTTTGCCATCGAGTTTGGTGGTCACTTTGGATTTGAGCTCTTCACAGGACTGCGCTGCGTGCGCCTGCGCGGAGCAGGCCAGCAAGGCAACGGCGAGTAAGGCATTGAACTTCATACAGGATCTCCCAAGAAACGATATAGGTATTAAACGGTGCAAAAACACAGACGTAGTTTAAAGACTCTCTCTGGACCTTGGGCCCTTGCAGCGGGCTTTTAGGCCCCAACTGCGGCGGCTACGCCACGTTTTATGCCGGCACCGGTATACCCGGCGGGTTGGGGTGGAAACGGACCATGGCATGGGTGTCGGTGAACTGGCCGTCCCGCAAGGCATAACCCCGCATCGTGCCTTCGATTTCGAAACCAAACTTGGTGTACAGGCCTATGGCCCGGGCATTGTCGGTGTAGACACTCAACTCCAGGCGCAGTGCGCCCACCCAGCGGTCAGCGTAGTCGCACATCGCCTGCATCAGGGCGCTCCCAACACCCCGGCCCTGGGCGTCCGCCAGTACCGAGATACCCAGCATCAGCGCATGGCGCCGCCGCTGCGATACACCGGCAGGGTGCAGACCTGCCATACCCACCACCGTGCCGTCCAGCTCGGCCACCAGCAGCAGATCGGTCTTGCCGGGCGCGTTGGTCTCCGTCAACCGCGCGCGCCACAACTCTTCATTGGTATAGGGCATTTGCATCAGGCCCGGGTACACGCTGGGGTCACCCATGATGCGGGCATAAGCTGCAGCGTCTTGCACGCTGGCACGGCGAACGGTGATGGACATGGTGGCTTCCGCGACAGCGGTCTCGTCTCAGTGGAGGACCCCGTTTGTATCAGGAAACGATGTAGGCCCCAGCCCCGGTGGACAGCAGCTTGCCATCCGCCCCCAAAAACTCCATGCGCGTGGACGCCACGCGAGAGCCCAGGCGCATGACCTCTGCGCGCAGCTCAAAACTCTCGCCAATGCCGGGGCGCAGGTAGTCGATGCGCAGGTCTATGGTGCCCAGCTTGCTGAAACGGTGCAGGCGCTGCAGCGGCGCCTCATCCATGTGGCGCGCACCAATAGCGGCCATGACGGCCAAGCCGCCCATGGCGTCCAACCCCGCGCTGATGACACCCCCGTGGATGCGGTTGAAGCTATAGTGCCCGATCAACTCGGGCTTCATCGCGATATGGGCCACCACCTGTTCGGGCTTGATGGACGCGATCTTCAGACCCAGCACCTTGTTGAAGACGATGGACTCTTCAAAGATGCGGGTCAAGCCCTGCAGGAATTCAGGCTCGAATTCGATTGGATCGCTGGGCTGGGTGCTGTGGGGTGTTTTTGGCATACGGGAGTATCAGATGCTCAGCTGACGCGAGGCCAACTCTTTCATGATTTCTTCGGCTCCACCGCCAATCATCATGACCTTGACCTCGCGGTAGATGCGCTCGCAGGCTGTGCCGCGCATAAAACCCATGCCACCCAGAATCTGCACACCCTGGTCGGCGCAGAACTGCATGGTCTGTGTGGCGTGGTTCTTCAGCAGGCAAACCTGCGCCACCCATTCCGCACCCTTGGCGGACTTGTCTCCCCGGTCACCGGCATCCGCCCGGGCCGACACGGCGTTGAGCCATGCGCGGGTGGACTCTATACGCATCTTCATGTCCATCAGCTTGTGGCGTATCACCTGGTGGTCCACCAGGGCCGAGCCAAAGGTCTTGCGCTGCTGCGCCCAGGCCAGTGCCTCGTCATAACAACGCTCGGCAAACCCCAGCGCCATGGCCGACATGGACAGGCGCTCGCCGTTGAAATTGGTCAGGATGATCTTGAAGCCCGAGCCTTCTTCGCCGACCAGGTTGCCAACCGGCACACGCACGCCGTCAAAACGAATCTGCGCCGTGTCCGAACACAGCCAGCCCATTTTCTTGAGCGGGCTGCGGCTCACACCCGCTGCGTCGCCCGGCACCATCAGCATCGAGATACCCATCGGGCCCCTGTTTTTAAGATCGGTGCGTACCGCCACTGTCAGCCAGTCGGCGCGTACGCCGGAGGTGATGAAGACCTTTTCACCATCCACCACGTATTCATCCCCTTCACGCCGCGCCGTGGTTTTGAGCGCCGACACATCGGTACCACCACCGGGTTCGGTAATGCACAGTGCTGCAATTTTCTTGCCCGCCAGCACATCGGGAATAACCTGCTGTTGCAGGATGGCGCTGCCGTGGCGCACCACGGGTGGCAGGCCAATGTTATGGCTGAACAGGCTGGCCATCAGGCCGCCGCTGCCGCCATGGCGGGCCAGCGCGATGGTCATCGCATTGCGCAAACTCCACGGCGCAGGCGTGCCGCCAAACTGCTCGGGGTAACCCATGGCCAGCCAGCCCAGATCGGCAGCGCGCTGGTACAGGCTGCGGGGAAACTGGCCCGCCTCTTCCCACGCTTCCAGATGCGGCTTGACCTCCGATTGCACAAAGCGGCGCACACCGTCTTCGACAGTTTCGATGTCTTCTGCGCCAATGGCGAAATCAGACGTGCTCATGCCGTCTTGCGCTTGGCCACACCCATGGTCTTGGCGATGATGCCCATCATGACTTCGTCGGCACCACCACCGATGGAGCCCAAGCGGCCATCGCGGAACAGGCGTGCCACCTTGTTCTCCCACGTATAACCCATTCCGCCCCAGAACTGCAGGCAACCGTCGGCCACGATGCGGTTCAGGCGCCCGGCCTTGAGCTTGGCCATGGAAGCCAGCTCCAGCACGTCCTTGCCACTGACATACAGCTCGCAGGCGCGGTAGGTCAGCGCGCGCAGGGCCTCCACCTCGGTCTTCATCTCGGCCAGTTTGAACTGCACCCACTGCTGGTCGGCCAGCGTGGCGCCAAACATCTTGCGCTCCTGCGCCCACTCCACCGTCCAGTCAATGCAGTTGTTCAGGCTTTGCAGGCCGCTGGCGGCGCACCACAGCCGCTCTTCCTGGAACTGCTGCATCTGGTAGACAAACCCCGCGCCCTCCTGGCCTATCAGGTTGCGCTGCGGCACCCGCACCTCGTCGAAATAGATCAGGCCGGTGTCGCTGGAGTGCATGCCGATCTTCTTGATCTTCTGCGCCACCTCGATGCCCTTGCGCAACTTGCCGTTCTCGCGCATGGGCACCATGACCAGGCTCTTGTTCTTGTGGGCAGGCCCGTCGCCAGTGTTGACCAGCATACACATCCAGTCGGCCTGCAGGCTGTTGGTGATCCACATTTTCTGGCCGGTGATCACGTAGTCGTCTCCATCCTTGCGCGCACGGCTGGTGATGGCGGATACATCACTGCCCGCACCGGGTTCACTCACACCAATACAACCCACGGTGTCGCCCGCAATGGCTGGCACCAGGAATTCTTTCTTCAAATCCTCACTGCCAAAACGGGCCAGCGCCGGTGTGCACATATCGGTCTGCACACCAATGGCCATGGGCACACCGCCGCAGTCCACATGGCCCAGGGTTTCGGCCATGGCCATGCCATACGAATAATCCAGCCCCATGCCGCCGTAGGCTTCGGGTTTGGTCACGCCGAGCAGGCCCAGGTTGCCCAGCTTCTTGAAGACTTCGTGGGCGGGGAACATTTCCGCCGCCTCCCATTCGTCGACATGGGGGTTGATTTCGGCGTCGATAAAACGCTTGAGGGTTTTCTGGATTTCGAGGTGTTCGTGGGTGAATTGCATGGTGGTGGTGCGTTCGAAGATGGTGAAGGGGCTCAGACCTGGAAGACTTTGGGCGTCTCGGCGCGGTGAAAACCGTTGAAGGGTTTGACCGCCTCACGGGCCTGCACGGCGGCGTCGGGCACGCGCATGGGGTAACCGCTACGGGCTTGCGGCCGGGCACCATCGATGCGCAAGGTGGTACCACTGATAAACGATGCGGCGGGGCTCAGTAAAAACACAATGCCGGCAGCGGTTTCGGCCTCGGTGCCAAAACGCCCAGCGGGTATGGTCCTGGCCATCTCGCGGATCATGGGCGCCATCTCGGCGGGGTAGTTGTCCATGCCGCTGGAGGCGATGTAGCCCGGCGCCACCGCGTTGACCCGTACCCCTTTCCCAGCCCATTCCACCGCTGCGGTCTCGGTAAAGCTGACCATGCCGGCCCGCGCCGCGCCGCTGTGGCCCATGCCGGGCATGGAGCCCCACATGTCGGCCACGATATTGACGATGGAGCCGCCGCTCTTGTTCATGCCCTGCAGATAACATTCGCGCGCCATCAAAAAGCCACCGGTCAGGTTGGTGTTGACCACCGCCTCCCAACCCTTGGCGCTGATGGCCTCCAGCGGCGTCATGAACTGGCCACCGGCGTTGTTGACCAAGCCGTAGATCGAGCCGTGTTGTGCCACGATGGCCGCCACGGTTTGCTTGACGGCTTCTTCCTGCCGGATATCGCAGACCTGGAAGCTGACCGTGCCACCGTCTTGGGTGATCTCGTCCGCCACCTTTTGCAGCTTCTCGACCTTGCGGCCGACCAGCGCCACGGTGGCTCCCAGCGCGGCCAGCTCGTGCGCCGTGCAGCGACCGATGCCCGAGCCACCGCCGGTGACGATGACGACCTTGCCCGTGAACAGATTGGGGGCAAATACAGAACCGTAAGACATAGGAAATCCGTCCCTCAAGGTTTTAGAAATAGGGCCATGGCCGCGTCCGACAACTCCTGCAGCGACGCGCCCTTCTTGGCATCAAACCACTGCACCGACCAGTTCAGCGCGCCAAGAATCAGCAGCCGCGCCAGGCGCACGGGCGCCCGCAATTCGCCGCTGGCATGCAGGGCGTTGAGCACCGGCAGCCACAGCGTTTCGTATTCGGCAATCAGCTGACCCAGGGCCTTGTGCTGGCGCGGCGGCAACGAGCGCGACTCGTACAGCATGACCGGCACAAAATCGCTGCCCGGCCCCAGCAGCACATCAAAGTGCACCGTGACCAGCACGCGCAGTTGGGCGGCGGGTGTCAGACCGGCATATCCGGGTGTTTGTGTGGCCGCGTGCAGGCGGGCCAGCGCCGAGCGCATGCCCTCTTCCATCACGGCGTAGAGCAGTGCGTCTTTGCTTTTGAAGTGGTAGAAGGGCGAGCCGCTTTGCATGCCGGCTGCGGCGGCGATGTCACGCGTGGTGGTGGCAGCAAAACCCTTGCGGCGAAACAGCTTCGCAGCGGACGACAACAGTGCCAGACGGCGGTTGCCGTCGTCGCGTTCGTCCACCGTTTTGCGGGGGCGGCCACGCGGGCGTTTGGCAGTGGTGTCAGATGGGGGCGGCGCTACGTCTGGCTTCATGCGCCTGACGATACCAAATCCGGTTATTTATAGCAAGCGTTTGCTTTGTATAAATACCGGTGTTTGCTCCAAAAACCGCCTGCCGCCGAAAAGCTTAAGCCAAATCGGCCTGTAGCCCCCGTCCAATCTAAACAATACGCTATTAATTTTATAGTAACTAGACAGCACGGGGCCCTGGCAATACACACGGCAGCACCATGTCAAACCGTGTGCCCTCACCCAGCGTAGACGACACCGTGATGCGCCCGCCCAATGTCTTGCCAACCAGGTTGCGCACAATGGCCATACCCAGACCGGTGCCGCCCTTGCCAATCTTGGTGCTGAAGAAGGGCACAAACAACTTGGCCAGATGGTCCGGCGCCATGCCCACGCCGTTGTCGATAAAACCCATCTGCACGTGTTCGCCCTGTTGGCGCGCGTGGATGGTCAACACACCATTGCTGCGCCCCTCGAAGGCATGCAGGTAGGCGTTGTTGACCAGGTTGATGACCACCTGGCCCAGCGGGCCGGGCAGGCTGTCCATGGCGATGCCATCGGGTATGTCCACCACCACCTTGTGCGGGTGGCGCTTGAGGCTGGGGCTCAGCGTGTGCAGGATCTCGTTGACCGCGTGGGCCAGGTCAAAGCTGCGGCGCTGCTCGCTGGCCTGGTCCGCCGCCACCTGGCGAAAATCGGCCAACAACTCGACCGAGCGCTCCAGGTTGCGCTGCAGCAGCTCCACCCCTTCGGTCACCTGCTCCAGAAAGTGCTCCAGACCCGACCGCTTGAGCAGGCCGGCCTGCACGTCACGCACCACATCGCGCGTGTGTTCGGCCAGGGTGCCGGCCACCATCTTGCTGTTGCCCAGGGGCGTGTGCAGCTCGTGGGATACACCGGCAATCATGGTGCTCAGCGTGGCGTTGGCGGCGCTGTGGGCCAGCTCTTCCTGCGAATGTTGCAGGTGCTCCAGCGCCTGCTCCAGCTCGGCCGTGCGCTGGGCTACACGGGCCTCGAGGTTCTGGTTCAGGTCCTGCACCTCGCGCAGCGTCTGGCGCAGCATCAGTTGTGAACTGACCCGGGCCTTCACCACCGAGGCGTTGACCGGCTTGGAGATGAAGTCCACCGCCCCCAGGCGCAACGCGGCGGTCTCTTCTTCCGGGTTGTTGTGGCCGGTGACAAAAATAATGGGGATGTCGTGTGTGCGCGGGTCGGCCTTGAGCTGGGTGCAGACCTGGTGGCCGTCCATCACCGGCATCACCACATCCAGCAGGATCAGATCGGGCAGCTGGCGCGCACACAGTGCCAAGGCCTGGGCACCCGTGGTGGCCGAAACGATGGTGTAGTCGTCTTTGAAGATATGGTGCAGCAGCTGGATATTGAGGATTTGGTCATCCACCAGCAGCAAGGTCGGTTTGTGCGGTGTGTAGGCAGTCATATCAAGTACACACTCTGCGCCAAAACCGGCCGGAAGGCAAGCATTGACTTCGCCCCCACAGTCGCCCACTGCGTGTGGCTCCTTGCCCCCCGAGGGGGCCGCGTTTTGCCTTGGGGCGGCCCGGCGGCAAAACCGGACCCGACCCTCGCAAAGCTGCGCAGGGTGAGGGCCTACTACTTGAATGTTCCAGCCTTGACCGTCACCATGCTCTCGGGCTTCAGGTATTTCCTGATGGCGGCATTGACCTGTTCGTTGGTCAATGCATTGACCTTGCCCGGAAACTCATCCAGCCAGGTCACGTCGTAACCGCGGCTCACTGCGGCCAGCAAGGCCTCGGCCATGCCACCCGTGGTGGCCAGGCCAACCTTGAAGCTGCCGATCAGGTTGCTCTTGCGGGCGCTGATCTCGGTGGGCGTGGCGCCCGCGTCGTACCAGAGCTTGAGCTGGCGCTGGGTGGAGGCAATGCCCTTGTCCAGCAGGTCGGGGGCGAAGGTGGCCGACATGCGCCAGTCGCCATCATTGAACACATCATTGGCCAGGCCGGCACGGGCGTCATAGGTCAGGCCTTCCTTGTCGCGCACATTGGCCATCAGGCGGCCAGTAAAGCCGCTACCCAGGATGGCGGTCGCCAGGCGCAGGGCCTGGTAGTCGGGGTCGTTGTAACGCAGGCCGCTGGGCTGGCCCCACATCACGGACACGCTGGTCTTGCCGTCCATGGGCACATCCTGCTTGGCACCTGCGGTCGCGGCGGCGGGCTTGGCAGCACGGGCCACGGCCTTGCCACCCGTCCACCCACCAAAGCCGCGTGCAATTTCGGCGTTCAGCGCGGGCAGGTCCAGGTCACCCACGGCTACCAAGGTCATGGCAGCGGGACCGTAGTTGGCCTTGTGGAAGGCCAGCACATCGTCCAGCGTGGCAGACTCGATGGCGGCCAGCATGTCGTCCGGTGCCACACCGCGGTTGGGGTGGCCCACCGGGTACGCCGCACGGCTAAAGGCGTCGGCGGCGCGGTAGTCGGTGCTCTCCAGGCTGCGCTTGATGCCACCGGCCATTTGTTTCTTGGCCTTGGCAAACTCTTCGGCACTGAAGGCCGGCGTACGCAACTGCTCGGCAATCAGGCCCAGCACCAGAGGTATGTCCTTGCGCAACGTGCGGGCGCTCACGTCCAGCATGTCGGTGCCCACGCGGAAGCTGATGGTGGCACCCACGGCTTCGAGCTTTTCGGCGATGGCAAACTTGTCCTGGGTCTTGGTACCCTGATCCAGCAACATGCCGGTCAGCGTGGGAATGGCCGGGTTGCCCGCGGCGCCCTGCGAACGCCCGGCCGGCAGCGATGCACGCAGCGTGACCACATCCTTCACACCCATGGGGTAGGCGATAACGTCCACACCCGCAATCTTGCTGCGCTTGACATTGGGCGCAATTTTTGCGCTGGGTGCTGCGGTGGCGGCAGCCGTTGCACCGGCACTGGCGCCATCTTTGGCCGGGGCCATTACGGGTTGTGATGCGGCGTTCAAACGGGGATCACGGTAGTAGTAGGGGCCGTCGGACAGTGTGTCCTTGAATCCCGGCTTGGCACTGGCAACCGCTGGTGCTGCGCCCGCCTCGGTAGGGATGAACCAGCCCGTGGTACTGGAGTCTTCCACCAGGTACTTCTGCGCCACGCGCTGGATGTCGGCCGCGGTGACCTTTTTGATGGCCTCGTCCAGGCCGTAGAACAAGGACCAGTCACCGGCGGCAATGAACTCATTGATGTTGCCGGCAATGCCGAAAGAGCCGTCCAGCTTGAAGGCCGAGTCGGCCGCATTCTTGGCTGCGGCGGCCTTGAGTTCGCCATCGGTCACACCGTCTTTTTTCAGGCGCTCGATCTCCTGCAGCACGATGGCTTCCACCTCGCCATGTTTGGCGCCGGGGGCCAGAGGGGCAAACACGATGTGCATGGACGTATCGTGGAAGATGCCCATCTCGCCATCCACACCGGTGGACAGGTTCTTGTTGGTGATGGCCTTGTACATGCGGCTGTTCTTGCCGTCCGCCAGGATGGCGCTCATCAGCGCTACCGCAGCAAAGTCGGGGTGGGTGGCAGCCGGAATCTTGTGCGCCACGGCCACCACGCCCAGTTGACCGGCACGCTTGACCACCGTACGGCGGGCGCCGTTTTGCACCGGCTCCTCGGTGTAAACCTGTGGAATGGGCTTGGGTGAACGGGGGTAGACACCAAACGTCTTTTGCACCATTTCCAGGGCCTTGGCCGGCTGGAAGTCACCAATGATGGTGATGGTGGCATTGTTGGGCCAGTAGTAGGTGTCGTAAAACTCGCGCAGCTTGGCAATGGACACCTTCTCGATATCGCTGCGGTGGCCGATGGTGCTGTGGTGGTAGGGGTGGGCTACAAAGGCGGTCTGGTAGATCTCTTTGTACAGCGCCTGGATGGGCGAGTTCTCGCCGCGCTCAAACTCATTGCGCACCACGGTCATCTCCGGCTTGCGGTCTTCTTCGCGCAGCAGCAGGTTGCGCATGCGGTCGGCTTCCATGCCCATCACCGTGCCCAGGTGCTCATTGCCCATGTTGGCGTAGTAATTGGTGCGGTCCAGCCAGGTGGTGGCGTTGTACAGGGCGCCGGTGCGCTCCAGCAACTGGTCTACGTTGTTGCCCTTCTCACGGGTGTGGTTCTTGGAGCCCTTGAACATCAGGTGCTCCAGCAGGTGCGTGGCGCCGGTGGTGCCGGTCACCTCGTTGCGGGAGCCCACGCGGTAGGTGACCATGAAGGTCAGCGTAGGGCTGGAATGCTCGGGCATCAACAAGACCTGCAGGCCGTTGGACGTAAGCGTGTATTCGTCAATGCTGCCCACGGTTTTGACGTGGGTGTAGCCCTTGACAGCCACTGGCGCTGCTTGTGACAGCGCCGAAGCGAGCATCAGGCCCGCAGCAAGAAGGAGTCGATTCATGGTTCTTTCCGGATCAAAAAGACAAGCCGCAGACATTAGCACAAGCCAGCGCTGCCAAGCCACCAAGAAACCCTGTTGCGCCCCGGGCTGGGCACCTACTCAACGGCCGTACGCGCGCACCGGTACGCCCACGGCGTCATCTACATCGGCAAGGAACAGCGCACCGGCCAGGGGCTCGCGCTCCAGTTGCTCGGGCGTCAAGGCTTTGCGCGCCGTGGTGATGGCCAACTGGGTGAGGCCAGGGCCTACAAATGCGCAACTGGTGATATTGCTCACCGGCAGGCGGAACTGGCACTTGAGCTGGCCGTCGCTGCCATAGCGGGAGATGCGGCCGCCGAAGAAATGGCAGACCCAGATATCGCCGTCCTGGCTGACGGTCATGCCATCGGGGTAGCCGTGGTCCGGGGTTATGCGGATGAATGTCGTCTTGTCACTGACAGATCCATCGGCCGCCAATGCAAAGCGGTAAATCTCGCGCTTGACGGTATTGGTGTGGTACAGCCAGCGGCCGCAGGGCGAGAAGGCGGGGCCGTTGGTGATGCAGTAACCGTTGTCGATGGTCTGCCACGTGCCATCGGTGTCCAGGCGGTACAGCGCGCCGGTTTCGTCGGCCTCTGCATTGTCCATCGTGCCTGCCCACAAGCGGCCCGCACCGTCGGTCTTGGCATCGTTGAAGCGGTTGCCCGGCAGGTCGGTTTCCGGGCTGGGCAGTGGTGTGGGCGGCGCGTCGTCTCCCTGCCACCGTGCAAAACCCTTTTGCATCGTCAAGATGAAGCCGCCCGCTGCATGGTGGTGGATGCTGGTAGGTGCGGACGCAAACTGCCAGCTGGTGTGCGCGCCCCCGGTGAGTGACACGCGGTGCAGTGCACTGCCCAGAATGTTCACCCAATACACACTCTCGGTGGTCGGGCAATACAGGGGGCCTTCGCCCAGGCGGAACTGGCCGTCCCACAACACACGCAGGTTTTTGAAATCAGTCAACATCAATCCATCATACTGGTCACCCCCGCGTTTCGATTACATCCAGGGAACAAGAAAACGCCATGCCTGAACCTGTTCACACCATCCAGAATCCGATCCTGCGCGGGTTCAACCCCGACCCGTCCATCCTGCGGGTGGGCGACGACTACTACATCGCCACGTCCACCTTCGAGTGGTTTCCCGGCGTGCAGATCCACCACTCGCGCGACCTGGTGCACTGGCGCCTGCTAACCCGACCACTGCGGCGCGCCAGCCAGCTCAACATGCTGGGCGAGCCCGATTCATGCGGCGTGTGGGCACCCTGCCTGAGTTATGCCGATGGCCTGTTCCACTTGGTCTTTACCGATGTAAAACGCTTTGGCCAAACCACGGTGGCGGGTGCCACGGGAGCGTCGATGCGCGACTTCCATAACTACCTGGTTACAAGCCCCACCATCGATGGCGACTGGTCTGACCCCATCCACCTCAACAGCAGCGGGTTTGATCCTTCCCTCTTCCACGATGCCGACGGCAAGAAATACCTCGTCAACCAGTTGTGGGACCACCGGCCCCAACACGCACGTTTTGCAGGCATCGTGCTGCAAGAGTATTGCCCCCAACAACGCAAGCTCATCGGCCAGCGCCACCACATCTTTCCCGGCACAGATTTGAAGTTCACCGAAGCGCCCCACCTGTACCAGCGCAACGGCTACTACTACCTGCTGACCGCCGAAGGCGGCACCGGCTGGAACCATGCCGTGACGATGGCGCGGGCACGCAGCGTGACCGGCCCCTATGAACTGCACCCCGACATCCACATCCTGAGCAGCCGCAACGACAGCAACGCACCGTTGCAACGCGCAGGCCACGCCGACCTGGTGGAGACACCATCGGGCCAGACCTACATGGTGTACCTGTGCGGCCGGCCCTTGGGCACACGCGACTTCTGCACGCTGGGGCGTGAGACTGCGATACAGCCCATGACCTGGGGTGATGACGACTGGCTGCGCACCACTGATGGATCAGGCCGCGCCCAGCCAGCGGTTGCGGCACCGCCAGAACTGCCCCCGCATCTGTTTGGAGAGCCCGCACCTGCGCGGCACCACTTCACACAACCCGAATTGCCCATAGACTTCCAGTGGTTGCGCTCACCCTGGCCGGATGAGCTGTTCAGCCTGAGCGCGCGCCCCGACTTCTTGCGCCTGTATGGCCGCGAGACCATTGGCAGCCAGTTCCGCCAATCGCTGGTGGCGCGGCGCCAGCAAGCGCACAGCTACACCGCGTCGACCGTTGTGGAGTTCGAACCGGAGCACTTTCAGCAGCAAGCCGGTCTGGTCTGCTACTACGGTGGCGCCAGTTTTCACTACCTCTACATCTCGACCGACGAACAGTTGGGCAAACACCTGCGCGTGATGTCCAACCTGCCCCGGGGTGCGAACGCCGACGCGTTTTCAGAACCCATCGCCATCCCCAGCGGCGTGGCTATCCACCTGGCGGTGAAAGTGGACCGCGCTGAGCTGCAGTTTGGCTACCGCCTGCAAGGTGGCGACACCGCCTGGACCTGGCTCACGCCGCTGCTGGACGCCAGCATCCTGTCGGACGAAGCCAGCCCCCCCGGGCGCAGCGGCTTTACCGGCGCCTTTGTCGGCATGGCCTGCCAGGACATGTCGGGCAGCGGGTTGCCGGCGGACTTTGCCTGGTTTGAATATGTGGAGGAAGACTAGCTGGCGCCTGTGGGTTGAGGCTGCCGCTAATTTTTGCTGAGTTTTTTCATGCCGTAGTCGGCCAGATGCTGGGTCCAGGTTTGAAAAATCTGGATGCAAAAAACGCCGGCCAGTACCCAAAGCACCAGGCCCTGTGTCTTCCAGTCTGTGCTGCGCGCATGGCTCAGTATTCCGCCCGCCACCATGGCAGCACCCGCGTACAACACGCGGTACTGCGCGGCCATGCGAAACAAAAGAATGGGCAGACTGATAACTGCCATCAATGCCCACAGGACGGCGATGATCTTGATACCAATGATGTACAACGGGTTTGCACGCAGCAGGCCGAACTTGATCAGCGTTTCATACCAGCCCTCAAAGTGGTGCGGGTAGCGCCGCAGCACAACGTGCGCTACCAGGGTCCATGCCAGGGCCAGACTCGCAGCAAGCGTAAGCTGGCTGAACGGCACAAACTCCAGCACAACAAATAACAACAACACAAATGTTGGCAGCAACATGGAGTACCAAGGGTCCTCACGATTCATCATCAACGACCAGATACCCAGGTACCCTGCCACCATCCAATAGAAAAATGTGGGCGAAATCGCATGCCCTCCAAGCCACGCAAAGTGCTGATCCATGAACACCATGACGGCCACAAACACCGGAATCGCCGCCATCCAGTCCAGGTCTTTGCTACCACGGATGTCGCTCAGAAAACTGGCGTAGCTGGGAATCCCCAAAAGGGGGAAGAAGAGACCGAGCGAGACTACACCGAGAACCAGCGCATCCAAAATAGACCGGGGGAACATGCCAGGCTCCGTCCAGGCAAATGCGCCGCCAGCGACCAGCAGCACGAAAAGCATCCCTTGCAGGCCTCCACCCATGCGTGCAAATTCCTGGACCACGGCCACCGAAGCGCGCGATGCGCCCAGCGCCTGCAATGTGGTTTTCTTGGCATTCAAAACGCTGTGGCGCGTATGGCAATCCAGACACAGGGTCAGCAGGCGTGCCCACACGCGGCGCTTGTCGTCCCACAGTTTGGTCAATGCCAACGCCGAGTTGTGTTGCGTGTAGCGCTCCGGGTGGAAGGCTGCGAATACCTCGGCCACAACAAGCCGTTGGTGAAGGCCTTGCGCTACTTGCGCGCCCAGTTGCTGGTCTGCCCGAAAATCCATTCCCCATTGAAAGTGGCGCGTCAGGGACACCAATACGTCCACCGGCAAATCTGATTCCTGCGCCACGAACTGTGCAAATGCGCGGGACGCGTGGTGGTACTGGGTGATGGGCATATCTTCCAGCTGTGCCTGAAAGCGGGGCCAAGCCTGCGACAGCCCCGTGCCGCCGTGGGCAGCCCACACCTCGAAGCAATCTGCCAGTACGCTTTCTACCGTTGGGCCTTGCGCAAAGACTTCCTGCTCAACCACCGGTGCGGCAGGTTCAGGCGTGGGTTCGGCTTGGGGTTGCAGCTCAGGCTCGGGCTGGGGCAGCGGCTCTACTGGCCCGCCCTCTTCCGCATCCTCAGCTTCATTAGGCAGGTAGTACTTGGCGTAATGCTGCGCTGCGTCGTAAGCCTCTCGCAAAGCCTGGTAAGCCTCGGCGTCATCGTCCGGCCGTGTGGTCTTGAGCTGGATGGAATAGGCCCGCTTGATGGCGCGCACATCCTGTGTGGGCTCTATGCCCAGTCTCTCCCAGACATTCATCAGAACACGAAGCCTTTGTCCAATCCGTCCAGGGCTTCGCGAAACTCGCCCCGGGCCTTGGCAATGTCTCTTGGGTCCTGCGTATCCAGCGCCATCTCAAACTGAGCGATCCAGCGTTGCAGCCACTGCCGCTGGTCGCCCAGGCGGTCTTCGTACAGGCGCTTGGCGCGCTCGATCAGGTAGACGTTTTCCTGTTCGTCGCGTGGGTGGACCTTGAGCGATTGCAGGTGCGAAAGCGCCAACGCAATCTCTTCCGCCGTCATGTTGGCGCCTACCGGCTGGATAACCTTGGACGCGACCACCTTTTTGTGGTGGTCCGTGACCTCCACCTCCAGCATGCCGTTGGCGTCGTACGAGAAGCGCACGTTCACGCTGACATGACCGGCCGGCTTGGGCGGCACCTCGATCTCCAGCGTGCCCAGCTGCATGTTCTCGCTACCCACTGGTGACTCGCCTTGGCGAATGTCAAACAATATCTTCTTCTGGTTGTCCACCAAGGTGTTGTAGCTGCCGGCCTTGGATACCGGCACGGGCGTGTTGCGCTCGATGATGGGCGAGAAGCGGTCACCAAAGCTGCGGCCATTGATGGTTTCGTTGGCAATCACACCCATCGAATACGGCATCACATCCGTCAACACCACCTCATTCAGCGCAGCGTCTTTGGCTTTCAACGCTGCCTGGATGGCGGCGCCGCATGCAATGGTCTCGTCCGGGTTGATAGTGCGCAAGGGCAGGCGCTGGAACAACTTGGCCACCGTCTGGCGTACCAGGGGCATGCGCGTGGCGCCGCCTACCAGGATGATCTCGGCCAGCTCATTGGGCTCCAGCCGCGCATCGGCCAGGGCGCGCTCAATGGGGCGGCGCAGGCGCTTGACGAGCTCTTCGCTACCCTTCTCGAAATCTTCGCGCGTGATCGTGTGGGTGATGGCCTCGCCCTTCCAGCTGAATCGCATGTCAGCACTGGTGCTGTCGCTCAGATCGCGCTTGGCCTGCTCGGCACTGCGCCACAGAGCCTTCGTAGACACTATGTGTTCACGGTCTTTGTCTGACAGCCCACTGCACTTGCCCAGAAACAGGCCCTCGATAACAGTGACGAAATCTTCGCCGCCCAGGCGTGTGTCGCCCGCGCTGGAGCGCACCTCGACCACACCATCAAAGAATTCGAGCACCGACACGTCAAACGTGCCGCCGCCCAGGTCAAACACCAGGAAAGTGCTGTGGTCTGGCCGCTCTTGCAGACCATAGGCCAGGCCTGCCGCCGTGGGCTCGTTGAGCAGGCGCTCCACCTGCAGGCCCGCCAGCTCGGCCGCGTGCTTGGTGGCGCGGCGCTGCACTTCGTTGAAGTAGGCGGGCACGGTGATCACCGCTTCGGTCACGGGCGTGCCCAGGTAGTTCTCGGCATCGGCCTTTAATGCCTTGAGCACCATGGCCGACAGCTCTTCGGCGCGGAAGTCGCGGTTACCCAGCTTGATGGACTTGTCGGTGCCCATCCAGCGCTTGAAGGTGACGGCCGTCTGGTGCGGATGGGTGCTGAGCCGCTCGCGTGCGGCTATGCCGACCAGCATGGTGCCGTCGTCGGCCAGGCTGACGGCGCTGGGCGTCAATACGTGCCCGAGGGCGTTGGGGATGAGGACGGGCTGCCCGTCCCGGTACACAGCCACCAGGCTGTTGGTGGTGCCAAGGTCTATACCTACGTACATAGTTTGCGGATTGATTGTTTAAGTGGCGGGGCATGCCCCCTATGTGTGACCACCCGATCATATTGGCTACGCCCGGTCAAAATGCGCACTGCAGGTGCACCACACACCATAACTATATTTTTGATAGCGAGTTATTGATATCCGGCGGGGGCTACAGCCCTTTTTCGACCATGTCCAATAGCCGCTGGCCAAACATCTCAAAGTGCGGCCCCACCGGCGCAGCCAGCGGGCCATCGACCACCAGCATGGCCAGGCCGTGCACCGCGGACCAGGCCAGTACCTCGGCGCCGGGCCGCTTGGCGGCGGGCATGGCGCCGGCCTGCACCAGCAGGTCTAGCGCATCGCACAACATCTCGTACGGGTTGCGCCCGCCCGGGCCGGCGGTCGGCCATTCGGGTGTGGCCTGGATCAGCTTGTCGGACAGCGCAAACGCGGTGCGGAACAAACCGGGGTGCGCCTTGGCAAATCGCAGGTAGCCCGTGCCCACCGCGCGCACGCTGGCACGCGCATGGTCGGCGGCTGACAGGCCAGCCGGCAACGCGGCCAATTCATCTTCCATGGACTTGGCAACTGCCGACAGCGCACTGGCGCGCACCGCAATCAGCAGCACCTGCTGGCTGGCGAAGTGGCGGTAGGCCGCGTTGGGCGCCACACCTGCGCGGCGCGTGGCCTCACGCAGCGTGACGGCCCCGGGCCCACCCTCACGCGCCAGTGCAATGCCGGAATCCAGCAATGCGCGGCGCAGGTCGCCATGGCGGTAGGTTTCGCGGGCGGGGGGGTCGTTGGGTGCGGGCATGGATGGAAATGTGGACACCGTCCATTATCTATGGTACCTTTTGTGTACACCGTCCACAATAGCCTCTGCTGAGAGGTTTTCACCCCGGAGACACGCCACCATGCCCAACAGCAGCAAACCCAACACCGTAGAACTGCACCGCGTCTTGCGCGCGCCGCCCGAGCGTATCTACCGCGCCTTTCTGGAGCCACTTGCCATAGCCAGGTGGCTGCCACCCTATGGCTTTACCTGCACCGTGCACCACCTGGACGCCAAGGTGGGCGGCACGTTCAAGATGTCGTTCACCAACTTTGGCGCCAACAGCAGCCACAGCTTTGGTGGTGAATACCTGGAGCTGGTGCCCGGCGCCAAGATCGTCTACACCGACACCTTTGACGACCCCAACCTGCCCGGCACCATCACCAACACCATCACGCTGAGCCCCGTGCTGTGCGGCACCGATATCCACATCGTGCAAGAAGGCCTGCCCGCAGCCATACCCGTAGAGATGTGTTACCTGGGCTGGCAAGAATCACTGCTGCAACTGGCCAATCTCGTCGAACCCAACATACCCGGTTAACGCACCCACCCATTAACTAGAGGAGACATCACATGACACTGGAACCCTACCTGTTCTTCAACGGCCGCTGCGAAGAAGCCATGGCCTTCTACACACAAGCCATTGGCGCAACTGTCAGCTTTCAGATGCGCATGAACGAAGCGCCCGACCCACCACCACCCGGCGCCATTCCCGAAGGCTTTGACAACAAGATCATGCACGCCAGCATGCGCGTGGGCGAGATGAACCTGATGGTGTCCGACGGCAACAGCAACATGCAACCCAGCTTCAAAGGCTTCACGCTGTCTCTGGGTGTGGCAGATGCAGCCGAGGCTGGCCAAAAGTTCGACGCGCTGGCCCAAGGCGGCAAAGTCGTCATGCCGCTGGGCAAGACATTCTGGTCGCCCTGCTTTGGCATGCTGGAAGACAAATTCGGCGTGAGCTGGATGGTCATCGTGCCCTCACCGGACATGCCCGCGCCATGAGTGAAGCAACAACGCCAACAACAACGCAGACCTACAAGGGCAGCTGCCACTGCGGCCAGATCCAGTTTGAAGTGGACGGCGAACTGACCAGCGCCACCGACTGCAACTGCTCCATCTGCCAGCGCAAGGGCACGCTGATGTGGTTTGTGCCGCGCGCCCAGCTGCGCCTGCTGACCCCGCCGGATGCCATGCGCAGCTACACGTTTAACAAACACGCCATCAAGCACCAGTTTTGCCCCACCTGCGGCATGCACCCGTTTGGCGAAGGCACCGACCCCAAGGGCAATGCGATGGCGGCGGTGAACATTCGCTGCCTGGAGGGGGTGGATGTGTATGCGATACCGGTGCACCACTTTGATGGGCGGGCGGTGTAGGCGCCGCCTCATTTACTACACTTTTGATAGCTGCTAGTGCATACCCGATGGGGGCTAGCGACATATTTTCTTTGCACAAACCCCACACCCGGGCATTAACCCCCTAGCCGAATACCTACAAAGTCGGCATGATGGTTACATAAAGATACAAAATCACTCTAGGGGGGTGATACCGGGATGGCGACTCTCATTCCTTCCATCAGTACGTGTGCGTCCCGCATGACCAGCGGCGAGCGCCGCGTGGCCCAACGGCTGGAAGACAAGCTGGATGACGACTACCTGCTGTGGTACGACGTGCCCATGGGCCCCAAGAACGCCCACCCCGATTTTTGCCTGATGCATTCGTGCCGAGACATCTTGGCCGAACTTATGGTGTCAAAGACTTCTTTTACTCCTGGATATATAGGTTTTCCGCAGGCTCGTCACTAATAACGTTTTTGGGCAATACGGGTTCAGCTACTCCAACAAAAGTCATTCAGAGGACCACGCATGAGTACACATACGATTTTTACGGCATACCGATATCAGTTGCTTCCCTTAGATCGAAACGACACTAAAGATCTCTACCATAATTTCTCAGCGGAGCAAATAGTTGCGCGCAAGAATGAATTTTTTGCTGAAGCTCTCACTCATTTACCCAAAGTCAATCACAAGCGCGAAGTAAATATTTCTATAGAAGCAATTCAGAAAGAATTTTTTCGGATACACCTAGCACCAAGCAGGCCACTAACGAGGGAAACGACGGACTCCCGACGCGAGAAAGTAGAAAATTGGCCGCACATAGATGCTTACGTCCTGAACACCCCCGAGGATCAACTCTTAATAATTCAGGATCGCCCTACGGCTTTTGCAAACACCGATACCGTCGCAAATATCATCCTTCGCGGAACGAGGGGCCCACTCGATAAGATCGGCCTGAGCTTACAAATTGAACCACTATTTGATAAGTCATATTTTTGGGGTTTAGTAAACCAATACAGCAACCGAATAACTTGGGTGGAGTTCGAGTTTGTAACGCCCAACATGGCGAATATTTCAAAAACTCTTGCTAACACCTTAAAGAACTTAGGGAAGGAGACAAATGCGGTGAGAGAGCAGCTCACGCTGCGCTCCGACCCGTCATCCTCACTTGATATTTCTCAAGCAAATACAACCATTCAAGGATTGGTCGAATACACCAGCCAAGGCGCTGGAGATATAAAGCTAAAGATCAAAGGAATTCGAAAACGTTTTCAAACTTCCAGTTCTAGACGAGAAGTGCACTTATCGGGAGTTGAGATAACAGCAGACGCCAAAGACATTGTCGAGATAATCAGAGAAGCTTTGCGATGAATACCGATGTTTTGAAAACGACTTTTGCTTCATTGGGAGTCGCTTGCATAGTGCAATTCTTCTTGCACCAGATTCAGTCTGAATTTGTATTCGGCTTTCTAAAATCGAATATTACGAACCTCCAGGTCGCGCTTCTGGCAGTCAACACTGCAACTCTTGGAATAGTGCTCACAAAAATTAGAGAAATAATTGATAAGACCGGGCAGCGCGCGGCTTTTGATTCCACTAGAGGTGAGATGCTGCTATCGATAAAAGAGCAAGTCACTCTGATTGCAGTATCGCTACTTATTTTGGCACTTGAGGCGGCGAAAAGCCTCCCCATGACGGTGTCTTCTGAGATATTTCAAGCTGCGCTGATGGCCTCATTTATCTACTCAATAATTGTCCTTTATGACACAGCAAAGAGTGTGTTTGTCATATTAGATTACTAGTCGCTGCCATCCGTCTCTGCACGTATCGATCAGCTTGCGAGTTCTAACATCAGAAGACAAGATGCTCGAATTTCTATGCTCCGCGCGACAGCGCTCAAAAATATTCAATGGGAGAAAGATTTGGCACTATTCAGCGTACATTTTGATGGCGATATAACAACCGATCACAAAGTGAGTGTTCGAGTGCTTGCGAATACTTATCAGCATATGCAACGGTCAATTGATCGCGCATATCTTCTTGATAAGTATGGTGTTGTAGAGAAGTACGAACGCCTAACTAAGGCTGAATATCGCGAGACCGATTTCATTGCCGCTTATCCAGAAGAAGGCGGCATCGTCCTCAATGCGGTCAAGCAAGGCGCTGAGTTGCTGGTTGACCGAATTTATGCGGCAACCAGTGTTGTTTTTCAAAGCGCCGTTAACCAAGCTTTCGAGCGCCATCAATCCATGGCCCAACAACTTACAGATCGACGTCGATATGCACATCAAATGGGGGATCGGACCCGCCCGTTTGTAGATGTTCAAGAGAATCCACCACAGGTGTGGTCCGCTGCATACTCCAACCGCTCCATTGTGAAAGAAATTGACCAGTTAGTTGGACAAATTACCCGGTCGGACTTGGAAACGAGTAGGGTTGATATAACTTTGCATGGCAGCAGGCCTCAACTCCCCTTGGTTTTCACGCCTTCGATTGCGGGAAGCTTCCACAAAATCGCTGCAGACCGTGAGCTGGGACCACCAATGATTGCACGTGTACGAATTAGGATTTTGGATGCTGGCAATCGAACAACAAAACCAAATGCAAAAATCCTAAACTTGGATAGTCTTAGAGAAGTGAACTTACATCTTTCTAACGATATGGACTTCGCCGCGTTACACCCTTTTCACAATGGTGACGATGAGGTGCGTATACATGTTTGCCCAATTCTTGAAGCAAAGGGCTTTGATCTCAAAGGTGGCGATCTCATGTTTCTTCGGGTAGCCTAGTTCATGTCTGCCTGGGAAGATATAGGCTCAGCTTATGTGGAGGCGGCAACTCAAGCGCTTCCTTTGCACCGTGTTGCTATTTTTGCGGCAGGCTTCTTAATATCCTTGGTCATCCAGAACCAAACTCATCTCAGCGCACTAGAAAGCCTAGCAGTTGTGCCGCTCTCTGAGTTAATCACTTTTGACAAAGGTCTTCTTTCAAAGGCTACTACTGGAAATATTCTTTGGGCCTTAATAGCAACCTTGGTAGGCATCACGTTTTCTAAGGGATTGTTGCGCTTGGCCTATACCTTGGTTGATCGCGCTACAGGAGCCAGTGCCACAGCAGCAAGCCTTGATAAATCTTGGCTGTATGGGCTATCCATTGAGGAGCGCAACGCGGCAGTAGAGCTTGTGGAGTCCGGTCTGACGGAGCCACGTTCTCGCTTACGTGCATATACGAGCATCAATGAACTTCTCGTTGGTATCGGGTTTGTGTGTATTGCTGCCGCGTTTTGGGGAAACATTCTTGATGGCGTCGTTGGCGGCTTGGCGCTAGTGGGGGCATTGTTTTCGCATATGGTTTCGATCCATATCTTCTTAACGGATTACTACGGAGCGGCGCTTTCAAAAGCGCACCTGCAAGGAAAGAAGATTCCCGACATAGCAAAATTGCAATGACCACATGCAAACTCCTTTCAGGTACCGAGAAAGTTCACATTTCGTAACCTGCACTGATTTTCAATTCGCCCCTAGAAGTTGAGCGCCCCTTGCGCTGCCAGCAAACATCAAGGGCTTTCACCCCGTCCCAACTTTGCCAGCAGTTCCGCCATGCGCTTCTGCCGCGTGTCGGCACGCTTAGCGCTGTGCAGCCGGTGGTAGATGGTGAACTGGCTCGCGCGTTTGAGCGTGGCGTAGAAGGCGTGGGCAGCGGGGTCTTGCTGCAGCGCCGCCAAAAAGTCTTCGGGCATCACCATGGTGGCGCTGCCGGCGTAGGCGGTGGCCCAGCGGCCATCGCTGCGGGCGGCCTCTACCTGCGCCAGGCCGGCGGCTTGCATGTGCCCTTGTTCTATCAGCCGCTCGGCATGTTGCACGTTTTTCTGCGACCAGTTGGAGCGCGCGCGGCGTGGCGTCAGGCGTTGCAGAAACGAGGTGTCGTCCAATGCGTTGCGCACCCCGTCGATCCAGCCCCATGCGAGGGCTGCCACCACGCAATCGTCCCAGGTCACGCTGGGCTGGCCGGTGGCCTTTTTGTAGATGCGCACCCACAACTCAGTCTCGCTGGCGTGGTTGACCTGCAGCCACGCGTGGAGCTGCTCAGGCGCTTCGAACGTGCGGTGCGGTTGTTTGCTCATGTATTGATAGCGTATTAGTTATATTTCACGGGGGCTACAGCCCGATTCTTCATACAAGAATCTACTTGACCGGGATCGGCTGCTCCGCTGGCACCGGCACCGCCGTCACGCTGTTCTTGGGGCTGCCGTCGATGATTTTGTCGGAGTACACCAGATAGACCAGGGCGTTGCGCTTCACATCCACCATGCGCACCACGCGCACATGCTTGAACAGGAAGGATGAACGGGCGTTGAACACCTCGTCTTGCTTGTCGATCTTCTCTTTGAAGCGGATGGGGCCGACCTGGCGGCAGGCCACGGCGGCGTCTGCCGTGTCTTCTGCAATACCCAGCGCACCGGCATAGCCGCCAGTTTTGGCGTGCGACAGGTAGCAGGCCACGCCGTCTACCGCCGGGTCGTCAAACACATCGACGACCACCTTGTCGTTGGGGCTGAGCAGTTTGAAGGTGGTGCTGACGCTGCCAATGGTCTCGGCGCTGGCGGCCAGCGCAAGGCTGCTGAGCAGTAGTGAGGCAAATAGTGTTTTCATTGCAAATTCTCTGGGTTGAAATAGGGCTGGTGCTTGATTGTGGGCCCATGCGCGCACGGGCCAACAGTGCACCGAGATGAAAACCGCGCCACTTAAAATGACGCGATACACCTTGCGCGCCACTTTAAGTGGCGCGATACTGGCGCAATTCCACCCAAAAACCAGCAAACATGCCACGCATTACGCCCCAAACTGAGCTTGACCAGGTGCTCGCGCTGATTGCTGCGCGAGCAGATGGTTTGGGAATAGAGGCCATTGCCCAGGCACTGGGCCACAGCCTGAAGCGGCGCACCCTGCAGCGTAGGCTGGCCACTTTGGTGGCACAGGGGCAGGTTCAGATGTTGGGCGAGGCGCGGGCGGCGCGCTATGTGGGCACTGCGCAGGTCGTTACCGGAGTTCTGTCTGCCGATGAGGCAGCGGACACGGTGCAGGCCGTGGCCGAGGTTTACGTGCCAACTTCGCCAGAGGGCGAAGCGATCAAAGCTTACGTCAGCCAACCCCGTGCGATGCGCCAGCCTGTGGGCTACAAGCTGGCATTTCTGGAGCAGTACCACCCCAACCACACGGCCTATTTGCCGCAGGGCTTGCGGGACCAGTTGCACGCCATGGGTAGCGCAAGCACCGGGCACACCGCCGCTGGCACCTTTGCGCGCGACATTCTCAACCGCTTGCTGATTGACCTGTCCTGGGCATCTTCAAGGCTGGAAGGCAACACCTACAGCCGGCTCGACACCGAGCGGCTCATCGATTTTGGCCAGGCCGCCGAGGGCAAGGACGCGTTGGAAACACAGATGATCCTGAACCACAAGCAGGCCATTGAATACCTGGTACTCGACCCGGCCCACGCCCAGTTGACCCCCGACTGCATCATTGCCTTGCATGCCTTTTTGTCGGATGGTTTGATGGCGGACCCCACTGCGGTGGGCCGCCTGCGCCGACGGGCGGTAGAGATCGGTGGCAGTGTGTATTTGCCAGTCGCCCTGCCGCAGCGGCTGGAGGAACTGTTTGGCATCGTCATGCAGATGGCGGCGCAGATTGACGACCCGTTTGAGCAGGCATTTTTTCTGATGGTGCATTTGCCCTACCTGCAGCCTTTTGAGGATGTGAACAAGCGCACCTCCAGGCTGGCAGCCAACATACCGCTGATCCGGCATAACCTGTGCCCGCTGTCATTTATCGATGTGCCTCAGACGGCCTACGTGGACGCCATGATCGGCGTGTATGAGCTCAACCGCATTGAGCTACTGCGTGACGTGTTTGTGTGGGCCTACGAGCGCTCATGCCAGCAATACGTGGCGGTCAAGCAAAACATAGTGCCGCCCGACATCTTTCGCCTGCGCTACCGCCAAGCCTTGAGCGAAGTGGTAGCCAGCATCGTCAAAAACAACGAGGCTGCAACCTTTGCCGCTGTGCATGCCAGGGTGCCCGCCACAGTTGCAGTGGCGGACATGGCCCATTTCACCCAACTGGTACTGGAAGAGTTTGCCGCCTTGCACCCCGGGAACGCTGTGCGCTTTGGCATAGGGCCGTTGGAGCTTGCCGCCTGGAGCGAAAGGCATGGTGCCAAGCCTTGATCACCGACCCCTATTTCTACGCAGTCACGATCCCCGCCGTCCTGCTGCTGGGCATCAGCAAGAGCGGCTTCGGCGCTGGCTTTGGCTCCCTGGCTGTGCCCATGATGGCCTTAGCTGTAACTGTGCCGCAGGCGGCGGCCATTCTGATGCCGGTGCTGTTGTTGATGGACATTCTGGGTATAGCCGCTTTTCGCAAGGACTTTGACCGCGCGCTGTTGCGCTTCATCCTTCCGTTCGGGGTGCTGGGCATTGTTGTGGGGGCGCTGCTGTTCAAGCTGCTCAATGCACACACGGTGGCGGCAATCGTGGGTATCTTCACCCTGCTGTTTCTGGCGCAGCGCGTGGCGTTTCCGCCCAAGCCCGATAGCCCCTTGCCGCCCAAGTGGCTGGGCGCGGTGCTGACCACGCTGTCGGGCTTCACCAGTTTTGTGGCGCATGCGGGCGGCCCGCCTATCAATGCGTATGTGATCCCGCTCAAGCTTTCGCCCATACGCTTCACCGCCACGATGGCGTTTTTCTTCTTTGTGGTGAATCTGTGCAAGTGGATTCCCTATGCCTGGCTGGGCCTGCTGGACACGCGCAACATGACCACATCGCTGGTGCTGCTGCCCCTGGCGCCCATTGGCGTGTGGATTGGCGTGCACTGGGCGCGGCGCATCAGCCAGGTGGTGTTTTACCGCTTCTTGTATGCGGGCATGCTGTTGACCGGGCTGAAGCTGGTGTGGGATGGCTTGCTGGCTTAGGCGTACGTAATGGCGCCCGAGGCGGCCACGGTAATGGTTTTGCCGGTGGCAGCCACGTAGGTCTTTGACTTGACGGTGTCCACAAACACAAACTCGCCTTTGACCGATGCCGCAGTGGCCGTCATCAGCAGGTAGCCGCGTTTGGTGGTCTCCGCGTAGTTGACGTCTTCCACCAGCCCCTGGCCATTGCCGTGCACCCCAGGCACAACCGCAGTGCCATCCAGCGAACTGGCCAATGTGCCCCGCCCTGCATCCTCCCACCCGGGTGATGTCACCGATGCGCCGGCAAATTCAACGCCCACCTTCTCACCCGCCAGCGTCGTCAGGTTGGCAAACCAGGCGTTGTGTGAGTCGCCCGACAGCGTGACCAGCTTCTTGCCCTGTGCCTTGGAGGCTTGCAGTATGGCTTCTCGCTGGGTCGGGTAGCCGTCCCACGTGTCCAGGTTGTAGGGAAGGCGCGGGTTGGTGGTGGCACTGACCAGGCCCGCCTGTGTTGCCGTGCGGGCTGCGGCATGTGTTGACTTGGCGTTCAGGTAGTCGGAGGCGGATTTCAGCACGGCATGCTGATTGGGCGTCGTGGGGCTTGCCTCTGCCGTAAGGGCGGCCTGGATCACTTTGACGGGGAACCACATGCGCGCCATGATGTTCTGGTTGCCCAGGATCTGCCAAGTGGCGGTCGACGCGGCCATGCCGCTGGTGAGCCAGTTTTGTTGGGTGGTGCTCATCATGCGGCGGCTGGCGTCGGCGCCGCTAGTCAGGGCGCTGGTGTAGCGGGCCAGCCCGCCGTCGGCATCACCATGGCTGTCGTACTGCTCGTCGCGCCCTTCGATGCGGGTGTCCAGCATATGCAGCGTGAAGATGTTGCCAAAGTCGAAACGGCGGTAGATCTTCAGCAGGTTGTTCGCGTCGGGTGTGCGGATGGGCATCCACTCGTGGTACACGCGGGCGGCAATGGCCTTGCGGGCGCTCCAGCTGTCCTGGGGCATGCCGTTGTGGTTGCCCGCGCCGTTCACCCACGCGTTGTTGGCGAATTCATGGTCGTCCCACACGGTGATCCAGGGCATGGCGGCGTGCAGGGCCTGCAGGTCGGGATCGGAGCGGTACTGGGCGTAACGTGTGCGGTAGTCTTCCAGGCTGGTGATGTCATGGGCGGGTGCCATCACACGGTTCAGCGCCACTGCATCGGCGCTGCCGTACGCGGAAGGGGTCGAGCCAAATTCGTAGACGTAGTCGCCCAGATGGATGGCGTATTGCGCGCCCGATTTGGCGGCGGCGTCATACACATTGAAGTAACCGGCCGAATACAGCGAACACGAGAAGACGGCAAATTTCACGCTGGCTGCGTTGCCGGCAGGCAGCGTGCGCGTGGTGCCCACCGCAGACGCATTGCGCCGGGCATCCAGGAAGCGGTAGTAGTAGGTATTGCCCGCAGAGAGGCCGGTGGCGTCGACCTTGCTGGTGAACGCGGTGGCGGCGGTGGCGGCCACGCTGCCAGTAGCCACGATGGTGTCAAACGTACTGCTGGTGCTGACCTGCCAGGTCAAGGGCACGCTTTCATTCGAGTTGGGGATCTTGGCGTGGGTCCAGAGCATGACGCGGTCGGCCAATGGGTCTCCGCTTGCCACGCCATACCGGTATTCAGCAGCCGGGTATTCGACAGCGACCGCACCAGAGTTTCTGCCGGCCCCCTCACTGGAGCCGCCTCCCCCGCACGCAACAAGGGCTGCTCCGTTGGTGCTGATGACAGCTACGGCGCCCGCCGATTGGATGAGAAATTTGCGGCGGCCCGCGTGCTCGTGCGTCATGACGGTAGTGATCACCAGTTATTACCCCCCGTGTTGAGAGAGAAAAAAGTGAATATAGCCGGACTATCTCTTAGTTGTTACTGAATGTTTCCGTATTTAACAACACTACTATTTTCATAGCGCTATAAGACCGTTTCACGTGGACTGCAAGGCGATTTGTTAGTCTTTAATTTGTTACATATCGCGTGGTCTCAATCCACGGATTGGGGAGGCAATGCTCCCGTATGACGCGAATTGCGTGGGGTTAGAGTAGAGAGCCAGATAGACCCGTCGGAAAGGCATTCCATGAAACTCTCACCCAACGCCCAGCTTGTATCGACCATCTTCGACGAGGTCGCCCGTGGCAATGGCGCCCCCTTCTGGGAGGCGCTGCATGACGACGTTGTCTGGCGCACCATCGGCACAGGCTCGTGGAGCGGTGAGTTCGTTGGCAAGCAGACCATCATCGAAGAGATCTTCCGTCCGCTGAACCGTGCACTGGTCGAGCGCGCCACGATACCGACCCGCCTGATCGACGGTGGCGACGTCATCGTGTTGCAGGCCAGGGGCAGCAACCTCACCCGGGACGGCCAGCGGTACGACAACGACTATGTCTTCGTGATCCACTTCAGGGACGGCAGGATCAGCCGGTACGAAGAATATTGCGACACGGCCCTGATCGATCGCGTGCTGCCGGACCGCATTGCGGCCAAGTCACTGCCCAAGACCGCCTGAGGGGGCCAGCTCCGCCACGCACCGGATGGTGCTTGGAGTACGCGCTGGATCAAAGGCCGTAATAGGCACTGGTCGCAATCTCGCGCAGCGCGTGGGCACCGCTTTCGGATTTGACAAATTTCAGCAATGTGTAGGACTCACCTTCGTAGTAGGCGGTCTTAACCAGCACCTCATCAATGCCGTCGCCATTCACGTCCACGACCCACGCCTCAATTGGAAAGTAGACCAAGGAAGTGCCCTGCGTGCCCTCCATCGCCACCATCTCAAAACTTGCGTCCGGCTTGGCTATCACCAGTGCCCAACGAAATTCCGGCTCTTCGCATTGACTGGAGACAAACCAGGCCAAAACAGGCGTTGTATCGATGCCCGTCTTCATTGCAATGGGCAACACTTTCAACTGCTTGGGTTTGACAGTTGGGTCCTCACACGCAAACATTCTGCTGGCCTCGTAGGTGCGTAGCCAAGGGTATTTTTCCGTGAAGAAGTCCGTCAAGTTTGCGTCAATATCATGCGCATCCTGCTGTTTGATCAGTTGCAGTTTCTGGGTATGCGCGGGTGCAGAGAGTGCCAGTACAGGAGCTGCATGGTCAATGGCAAACTTGCCATAGGGACTAAATGACGCCATGGGCTTGCCAACGAATAGGCAGTGGGTACCCAGGGGCGCATAAGCAATGTCCTGCCACTGGTAAGCCTGCGTGGCCGCAAGCTCAAACACATCCTTTGACTCGGACACGATGGACCAATTCGTATCGCGCAAACGCGGTGGCAGAACGATGTCGGGCGCGGTGGCAACAAAGCTGGCCTCCGACACTGGTTCGGAGCTTGGAACCGTCCCAGATCGCTCGCGAAACTGAGGTCTTTCGCACAATGCTGACGCATCCAACAGCACATGCCCTTTTGACACCAGACCGATCAAGATCGATGGGGAGTCTGCCGGTATGTCGTTTACGCGGGTGTGCAGGATGGGTGACACTTTGCGCTTGACCTTAGGCACAGGCAACTGCGCCTTCGACCGCATCACATACTGGTACATGCTGCCCGCAACCAAAACGCCCACCACGGCCAATATGAGGGCGTAGCGCAGGCCGCTCCGACTGCCGCCCGCTGGGCTGAGATCTTCCGATTTCCCACTGTCCATTTTGCCGACTCCCTTGTCACACCCGTTTACGCAGACAGTTTTATTGTGGTTCTATTGTTATTGCTGTTTGCTTATGCAAGCCGTCAGGTCCTCTTTGCCCGTCAGCCCAGGTGTTTGCCAAAGAAGCGCATCGTGTGGTCCCAGGCCTGCTGCGCCCATACGGGGTCGTATTGGGTCGCAGCTATGCGCCCAGGGCCAACAGCGGTCTCATTGGCAAAAGCGTGGTGGGCCAGGTAGCGGTGGAATTCATAATCCACGCCGGCAGCGCTTAGTTTTTCTTCCAATCCATCCACAATTTCTATCTTGAAGAACTCGTCTTGTATGGCCCAGTGGCCTTGCAGGGGTACCTTGATCTTGCTGGCGTCTATGTAGTCCAGCGGCGGGCAGCCGTACCAGACGACGGCGGCATCCAGCTCGGGGGACTGGGCGGCGGCCAGCAGTGTGAGTGCGCCGCCCATGCAGTAGCCGGTGAGGCCCACCTTGGGCGCGCGGGCTTTGAGAAACTGCACCGCACCGCGTATGTCCTGGCCGGCGGCATCGCCAAAGTCCAGGCCGGTCATCAGGTGGTGGGCTTCTTCCTGTTCTACCGTGGCTTTGCCGCGGTACAGGTCGGGCACCAGGGCCTGGAAGCCGGCCGTGGCCAGGCGGTCTGCCACGCCCTTGATCTGGTCGTTAAGGCCCCACCACTCCTGGATGACAACAATAGCCGGGGCGTTGTGGGCGGCCGGCTCGGCCAGGTAGCCCTGCACGGTTTTGCCATCCGGGCGGGCGAAATTCACCATGGTTCCCATTGTGTTGCTCCTCGTTGGTTGCTGCGTTGGTTTGTTCAGCGCGCCATTATTGTGGGCAGAACGCGTGGCGTACCATCGCAAGGGTATTCATCAGGAGCAACTATGTTTAGCCATGTGATTTTGGGTGTGAATGATCTGGAGGCGTCCAAGAAGTTTTATGACGCGGCCCTGGGAGCATTGGGCATCAAGCCTGGTATTGCCAACCACAACGGCGTGGTCAATCGCTATTTCTATCGCACCGCCACCGGCAGCTTTGGCATTACGCAGCCGCTCAACGGTGCGCCCGCGACCCACGGCAATGGCAGCACAACTGGCTTCAATATGGAGTCGCCCGAACAGGCCGATGCTTTTCATGCGGCCGGCATCGCCAACGGCGGCACCACTTGCGAAGACCCTCCCGGCTGGCGCGAGGGCTCGGTAGGCAAGCTCTACCTGGCCTACCTGCGTGACCCGGATGGCAACAAGATTTGTGCCCTGCACAGGCCGCCCAAGGCCTGATGCTGGGTTTGCCCCACGCTGTCTCACGCCTGCGCACCGCCCGCCTGGCCCGCGCCTCCAAACCCTTCCGCGCCCGCGGCGGGTCGGACGTGCCACGCTGCGCGGGCTGCCGGCTGGTAGTAAGCCACTGCCTGTGTACCGTGTGCCCGGTGGTAGAGACCCGCGCCGGGGTGTGCCTGATCATGGCGGACATCGAGGCGCTGAAGCCCAGCAACACGGGCTGGCTGATTGCCGATGTGGTGGCCGACACCTTCGCCTTTGGCTGGGCACGCACCGAGGTAGACCCTGCGCTGCTGGCCCTGCTGGCCGACCCGCAGTGGCAGCCGTATGTGGTGTTTCCGGGGGAGTTTGTGGCGGCTGAGCGCGTAGTAACGGATGTTGAGCCGGTGCCCGGCAAGCGCCCACTCTTCGTGTTGCTGGACGCCACCTGGCCCGAGGCGCGCAAGATGTTCCGCAAGAGCCCGTACCTGGACAAGCTGCCGGTGCTGAGCCTGGCCTCCGACCAGATCTCGCGCTACAAGCTGCGCCGCTCCCGGCGCGATGACCACTTCTGCACCAGCGAGGTGGCGGCCCTGTGCCTGGACCTGGCGGGCGAACCGCTGGCCGCGCAGACCTTAGAGGCCTACCTGGATGTGTTCACCCACCACTACCTGCGGGCCAAGAGCCAGTTGCCGGTGCAGTGGGAGGGTGCGGCGCATCTGCAACTGCGCACCCTGGCCGGCGGCTGAAGACACTACCATTTAAATAGCGCAACCATCATAGCGGGCGGGGGCTACAGGCCAATTTTCCATATGACCCCAGCCCCACAGGCCATTTGTTACTGCGGGACCAGCTCGACCCGGCGGTTCTTGGCACGGCCTTCTTCACCGCTGTTGCTGGCAACCGGGGCCAGGTCGGCCACACCAAAGGCAGACAGCCGGTTGGCGGCCACGCCGTAGCTGCTGGCCAGTGCGGCGGTGACCGCCTCGGCCCGGCGTTTGGACAGAGCGATGTTGGACTCCAGCGCACCCTGGTTGTCGGTGTGGCCCACCACGCGCAGTTTCAGGCTGGCATCACTTTGCAAGAGCTTGGCAATCTCTTCCAGTGCCGGTTTGGATTCGGCCTTGATGTCTGCCTTGGCCGTGTCAAACAGGATGCCGTAGAGCGCGATGCGCCCTGTGGCGGCAATGGCTTTGGACATGTCAGACGCGCTGACACTCACCATGTCCTGCTTCAGGGCGCCCACATCGACCACGTCCAGCGCCACATAGGCACCACGTTGTGCTTTGTAGGTGACGTTGGGTTTGTCCCACTGCACGGCCACCAAATGCACGTAGGTGAGCTGACCTTGGCGCTCGCGCTGGGCGGACAGGGTGTGGATGCCGTTCATGGCGGCACCGGTGAACACAAACTGGCTGCGGCTGGTGGCCAGCGGCGCCTTGTTGAAGCTGAAGCCGTTCAGGTAGCCATTCCACTTGCCCAGCTTGGCATCTTTGGTGGAGTCGTACAGCAGGGTGAAGCCCTGGGCGGTGAGTTCGGCCGCGTAATTGCGGAACACTTCTACGCTGCTGGTCTCGCCCGGTGCCTCGTACCAGATGCGGGTGCGCCGGCCTTCGGCCACCACGGGCGGGGCGGCAAACTCGCGCTTGCCGGTGCTCAGGTTGAACTTGGCAAAACTGCTGGTGGGGATGTCGACCGCGTCAAACTGCTTCACGTCATAGGCCACGATGCTGGAGCCCGCAAAACGCTTGATGGCGGGGTGGTCTTTGGCGCCCGTCATATCCTGGGCTTGTGCCTGCGCCGGGGCCAGACTGCATACCAGGCTGAGCCCCAAGGCCCAACCCAGCCGGAGTGTGCTGCGCAGCTTGCCGCTTGGCAATGTGGTGTGATTCATATGGATGAGTCCTCCCTGTTGTTGATCTTCTATTGTGATGCCTGCCACGCGCACCGTGCCCAAAGTGACAATGCGGGTCTGGAGCCCGGCTTACACTGGAATCAACCTCAACCCGAAAGCAGCCCATGAGCATCCAACTCCAGCGCAAACCCGGCGCCCCAATGGCCAGCACAGTCAGCGTGCGCAACCACCAGTTCATCAGTGACGCCCCCATCGCCGACGGCGGCGGCGACGAAGGCCCCAGCCCCCACGAGCTGTACGACGCAGCCCTGGGCGCTTGCAAGGCGGTGAGCCTGATGTGGTTCGCCAAGAAAAAAGGCATCGCCGTGGACGACATCCACACCGAGGTGACCAGCGACGACAGCCAGGAACGTGCCGGCGTCTACAAACTGCACACCAAGGTGGTGATCAGCGGCACGTTCAGCGATGCCGAATTTGCACAACTGGCTGTCGTGGCAGAGAAGTGCCCCATCCACAAGCTGATGACGGCGGTGACCACCGAGATCACCACCACCGTGGAGCGTGCTGCGCCATGACTGCGCCGCAGCTGCTGACCGCGCATGAAAAAGACCTGGGTGGCGGCTTTGTGGTGCGCCGCCTGCTGCCTGCGGGGCAGCGCCAGGCGGTGGGGCCGTTCATCTTCTTCGACCACTTTGGCCCGGTCACCATCACCCCGGCCGACAACCACGATGTGCGCCCCCACCCGCACATCGGCCTGGCCACGCTGACCTATCTGTTTGAAGGTGTGATCCTGCACCGCGACAACATTGGCTACACGCAACGCATAGAGCCCGGCGCCATCAACTGGATGACGGCCGGCAGCGGCATCGTGCACTCCGAACGCAAACCCGAGGCCGAGCGCAACACCACCTACACCAACCACGGCCTGCAGCTGTGGCTGGCGCTGCCCGAGTCTGAACAAGAGGTCAAGGCCAGCTTTACCCACACACCGGCCGATGCGATACCCGAGGTGCGGGATGGCGCGGCGCAGGTGCGTGTGCTGGTGGGCAAGGCGCTGGGGGCCGAATCTCCCGTGGCCACCCTGTCGCCCACTTTGTACCTGGATGTGCAACTGCCCGCGGGTTGCAGCTGGACCTTACCCCTGCTGGCCGAAGAGCAAGCCGTGTATGCGGTGCAAGGTGATATACAAATCGACGCGCAGGCGCTGGCACCGCATACGATGGCGGTGTTGGCCGATGCCACCCTGTTGACCGCCGGGCCAGATGGCGCGCGCTTCGTGGTGATTGGTGGCCAGCCGCTGGGGCGGCGCTTTATTTCTTGGAATTTTGTGTCCACCAGCAAGGAACGCATCGAGCAGGCTGGCCGGGACTGGACGGCGGGCAATACCAGTGCCGGCATGGGCCAGGTGCCGGGTGAGACCGAGCGTATTCCACTGCCCGAGCGCACGCGCCTGGGGTGATGCAAAGAGTTAGCTACTAAAGGAAACTGCGTGTTATCTGCGGATAAAAGTTTGTTTGACGAGGCCTACTACCAGCGCTATTACTTCGACAAGAAGACCAGCGTGGTGGACCCCGAGCATGTGCAGCGCCTGGGCGCCTTTGTGTGCAGCTACCTGCAGTTCATCCGTGTGCCGGTGCGCCGTGTGCTGGATGTGGGTTGCGGCATCGGCCTGTGGCGCGATGTGATCAAACGCCACTACCCGCATGCCGAATTCCACGGTGTGGAGTACAGCGAATACCTGTGTGGCCGCTTTGGCTGGGAACGCGGCTCGGTGGTGAACTACACCGCCAAAACGCCGTTTGACCTGGTGATCTGCCAGGGTGTGCTGCCCTACCTGAGCGCGGCGGACGCCAAACTGGCCATGCACAACCTGGGCCGCCTGAGCTGTGGTGCGCTGTATGTGGAGGCCGTGGCACGTGAAGACTTTGAGCAGGACATTGTGGACGACACGCTGACCGACCCACGGCTGTTCAAGCACCGCGCCCAGTTGTACCGCCAGGGTCTGGCCGATGGTTTTACCGAGTTGGGTGGTGGCGTGTGGCTGAGCCGCAAGTCAGACCTGCCCGTGTTTGCGCTGGAGCGTGCGGGCGAGCGTTGATTCTGGCTAAGCCACCTTGCGAAAGGTCACATTGAGCCGCCTGCGCTGCGCCCCATGAATGGGAAATGCGGCTGACGCCTGATTTGCATTGCTTCGACCCGGCAGCATGAAACTTGGCAAAACCCAACAAGTTGACAATACCGCCCCAGCGTTACCGGACAATGACTTGAAAGACGTCGCCCGTAGCGCCGGCAAAGAACACATAGCTGCCCGGTGGCGCGTGAACCGCGCCGCTATCGACGATGCTGTCGTAGAGCGTTGTGCCCTCGGTGACGACGATGACTCTACCCTTGGCGGGCAGTTTGAAATTGAGTAAACCACCGGCTTCGACTGCCCGCCATTCATTGAATCCGTCAGCACCAATGGTGACGGTTGAGGGGGCCTGCGGCAGCCGCCCAGCGGTTCGTGCAGGTGACCATAAATAGTGACCGGTACGCATGAAGCCGCCGCCCTTGCCTTCGACAAAATCCAGGTCAGATTGGTCACGAATTGCGGTTGCAGCCATCGCTGCAAAGTCGGGGCGCTCAATTCGCCTCACGCCACGAAAGTCCACATAGCCCGGCAGTTCTTCGTAGCTTTTCAAGGTCTGAATCAGGTCGAAATCAAACACCTCCACTGAAGCAGGTGCATTGCGTATCAACCAAAATCCATTGCTCAGCGCTGACTGCAGCCGCTGGGGATTCAACACGGGCTCGAGTTTTTGAAGCGTCACTTCATCGCTATCCGTCAAGCCGCCTTCATTTTTAACAAGGAAATCAATACCGTCGCGGCTGGCAAAATACACACGACGTTCACCGGTCGGAACAAAAAAATAGTCGTCGTTGTAGATCAGCTCCTCCGGTGGCGCAGCACCTACGAGAGGGGTGACGATTAATTTGCGGCGCTGACTGTCGATGGCTATCTTCAAGGTGCCAGTCTCTGATGCGTAATGGCCAACGTAGCGATCAAGTGCCGCTGGAATAGCCTGCGCGACACGCGGTTGCGCCAGCGAATGCACCGGTACGCCGGGCTGTCGGTCTGTCAACACGCCAGCGAGGATGGGCTCGGTCAGCTTGTCGCCGCTCGCCTTTCCTGATGTGATCATCGCAACCACCATTTTTTCGGTCGGAAAAATTTGCAGGTTTGCTGAATAAAGGCCGGAGTTGCCGCCCTTGGCAAAAACCTGTATGCCAGAACTGCCGCCAACGCTACCGATCTGCGTCGAGTAGTCCCAGCCAACCTGCCCGTACCACTTGCCCTCACGCAACCCACTTGTAAAAGGTGCGGGTTGCGAACGGTAAAGCTCCTGCAGCGAGGCCGTTGAAAGCAGATTGCGGCCACCAGCCATCAGGCTGTCGCCAAAGCGGCAAAGATCCTCGGCTGTTGATGAGAAGCCGCCCGCTGCATATATAGGGACAACCTCTCGCGGATACTTCTTGCCCGATATGGCGTCATAGTATTCGGCGACATTGGCCCCACCACTTTCACCGAGACTTGTGGCGGTGTTGTTCATGCCGAGTGGCGCAAACACACGCTCACCAAGGAAAGCAACGAATTTGCGGCCTGTAACCTGTTCGACCACCATCTCTGCCAATGTGAAGCCATCGTTGCAGTACATCGACATCGCGCCAGGCGCGTGCTTGAGGCGGCTCCGCTTGAGGGTGTCAAGTAGCAGCTGGTGCACGGTGGGATCAGGCTCAAACCCTATGAAAGCGGTCGTTCCGGGCAAACCTGAGGAATGGTTGAGGAGCATCCGAAGTGTGATGTCGCTAAATCGCGCATCCATCATTGTGAATTCCGGCAGGTAACGGACCACATATGCATCAAGCGCCACCTTGCCTTCATCGACCAGCAGCAAAATTGCAACGGTTACAAACATCTTGCTGACCGAACCAATGTTAAAACGTGTCTGGCGATCAACCAAGCGGTTATGAGCGCGGTCAGCAACGCCTATCCCCTCGGACAAAACAAACTCGCGGCCCGCCATGATCGCCACCGATACGCCGCTGCCCTGACCAGAACCGATCGCCTTCCAGGCGGACTCGCGGGCATTCGAGATCGCCGCAGCATTGCTGGAAGATGGCGGCACCTGTGCAGTTGCTTCAAAGGCTTTCGGAGCTTGACCTCCGCAACCAGACAGCACGGTTGCCGCGGCAGATGCAGTGGCAGCAGCAAGGATGCTGCGGCGGCTGACATGATTACTGAGTTGCCTCATAAGAGTCTTTCTTTTGAGACTGCAAGCTGCTGAGCAACGTAAAACAGCCGAATTAAAAATTCAGTGGCGTTGCGGGTGTCACGTACTTGATCACTTCACGCAGGATGTGGATCGCGGCAGGATCCTTTGCAGGGCGTGAACGCTTGGTCGCCGCAACGACGATCGTCACGCCCGTGGCCAGGTTGTGTGCGAATCCGCCGCTGTAGCCGTTTATGTCTGGATTCTGGACGAGCCAGCCATTGGCATAGATAAAGCCGTAAGCAAAATAGCGATCGGCCCGGTTTTGGCCTTTACCCGCAGAGGACGCAATCAATTCGCGGAAAGATGCCTCCGAGAGCAGTTGACCAGAGCCAAATACGTAACCCCATTTCCCAAGATCGTGCAGGTTGGATGTCAAGGCACCCCCACCAGCCCACGAAGGGTTGTGAAACGTCGCGTCTTCATAAAACCCGCGGTCTTCGACATACGAGTGCAACACCGGAGCCTGGATTTCCTGGTCAAGCGGAAACTGCGTATCCCGCAAGCCGACAGGGCCGAGTATGTTGATCTCGTACAGCGACTTCATCGACTGACCCGTAGCCCTTTCGATGACCTGGGTGAGCATGATGCATTCGGTGTGTGAATACTTCTGGCTGGTGCCCGGTGCGTAGCCCATGAGGCCGCCCTGCACGCTGTAGGCGATCAGCTCGTCAGGCGTAAAGCTGCGAAAGGGATTTTCCAGCACGTCCCGCAGGAAGGTCTTGTCATCCACATAGTCGAGGTAGCCAGCCGTGTTGGCAACCAACATTCTGATGGTGACCTTGTCCGCCGACAGCAGGTTGGGGTACCAGCGCGCAATGGTGTCGTCCAGGCGAATGCGGCCCTGCTCTGCCAACATCAGCAGCAGCGTTGCCTGGAACATCCAGGTAATGCCGCCAATGCGGTAGTGCATGTTCGTGGTGGCAGGCACCGTGGTCATGGAGTTGCCCAACGCCATAGTGATGACTTCCTGGCGGGCCACCCACAAGCCAAACTGAACTGCCTGCGTGCCAGCTTTGGCGCTCTCGGTCTCCACGATGGCGCGGAGCCGCGCTACGTCACTGTTAGGCACTGGGGTATCTGCAAAAGCATTGCCGATACCCCCGGGACCACAGCCAGAAATCGTCGCGCAACCTGCAGTTAGCAGTAAGGTCAGGCTTTGGCGCCTCGAAACAAGGTCATTTATCATCGTAAAAAAGTGTAACAGGACGCCCTGCATTGCATGCTAAATCCGCAGGGTTTCGGGGCTGCAAGCGCCACCTGAAGTTGCGGGATTAGTACAGTTGTTTGCAAACGGCATTCGTTGATCGCTCGGCTCTATGCGAGCACCTACCCGGACTCGGTTGCAGGCCTCGTCCTGGAAGATGCCCTCTCTGAAGGCTTGTACGATGGACTTACGGCAGCACACAGGGAAGTGATTGAAGCGCTGAATTTGCTGCCGGAACCTGTGCGCACTGTGAGGTTGAGCCGCAAGTCAGACCTGCCGGTGTTTGCGCTGGAGCGTGCGGGCGAGCGTTGATTCTGGCTAAGCCACCTTGCGAAAGGTCACGTTGAGCCGCCTGCGCCCCACCAGCGCGTGGGTGCCATCCGCTACCGGCAACACGCCGTGAAAGCGCAGCCGCGACGGCCCGCCCCACACCACCACATCGCCATGCACCAGCCGGTAACGCTGGCTGGGGTCACTGCGCTCGAAACCGCCAAACAAGAACACGGCCGGCAGACCGAGTGACAGCGAGACGATGGGTGCACTCCAGTCGGTCTCGTATTTGTCCTGGTGCAGGCCCAGCTTGGCGCCCGGCGCGTAGTGGTTGATCAGACAGGCGTCAGGCACGAACTGCGGGAAACCCGCTTCTGCGGCCGCGCACCGCGCAAAGTCCATCAGGCAAGCAGGCATGGCCGGCCAGGGCTTGGGCCCGCAGCGCGTGGTGGCCACCGACATGGTGCCACCACCGGGCGTCTGCCAATGCCGCGGCGGCGACTGGGCGATGACGGACTCCACGGCCTGCAGCAGTTCTGCGTCACCTTCCAGTGCGAAGCCACGCATCAGTACCGCGCCGGGGGCGAGCGGTTCGCGCAGGGCCTCGGTATCGGGAGGTGGGTCTTCGAAGAGGTTGAGGGGGATCATGGGTTGAAGTCTTGGCGGGGCTTGTGGACTACAAAAGCCTTACGTATACTGTATTTTTACACAGTAATTTTTACTCCGCAACCATGCCCCTCACCCCGGACACCCTGCGCCGCTACGCCGTGGCGCGCACCCTGTTTGCGCCCACTACGTTGGCCAAAGCCATCACCAAACTGGGCTTTGTGCAGGCCGACCCGATACGCGCCCCGGCGCGGGCGCAAGACCTCACATTGCGCCACCGCGTCACGGGTTACCGGGCGGGTGACCTGGAGCGGCGTTACTCCAAGTTGAATATCGAAGAAGACTTCTTCGTCAACTACGGCTTCCTGCCGCGCGCCACCCACACGCTGATGCACCCGCGCACGCCACGCACCGCGCTCACTGCTGCGCGGCGCAAACAAATGGATGCCGTTCTGGACTTTGTGCAAACCCACGGCGTGGTGCATCCGCGCGCGGTGGACGCGCACTTTGCGCATGGCAAGACGCAGAACTGGTTTGGCGGCTCCAGCAATGCCAGTACCGAGCTGCTCAACGACATGCACTACCGCGGCCTGCTGCGCATCGCCTCCCGCGCCAGCGGCGTGCGCACCTATGCGGTACGTGATGCCGCGCACGATGTGCCCGATCCTGCGCAGGCGATGGACGCCTTGATCGATGTGATCGTCCATAAGTACGCGCCCTTGCCCGAGCGGTCTTTGGGCGAGCTGGTCAGCCACCTGCGCGGCGGTGCGCCGCAGTGGGCGCATCTGCGGCGTGATGCCATAACGCGTGCCAAGGCGCGGCTGCAAAGCGCCACCGTGGATGGTTTGACCTACTTCTGGCCCGCGGGTGAAAACCCGGCATCCCGTCGCTATTGGCCCAACAGACCCGATGAGGCCTTGCGCCTGCTGGCGCCGTTCGACCCGGTGGTCTGGGACCGCCGCCGCTTTGAGCACCTGTGGGGATGGGCCTATCGCTTCGAAGCCTACACACCAGCCCCCAAACGGGTGCGCGGCTACTACGCGCTGCCGCTGCTGTGGCATGACAGCGTGATTGGCTGGGGCAATGTGGCGGTGGCCGATGGCGCGCTGCAGGTGGACCTGGGCTATGTGGCCGGCAAGGCACCGCGTGGCGCGGCGTACCGAGACGCATTGGATGCGGAGCTGGAGCACTTGCGCGCCTTCCTGCACCTACCGGCGACAATCTGAGCATTCAAAGACCCGCAAGCAGATCACCACCATGCCCCAAGACCTACCCCCACGCCCCGAGCCCACCATCACCCCGGAGATGTGCGAAGCCTGCACCGGCGTGCAGCAGCACTGGCGCCGCGCCAAGGGTCACCCCGAACTGATGCAGGGTACACACCGCATGGTGGCGCACAAACATGGCTCGGTGACCATCACCAAGTACCGCTGCGAACGCTGCGGCACGATTTGGGAGTACGAGAACAACACCGTCAATCGGCATGCCGGCTGGTCGGTGTTGAAGCGTAAATAGCTATCTATTTGGTAGCGTGTTTATCAGATTCCACGGGGGCTAGAGGCCGGTTTGTCATAAGCACACCGGCCCCAAGCTGCATTCAGGCAGCATTCAGGCAGCAGCCAGCGCGTAGTCCGTATAACCCTTGGCGCCAGGCGTGAACAGCGTGCCCATATCAGGTGCGTTCAGCGCCAGACCCTTTTGCAGCCGTTGCACCAGGTCCGGATTGGCCAGGAAGGCGCGACCCAGACCAATCAGGTCTACCAGTCCCTCGTTGACTGCCTGCTGGCCCGAAGTCTGGTCAAAACTGCCGCCGATGAAGAAGGTGCGGGGCCAGGCTTTGCGCAGTGCCTGCTTGAACGCGGCGGGTATCGCCGGTGCGCCCATGGCGACGTGGTCGGCAACGTGCACATACACCAGGCCGGCGTCGGCCAGCAACGGCAGCAGCTTCAGATAGGTTTCTTCGACCTCGGGGTAGGCGGCCATGCCGGAGTTGGTACCGTAGGGCGACAGGCGGATGCCGACTTTGTCACCACCAATGGCTGCCGCGGTTTCGCGCGCCACATCGACCACAAACTGGATGCGTTTGTCGACACTGCCACCCCATGCATCGGTGCGCTGGTTGGTGGTGGGGCTCAGGAACTGTTCCAGCAGGTAGCCGTTGGCAGCATGTAGCTCCACGCCATCAAAACCGGCGGCGATGGCGTTCTTGGCGGCCCGCACAAATTCGGCCTTGGCCTGGGCGATATCGGCCTCGGTCATTACCTGCGGCACGGGGTAGTCTTGTGGTCCGGACGCATCGGTGTACATCTGGCCGGCCAAGGCAAGGGCGCTGGGCGCCACGATTTTGGTGCCCGCATCCATATTGGCCGCATGGCTGACACGGCCGGTGTGCATCAGCTGCGCAAAAATCTTGCCGCCCTTTGCATGCACAGCGTTGGTGACCGGCTTCCAAGCCTGAACCTGTGCATCATTCCACAGGCCGGGGATGCGGGCATAACCCTTGCCATTGGCCGAGGGCGCAATACCTTCGGACACGATCAGGCCGGCCGTGGCGCGCTGGCCGTAGTACTCGGCCATCAGCGGTGTCGGTGTGCCGGTGGCATCTGCACGGGAGCGTGTCATGGGGTTCATGACGAAGCGGTTGGCCAATGTGGTGTTGCCCATGCGGTACGGTTCAAACAGGCTGGTGGTGTGGGTAGCGAGTGTCATGGCAAAAAAACTCCGGTTTCAAGGAAAGGTTGAGAAAGAGAAAAAAGCAGGTTGCAGTGCGGTGCGGGATTGCAAGTGCGCCGAGGCGCGGTCATAACCGCCCTTGCTGGCGCAACAGCTGCGCCCGCTCGCGGATGCCGGCCTGGCCCTGGCGCAGCGTCTGGGCACTGGTGTGCACCGAATACGGCCCCATGAACAAATCATGCGGATGCTGCACGCCCGAGCCCAGCACAAAGGCGGTATCGGTCTGCGCTTCAAACGTGATGGCGCCGCCGGATTCATCAAATACAACCAGGTCGCCGGTCGCCAGCGCCGTGGGTGCGGTCAATACGCCCTCACCCACTGCCATCCAGGCCACGGTGTGGCCGGCAGGTGGTTCAAAGCGCCAGGTCTCGCCGGCCTTCAAATGCACGGCCAGATAGGTGATGTCGGATGGCGCGGGAATTGGGCTGGTCTGCCCGCCATAACTGCCCAGCAGCACGCGCGCCGGGCCAACGCGGGGCACGCTGTCGGGTCCCAGGTAGATGCTGTGTGCGGTGGCCAACTCCAGCTGTGGCGGCATCGCCACCCACAGTTGAAAGCCCAGCACACGCTCGGTATTGATGGGTGATCCGGTGTGCCACACACCGCCGCCAGCCATCATCCACTCCACACCGCCAGTGGGCAGCGTGCCGCGGGCGCCGTGTTCGCCGGTCGTGTCTTCATACCCGGTCTGGCCGCTGATCAGGTAGGTCAGCGTGGCAATGCCGGAGTGCGGGTGCATGCCGAATGCGGGCGGCTGGCCGCCAGCCGGCGCTTCGAAGTGGTCCAGAAAGATGAAGGGTTTCAGCACCTGGCCCAGGTCCGACGGGCTGACCAGACGGGTGATAGGTCCGTGGGTGCTGCCGCGGGTGTGTTGAACAATATTGCGGTTGAGGGGTGTGCGTGCATTCATGGTGTAAGTAGATTAAGGGCGCACGCATTACTTGAGTAGATGCCACAATCGGGATTCACTATGCCGTTTTCGTTAGGAATACCACCATGCTCGACCTGAACCAGATGTCGCTGTTTGTGCAGGTGGTGCAGGCCGGCAGCTTTGCCGAAGCCTCGCGCCGCCTGGCCATGCCGCCCACCACGCTGAGCCGCCAGGTGGCGCAGCTGGAAGACGCCCTGCAGGCCCGGCTGCTGCAACGCACCACCCGCAAGTTAACGCTGACTGACGCGGGCCGCACGTTATTTGACCAGTGCGCTGCGCAGATTGACGCGCTGCGCGACGCTGCCTGCCAGCTGGCGGTGGAGAACCAGACGCCCAAGGGCAGCATCCGTGTAGCGGCTTCGGCCGGGTTTTTTGAGTTCTTCCAGATGGAATGGATCGCCGAGTTTCTGAACAAGTACCCCGGCGTGCAGGTGGAGTTTGTGCTGGCCGACGCCATGGCCGACTTCATTGGTGAAGGCATTGACGTGGCGTTTCGTGGCAGCCGGGAGCTGCCGGACTCCAGCCTGGTGGCCCGCAAGGTGGCCAGCGGTTACCTGGCGTTGGCGGCCAGCCCGGCCTACCTGGCAGCGCGTGGCACACCGCGCAGTGTGGAGGACCTGGCGGCGCACGACTGCATCCGCGCCACCGGCCAGCCCGGCCCAAGCACCTGGCAGTTGATCGGGCCGGACGGCCCCATACAGATTGCGGTCAGCGGGCGCTTTGGCGCCAACTCTGGCCCGGCGCAGAAGAAGGCGGCCATCGGCGGGCTGGGCATTTGCCTGCTGCCCATTGGCTCGCTGCAACCGCACCTGTATTCCGGCGAACTGGTGCAGGTACTACCCGGCGTGGCCAGCAGCGTCGGCAATATGTATGTGGTCTACCCCAGCCGCCGCTACGTGCCGCCCGCCGTGACGGCCTTTGTGGAGATGACGGTGCAGCGGCTCGCCCCGCTGATACAGCCGCCGTTCACCGGTGCCGCCGTCTCCCGCTGAATACGCTATAAATTCAGTAGCGCATTGATTAGCATCGACGGGGGCTACAGGCTGATTTAACCAAAATCACTCAGTCCAGACGCTCCATGCGGATAGTCTTGGCAAAACCCATCACGGTGGGCAACTGTTCCAGCACGGCCGTGGCCCGTTGCAGCAGGCGCCGCTGCGTGGGCTCGGTTTGCACCACCACGGCGCTCAGCTCGGGGTCTAGCGGATGCTCCAACACATCGAGCTGCCGCACCCGCACGCCGGCCTCAGCCAATTGGGCCAGCACCTGGGGCAGTGTGCGCGACAGCTTGGTCACATCCAGCCGCAGGTAGAAAGCCGTCTCCACATCCTCGATCGCCGCCACCGGCAGCGCAACGATGGCGCTGTGCTGGAAGGCCAGCGAAGGCACGCGGTGGCGGTGCAACACGCTGCTGGAGCGGGCCAGGTCCACCAGGTCGGCAATCACCGCAGACGCGGTCTGCTCGGAGCCTGCTCCAGCGCCGTAATACATCGTCACGCCGGCCGCATCACTCTTGACCATCACCGCGTTCATCGATCCGTTGACCTGCGCCAGCAGATGCTTGGCCGCCACCAGCGTGGGGTGCACGCGCAGCTCCAGCCCCTGCGGGTTGCGCTTGGCAATGCCCAAGAGCTTGACGCAGTAACCCAGGCGCTCGGCAAAGGCCACATCCACCGCATCCAGTTGTGTGATGCCTTCCACATGCACCTTGTCGAACTGGATGGGCACACCAAAGGCGTTGGAGGCCAGCAGCGTCAGCTTGTGTGCGGCATCCACACCTTCCACGTCAAACGCGGGGTCGGCCTCGGCGTAACCCTTGGCCTGCGCATCGGCCAGCGCTGCGGCAAAGCTGGCGCCCTTGTCTTTCATTTCGGACAGGATGTAGTTGGTCGTGCCGTTGATGATGCCGGCGATCCACTCGATGCGGTTGGCGGTCAGGCCCTCGCGCAGCGCCTTGATGATCGGGATGCCGCCGGCGACGGCGGCCTCGAACGCGACCACCACGCCCTTGTCGCGCGCGGCCTTGAAGATCTCGGTGCCGTGCACCGCGAGCAGCGCCTTGTTGGCGGTGACGACGTGCTTGCCGGCGGCGATCGCTTCCAGCACCAGGCTGCGCGCGATGCCGTAGCCGCCGATCAGCTCGACCACGATGTCGATCTCGGGGTTGGCGATGACCGCGCGCGCGTCGGCGACCACGGTGACGCCATCGCCGACGGCGCGGCGCGCCCGCTCGGTGTCGAGGTCGGCGACCATCGTGATCTGGATCGGCCGGCCGGCGCGGCGCTGGATCTCGGCCTGGTTGCGCGCCAGCACGTTGAAGGTGCCGCCGCCGACGGTGCCGATGCCGAGCAGGCCGACCTGGATGGTTTTCATGGAACGAGGACTCAGACGGAGTGGCGTTTGCGGTAATGCTCGAGGAAGCGGGCGATCCGGCCGATCGCCTCGGCGAGGTCGTCCGAGTTCGGCAGGAAGACGATGCGGAAGTGGTCGGGCGTGGCCCAGTTGAAGCCGGTGCCCTGCACGATCAGCACCTTCTCTTCCGCCAGCAGGTCGTAGGCGAACTGGCGGTCGTCGGCGATCGGGTAGACCTTCGGGTCGAGCTTCGGAAACATGTAGAGCGCGGCCTTC
>JAZKDY010000123.1:0-22018 GCA_040387325.1 Pseudomonadota bacterium | reverse complement strand
GAAGGCTGGGACGACCCCCGCATGCCCACCATAGTCGGCCTGCGCCGGCGCGGCTACACGCCCGCTGCGATACAAATGTTTGCCGAACGCATTGGCGTGACCAAGAGCGATAGCTGGATCGACTACAGCACGCTGGAAGGCTGCCTGCGCGAAGACCTGGAGGCCAAGGCCCACCGCGGCTTCGCCGTGCTGAACCCCGTCAAGCTGGTGTTGACCAACTGGGACGACGTGATGGGCGCCGGCCACCTGGAGCCCTGCACCCAGCCCACCCTACCCCACCCGCCCGAAGGCGTGACACCGCCACCACCGCGCAACTTCACCATCGGCAAAGAGGTGTGGATAGACCGCGAAGATTTTGAAGAAGTGCCACCCAAGGGCTACAAGCGCTTGTTCCCCGGCAACAAGGTGCGCCTGAAGGGCGGCTATGTCATCGAATGCACCGGCTGCACCAAAGATGCAGACGGCACCATCACCGAAGTGCTGGCCACCGTGGTGCCCGACACCAAGAGCGGCACCCCCGGCAGCGAAACCGTGAAGGTGAAAGCCGCCATCACCTGGGTGGGCGTGGCCAACGGCGTGAACGCCGAAGTGCGCATGTACGACCGCCTGTTTTTGGACGCACAGCCCGATGCGGGCGGCAAGGACTTCATCGAGAGCCTGAACCCGAACAGCCTGAAGGTGGTGACCGCGATTGTTGAGCCTTCGTTGGCAAATGCCCTACCCGATCAAAAGTTTCAGTTTGAGCGGCACGGGTACTTTGTGGCGGATCGGGTGGATCACGTTACTGGGTCGAAGCCGGTGTTTAACTTGGCGGTGGGGTTGAAGGATAGTTGGGGGAAGTGAATTCTTGGGGACTATTGAACAAGCCAGCAGACTATAAGGTTTGCTGGCTTTTTGATTTGGGGGGTTGACGGTGCTCGGCTCAAAGCGGACTTAGCGTGCTTTCGAAGTCGATACTTACTAACGATTGAGTGAAAACTTTAATGAGACGCAGGGAGGCAATATGACAAATACACAACTCAAAAAGATAACAATTGAAAAATTTCGTGCGCTGAACAACGTCGAAATTGAGTTCGGTGGCTACATCACTGTTATTTGTGGGAAGAACGGTACGTCCAAGTCCTCAATACTTGGAATAGCAGCGCAAATTTTCAGCTTTGAAAAAGACTACGTAACGGGAGTAAGTCTTCGCAGCTTCAAGCAAATCAGCGGGAAGGGTTTCAAATCTCAGTACAAAGAGCACATCAGAATATCTGAGAATTTTGATGTACCGGGTTCGCTGTCGGCCAGCATTCTTCTCCACGAAGGGTATACCGACCAGGCAGCAACAGCTAACTTGGAGTTAATGACGCGGACTGACGACGAGACCAAAAAAATATTGCCGCGCCCTGTTATCCGAAAAAATAGTACGGCTACCGGCAATACCAGCCGGAACTTCACGCATCCCGTGGTTTTTTTGAGCTTGAAGCGTTTGTACCCAATTGCCGATCGCGACTACAAGGCAATCGATTTCGATTATCTGAAAGCTCACGAGCAGGATTTCATTGCGCTAACCAATGAGTTACTCAACCGCAACTCGACCCTAGCCACTGGCACCCATGGAACCATCACGTCTGCCGTAGCCCACGGTGACAACTACAACCACGAGTCGGTTTCGGCAGGCGAAGACAATGCTGGACAGATCATCATGGCGCTGCTGTCGTTCAAAAAACTCAAAGCGGAATATGCCGATTACAAAGGGGGTTTGCTGCTGATTGACGAGGCTGATGCTGGCTTATTTCCAACTGCGCAAGTCAATCTCTTGAAGATTCTTGAACGTGAATGCAGGAAGCTCAATTTGCAGGTTGTTATGACATCTCACTCCCCTGTCATGATCGAGTACGCACACGAGCAGAGTCAGAGGGAGCACAGCAAAAAATTCAAGACCATCTATCTGAGCAACACATACGGATCTGTTCAGGTCATGCAGGATTGGTCATGGGCAAAAATCAGCGCTGATATCCACACTAAAACTGTCAGAGCGGGACCGGCAGCAAGCCTACCAAGCATCAATGTTTATTTTGAAGATAAAGAAGCAGAGGACTTTTTTGCGGCACTAATCTACCGACAACCAGTAAAGAAATTTGCAAATCAGATGTCGGGCATCAAGATGGGTTGCACAAATTACGTGTACCTGCTCGATAGAAAAGTTCCGGAATTTTCAGTGAACAGTGTTGTTTGCCTGGACACGGACGCCAAGTCGCTCATCAAGGGAAAGGGATTTAAAACAGTCGTCTTACTCCCCGGTGATTTGCCGCCAGATCAGCTGATATTCGAGCATCTTTACAACTTGCCACCTGATGATGCTTTCTGGAAAAACGACTTGCAGTTTTCTCGTGATGTCTTCACCAATTCGGCTGGGCGAGAGCCAATTAGGGAGTTGGGCATCAATGGCAACGTCGTAAATCTGAAAGAGCGTCTGGCTGCCTACGGTGGCAACAAGATAAAACGAGATATTTTCAAGAATTTCTACAATTCGGAAGAAATCCAATTGCTAGTTGCCACGAGTGTTAAGCCGTTCAGCGCGTGGCAGCATTGGGTTGAAAAGAATCCACAGGCAACTAACATATTTTTAGAAAACTTCAAGGCGGCGCTATTCGGTGTGATGAAAAACGGCTTCGCCGTGGACGATGTCAAACTAACTGCACTAGACGTCAAACTGAAGAAGGTGCCCAATGTTCTCAAATAGGCTTTATAGCCCCCTGCGCTACCCCGGCGGCAAAGCGCCTTTTGCGCCATTCATCGCCAAGGTGATGGAGGTCAATGGCGTTGCGGGTGGGCATTACCTAGAGCCCTACGCGGGCGGTGCGGGGGTTGCCCTCGATCTGCTGTTTCAGGGGCACGCAAGCCACATTCATATCAACGATGCAGACCCCGCAGTGTTTGCGTTTTGGATTTCTGTGACGCAGCACGCTGAGGAATTGCTTGAACTACTGGCGTCAACCCCCATCACCATCGAGGAATGGTTCAAGTGGCGCTCGGTGCTTCGTGAAGACTGCCAAGCTGGCTTGGTCGAAAAAGGGTTCGCCACGTTGTTTATGAACAGAACCAATCGTTCTGGCATTTTGAAAGCCGGTGTCATTGGCGGGAAGAGTCAGGAAGGCGCTTACAAACTGGACGCCCGCTTCAAGAAAGATGTCATTGCCGCACGGATTGTGGAGATCGCTAAACGTGCTAAAGACATCACTGTGTACAACGATGACTCTTTGGCTCTTCTGAAACGCTGCAAAGAGTTTCTACCTAAAGAGTCGCTGATCTATTTGGACCCACCTTACTATGTCAAAGGCAAGGGGTTGTACCGAAACTATTACGAGCACGACGATCACGTTGCGATCGCAAAAGTGATCAAATCTAAAGACTTCAAGCGACATTGGGTTGTGTCTTATGACAATGCAGACGAAATCCGCGCCATGTATCAACTTGTCAACACCAAAACATACGGACTCAACTACACGGCCCAGCGGCGCTATGTAGGCAATGAAGTTATGTTTTTCAGTCAAGACTTAATTGTTTCCGATGAAGATATTCCTCAGACAAAGAAGGTCGCTTGATGCCCTTAGAGCGTTGCTATTTCAATTCAAGATGCATCTCTCTCAAATCCACCGTTGGTTCGAAAAAACGACCCGCCAAGAAGCACTTCGTCAAAGACTCCGGAAGCGGCGTCCTGTGGCTATTCATGCGCTGAAGTACCTGCCGAACACGTTTTCACGTTCGATTGAACAACACATGTTGGAACGCGATACCTCATTTAGCCGCTGCAAGTTTTTTAGCCTGTGTCCGTTTCAAGCGTATTTGCACATTTGAAACAGTCACGCCATCTGGCCTTACCAGCGGCAGTTCTTTCACTTCCAGATACTCGAGTGAGCGAACCAACTCGCTTAGTTTCTTGAACCCGTAGTTTCTGGCGTCAAAAGCGGGATTGATTTTGCCAATGTGGCTCCCTACGCCACCCAGCGAAGCCCAACCATCTTCACGCGCATTGGCATCAATTGCTGCAATGATCATCGGCTGTAACTTGCGCACATCAGCAACGGCAACCGGCTCCGCTTTTGGGGCATCCTTCTCTGGCATTGGCTCCGTACGCAAGATTTCTGTGTAGATAAACTTGTCACACGCCGCCACAAACGGCTCCGGCGTCTTACGCTCACCAAAACCATAGACCACTAACCCCGCCTCGCGGATGCGGGTGGCCAGGCGGGTGAAATCGCTGTCGCTGGAGACCAGACAAAAGCCATCCACGCTGCCGGTGTGCAGCACATCCATGGCGTCAATGATCAACGCGGAATCGGTCGCGTTCTTGCCGCTGGTGTAGCTGAACTGCTGAATGGGTTGGATCGCCATGGTGTGCAGCACCTCTTTCCAGCCCTTGAGGTTGGTGGTGGTCCAATCGCCATACGCGCGCTTGATGGTGGCCGTGCCGTAGCGCGACACCTCGGCCAGCAGCTCCTGGATGACGGATGCCTGCGCGTTGTCGGCGTCGATCAGGACGGCTAGTTTCTGGTTGGTGTTGGTGGCCATGGCGGACTCTCCCTTGCTTTTCGGCATGGTACAAGGTTTGAATAGTTACGCTTTTAGCAGCCGCTGCGCTAATGCCACTTAGCAAAAACGCTGGGTGTGCCTTGCCCTGACTAGAATCCCTGCTACACAAAAATATAGGGAGGGTGGACGAGATGTTTTTTCGCTATTTGGCGCTGATTTGCATGAGCGCATCGCTGGTCGGCTGCAACCAGATTTCTGCGGTCCTGACGGCGTCTGACGATAAGATCAATACGGCGTTTCCAGTTGCAGATGTCACCAAGACCGCCTACTCCACCTTGCTTGCATCGTTCGAAGAAGGTTCGCCAGAGCGCAAATCTGTTGCCGACGAACATGCCAAGCTCATGAGCGTTCGCGCCCTGACCTGCACCGCCAAAACGCCGATTGGACGCTGGGACACCGTTTCAAAAATCAAAGCCAAGATTACTGACACGGACTGTTTTCAGAAGCAGGACGCGCGACTGGCTGAGTGGATCGGCCTACAGCGGCTATCACAGGCGCTTAGTAGACCTGCTCTGGTAGCGCTGACTGTTTTGCCCGACAAGGCATTGCTACCCAATTTCTCGGAGTTTTCGGGCCAGCTAACGGTTGCCGCCGAGGCCAACGTCATGGTCGTAAAGGGCGCACAGAAATTCATTGCCGTGGAATTGCCCAGCGGCAAAGTGATCAACAGCTTTGCGATTCCAGAGCAAACCTACCGCCCCGCAATGGTGTCAGCCAATGGGCATGTATTGGCGGTACCGGTCGGTAGCCGCAACCTACGCATGGTGGAGGTGCAGTCCGGCAACCTTCTGTGGAGTACGGAAGAGTTTTCCGATTTGATTGCTTGGCTACCCCAGGTACAAGCAGCGCTGTTGACGCAAGTTGGTGGCGGGTCGGCCCAGATGCTGGACATCAAAAATGGCAAGACGCAGGCGTTTCCTTCCACAGAAAAACGTCTGACGTGGGCACTACCGATCAAGGCTGCCAGTGGACGCTATCTGGTCGGCGAGGGCCATACGGTCTCCCAGATGGACATTGTGCGCACCGACAGGGGTGTACTTGAATCCGCCCCCGTACAACAGTGGCGGCTGAACGGCAGCGGTATCTCTCACACAGGCGCATTTTTGATGGACAACGGCACCAAGCTGGTCTACCAGAGTGGGCTGGATCTGGCCTGGGTCAACCTTGCAGATCAGCAACAGGGCGTCTGGCAGCTCTCGGCCTTGGGCGGATATGGGTTTACCAAGATCAATGAGAAGGCCATAGTGTTTGACGCGTCCGCAATGGGCACAACACCGCCGGGAACCCGAGTGCTCAATATCGATGACAGCACCATAGCAGTGGCAAACAATACCGCCATGCGCGATGGACCTCTCACACCGCTACTACCAAGATCGGGTTACCTCAGGCGCAGTGATTCTTCCGTAACCATCGGCACAGCTGCTGAGACAGAAGCTCCATTGCCCCTGGATAAGGTCGTTTCCGAAGCGCTTTTGGCAAGTCAACTGGCCAAGCTTGCAGCGATGTCGAATGCCGAATCCACTACACCGTCTAACCCATACTATGAGGCGCTGTCAAAGCAGGTCCGCGCCGCAAATGTTATGTCTGCAGTGCGCGACGGGCTGCCACGGGAGGTGATCGAATCGATTCGCGACGGCTCGCGCTACGCCAACAACACCCCGGCCAAGCCAGTCAAACCCTTGCTCACCGATGTGCCCTCCAATGCCCGCGTGTCTGTTGTGGGCGTCTACGAAGGCACCAACAGTTCTGCCACAAAGAGTGCATCGCACTCCCCGGGTAGCGTGCGCATCAACGTCCAACCGGGCTCCACGCCTCTGGTGCTGGTTTTGACAAGCTATGAACCGGTGAACTGGCTTATCAATACCAACGGGCGGAAAATCTCCAGGATACTTACGTCCGGGTACTACGATTCAACTGTTATCGGTGCAGACAGCACTCCGGTCATCAAGATTGGCTCCAAATATGCCTACAAGCTTGACAGCAACGAATACACCCAACTCAAGCAGGACATAGCGCGGTATATAGAGAATTCCGTGTACATGTTCCAAGGCTCTTACACGGGCCGGGAGTTTTCAGTCAATTGATGATCCATAGAAACCTACTAACGTTCCAGACGTGGTCCATGGAGCGCCAGTACTGCACGAGTATGGTGGTCCGGCCAAACCACATTTCTCCGCCCAGCATGCCCAGCTCCGGTTTGGCCTGCAGTTCCGCCAGCATGCGCGGCATGGCTTACGCTACGGGAAGCCACCGGTGCAACTTCCACCAAGCGTTGAAGCGCATACCAATGAGAAAAACGACGAAGTCTCCGTCGATGGTTGCGGTGAGTCGTTCTCTCTGAATCATGGCAGTGGTACTCCTTTATGTTGGCCAGTGTCAGGGCTTGGTAGGCAGTTTCGCCATGGTACAAGAATGGAACTGCTACGCTTTTGGTAGCTACCTAGTTATATTACGCGGGGGCTACGGGCCAATTTGACACATAAGCCATCGGCACCGTTAAACTCAATGCCATGCCCCATGCACCCAACAAACCCTTCGTCATCGGCGTAGCCGGCGGCAGCGGCAGCGGCAAATCCACCGTCACGCGCGAGGTGCTGGCCTCCATCGGCGCAGACATGGCAGCAGTCGTGATGCAAGACGACTACTACCTCGACCAATCCCACATGTCGCCGCCCGACCGGCGCAAGACGAACTACGACCACCCTGCCGCATTTGACTGGCCGCTGATGGTGCAGCATGTTCAAACGCTGTGCCGCGGCGAGGCGATTGAAATGCCCGAGTACGACTTTGCGGCGGACAACCGCTCCAGCAAGACCATCACCGTCAAGCCCGCGCCGGTGATCGTGATCGAAGGGCTGTTTGCGCTGTATGACGCCGACCTGCGCGACATGATGTCGCTGAAGATTTTTGTCGACACCGCGGCCGACGTGCGCTTTATCCGCCGCCTGCAGCGCGACATGGCCGAGCGCGGGCGCAGCGCCGAGAGCGTGATCGGCCAGTACCTGGAAACGGTGCGCCCCATGCACAAGCAGTTCATAGAGCCGACCAAGCGCAACGCCGATGTGATCTTGCCGCACGGCGCCAACGGGCCGGCGGTGGACATCATCACGACCAAGGTGGTCAGCCTGATCCGCGATCTGGACAAGGGCTGATCACCGTTCGGAAAAGCCCGATTCTCTCCAGGGGGAAGACCGGCGCGGTGCGGCCGCAAGGCCCGCCAGGGGGCGGCGGTTCCAGTCTATGGCGGAGTCTGCGTGCAGTTGCCGGACCACCCACAAGAAGTACACCGACGCCGGCACGCCGATCAGGTCGAACGCCAGCGTGCTCACCTCGGGGCTGCGGGTCAGCGCCATGATCAGGTGCATGGCTGCGCAGGTCGGGAACACCCCCGAGAGCGCCAGGCCCGACAGCGACCAGGAGTGAGTAGAGACATAGCGGCGTATCTGCGTGTCTATCAGGTACCAGCCCACCATGGCATAGGTGAACGTGACCCACAGGTTGCTCAGCAACACCAGCCGGGCGGCGTCCAGTCCCGTGCCCGACGCTGCCAACCATCCCTCCAGGCCCTGCGTGGTGCAAATGTCTGCGAACGATGCCGCGGGTGAGGCTATGGCCCAGCCTGCCAGCGTGCTGACCACAATCAGCAGCGCCACCGCCGCACCTGCCATTACCGGCCCGGTGACTGCGACCGTGCGGTCACCCCGCCCGCCCAGCATGGCCTCCGCGCGCAGCCAGCAAAACACAACACCGGCGGGTAAACCGGTCAACGTCACGGCCAGCATGGGCGTGGTCACCGCAGCACCTTGCAGCACGCACCAGCCATGCACCAGGTGGTGGGGGCCGCAGCTTGCCGCCATCAGTGAGAAACCCAGCCCAAAACGCGACAGGCCCCTGTAGCGGTATTGGCTGGCTGCCTCCCACGCGCTGAGCAGGCCCAGGCCCACATAGGCCATGCCCACCAGCAGGTTGCACAGCCCGATGACGATCGCCATAGCCGTCATCCGGTTGTCGCCTTCACGTGCATGGGTACGCCAATGTGGTCCAGAAACTCTTCGATGAAGGTGGGATGCGCCCGGCGGGTCAGCGTGTCTGGGGCAACCGCGGCCTCTTGCACGCCCCAGCTTGTGGGCACTTGCCACAGCGGCTGATCCCGCATGGCTGCGATGCGCGACGCTTCTACCGGCATGGAGAACAGATAACCCTGAGCCACGGGGCACCCCATGCTGCGCAAGGCCAGTGCCTGGTCCACCCGCTCTATGCCCTCGGCGATCACGTGTTTGCCCATCGCAAAGGCCAGGCTGAGGATGGAAGACACGATGGCGGTGTCGCCGGCCTCGGTGGGCAGGCCGTCGATGAAAGAGCGGTCTATCTTCAAAACCTCGATGGGCAGGTCGCGCAAGCGGGCCAGAGAAGAATACTCGGTACCAAAATCGTCAATCGCCATGTAGATGCCCATCTGGTGCAACTGGTTGAGCGCGGCGAGGATTTCTGTCTCCGAATGGGTGAGCGCGCTCTCGGTCAGCTCCAGGCACAGCGACGACAGGCTGACACCCGTTTGCTGAACAATGGCCTGGACCTCGGCGATAAAGTTGGGGTCGCCCAGCTGGCGGGGCGATACATTGACCGTCATCGACAGCGGCCGCCCGGGCGATGCGGCCGTCCACTCGGCCAGTTGCTGGCAGGCCGAATGCAATACCTGCCGCCCCAGGTCACAGATCAGCCGGCTGTCCTCCGCAATGGGGATGAACTCCGCCGGTGACACCATGCCATACACGGGGTGCTTCCAGCGTGCCAGGGCTTCCACACCCACGAGCTGCCCGGTTGCCAGGCTCACCTGCGGCTGGTAGTGCACAAACACTTGTTTTTCACGCAGGGCCACACGCAGGTCCGACTCCAACTGCATGCGCCGGGCCACGCGCGCATGCAGCTCCTGGTTGAAGCGCACCATGCAATTCCTGCCGCGGTCTTTGGCAGCGTAGAGCGCGGTGTCGGCGTCGCGCAGCAGCTGTTCTACCGACTGCTCGCCCAGGCGGCTGCTGGCAACACCGATGCTGGCCGATGTCACTACCTCCCGGACACCGATACGGACTGGTTCGGCAACGGCAACCAGCATGCGGGCCGCCAACGCGTCTTCCGTCCCAAGCTTGGCATGGGGGAACAGGATGACAAACTCATCTCCCCCGATACGGCTCACGACGCCGGACTCGCCTACGCAGGCGCTGATGCGCCGGGCTACCTCGCACAGCAACTCGTCACCGCTGTCGTGCCCCAGTGAGTCGTTTACCAGCTTGAAATTGTCCAGGTCCACGAACAGCACGGCAACCTGCTCGTCGTCCACGGCAGCTTGTGTGAGTTCGTGTTCGATCCGGTTCAGCAGCAGGCTGCGGTTGGGCAAACCGGTGAGCACATCGTGGGTTGCGGCGTGGATCAGTTCTGCGATCACCGCCAGGGTTTCTTCTTGCGATGTGGCGTGCGGGTCCCGGTTAGTGAGCAGCACTTCTGCCGTCGCCAGCAAGCGGTCGGTGTGCCGAATGTTCATCCGCCGCGTGGCATGCACGGTCTCGCTGGCGGCACTGCCAGGTGTGGGGCTTCCAGGTGTGGAAGGGGCTAAAGTTTTTGTCTTTAACATTGCCATGTGTGGTTTTCAATTCACTGTAGCAGCGCCGGATACTCTCAGCAATAGAGAGAATCTGCCTACCTATGCCCCGCCGCAAGCTTTACCACCACCACGTTTACGTGGTCGAACTCTCCAAAGACGTGCTGCTGGAGCCGCGTTTTCGCAAGAACAACCCCAACTACATAGACGGCAAGCCCTGCGTGTATGTGGGCATGACGGGCCTGGACCCGGATGTGCGTTTCGACAAACACAAGGCCGGCATCCAGGCCAACAGCTATGTGCTGCACTACGGCCTGCGCCTGCTGCCTGATCTGTACGAGGCCTTCAACCCCATGGCCTACAAAGACGCGGTGGACAAGGAGATCGAAATCGGCATAGACCTGCGCTCTGCGGGGTTTGGGGTGTGGCAGGCTTGATCTGATGGTATTGCGCTGCGCCACGCGATACGATAGTCCCCATGCCAATGCTCGTCAGCCTGCAACTCGCCCTGTATGCCCTGCTATGGGCGCTGATTGGCCTTGCGATCAAAGATGCACGCCCAGCCATTACCCAGTGGACGGGTTATGCGCTGGCCACGGCAGCGGCGGCGGCACTGCTGGGCTGGCGGCCTGATGGTCCGGTGTGGCTCACGCACACGGGGTCCAGTGCAGCAACGGTGCTGAGCTTGTTATTGGCGAGCCGTGGCGTGCTGCTGTTTCTGGAGCTGCGTCCACCCGACAAACTCTTGCTGGCCATTGCGGCAACGGCGGCGCTGTGTTTCGGCTGGGTAGGGCCGTACGACACCGACTACCGCTTGGGCGTCATGGGCTTCTTCAACGTCGTTGTGCTCCTCCTTGTTTTTCTGCGGTGTGCCAAAAGCTTTATTCGGGAATTTGGGTTGCCGGTGTCGGCAGCGGCTACGTTCCCGGTCGTGGCCATGGGGTGCCTGAACGGGTATTTTTTTGTGCGGGGCATGGCGCGCGGCGGGCTGGACGTCGCAGGGTCGGGTGCGGTGTCCGCGGCCACCTGGACAGTTACCTTGGTGAGCGCGGCCGCGTTCAATTTTCTGTTTATGTTTTTGGTGAGTTTTCGTTTGCAGCGGGACCTGCGGCGCCAGGCCAGCCATGATGCCGTCACCGGCCTTCCCAACCGCCGCGCCATGGAGCAAAGGCTGCAATTGGAGTGGGACCGCTCGGTGCGCTACGGCAAGCCATTGGTGGTGATCGCAGTAGACGTCGACCATTTCAAGCGCATCAACGACACCTATGGCCACGCCGTAGGTGATACGGCGCTGATCGCTGTAGCCAAGGCCCTGCAAGGCAGCGCACGTGATTCCGACCAGGTAAGCCGCTGCGGTGGTGAAGAGTTTTTGATTGTGATGCCAGAGGCCAACATGCAGACCGATGGCATGGCCATGGCAGAGCGCCTGCGTGAAGCCGTAACACGCGTGGCACTCACCAGCCCGGGTGGCGAGGCGATTGCGCTGAGCGCAAGTTTTGGCGTGTCAGGCTGGCTGGCATCTGACCAGCGCCGCGAAGACATGCTGCGCCGCGCCGACAGCGCAATGTATGCAGCCAAAGCCAAAGGCCGCAACTGTGCGGTGCTGCAAACCAGCTAAGGCGATCAACGCTACGCCATCGCGCCCATCGCCCCAGCCTTCTGCAGCAAGGCGAAGCTCCCGCACCATGTGGCAGGCCTGACTGCTGCAATCTGTTTTTGCTATATTTTTGCTAGCGACAACAGTCCATTCGACGGGGGCTATAGGCCATTTCTTCATGTAGTGATTCGACTGGCGCACTCCATAGTTGCTTACCGTAAATACATATTTGAAATCCTTCGTTGTCGGGGTGCGGGGCGCTGCATAAGCTGCGTCTCTTATGCGTTCACCGATCAAAACCGTGGACCCCAAAAGGGTGCGCCACATCGCCAGCGATACCCAGGCGCTGGAAACTGCCCAAGCGCTCGCGGCCGAATTTGCCGTGGGCGCATCCGACCGTGACCGGCACCGCCGCCTGCCGTGGGACGAGTTGACGCGCTGGTCCGAGAGTGGGCTGGGCGGCATCACCGTGCCGCGCGCCTACGGTGGCGCCGATGTGTCGTATGCCACGCTGGCCCAGGTGTTTGTCACGCTGTGCGCGGCAGACCCGGCGCTGGGCCAGATTCCGCAGAACCACTACGGCGTGCTGGGCCTCTTGCGCGAGGCCGGAACGCCCGCGCAAAAGCAGCGCTTTTTTGCCGAAGTGCTGGCCGGCACCCGGCTGGGCAATGGCGGGCCCGAAAAGCGGAGCGACCCTGGCAAACACCTGCTGCACGGCAGTACCCGGCTTGGCAGCACGCCCAACGGCCTGCGCCTGAATGGCAAGCGCTTCTATTCCACCGGCGCCCTCTTCGCCCACCGCATCCCCTCGCGCGCGGTAGACGACGAAGGCCGCGCGGTGCAGGTGTGGGTTCCGCACGATGCGCCCGGCGTGCGCGTCATAGACGACTGGTCATCCTTCGGCCAACGCACCACGGCCAGCGGGTCGGTAGTGTTTGAAGACGTGCCTATCCAGGCAGACGATGTGTTGCAAGTCTGGCAACTGGCCACGCAACCCGGGCTGTACGGCCCCAACTCCCAAATCATCCAGGCCGCCATTGACCAGGGCATTGCCCAAGCCGCCGTGGCGGAAGCCATAACGTTTGTGCGCCAGCATGCGCGACCCTGGACCGACTCCGGCCTGCAGCACGCCATAGACGATCCGTACATCATCCAGGACATCGGCCGCCTGGAGACCGATCTGCACGCCGCACACGAAGTGTTATTGGAGACCGGCCGCCTGTTTGATGCCATCGCCGCCAAAGGCACTGCGGTCAGTGCAGAAGACAGCGCAGTGGCGTCGGTGGCCGTGGCAGAGGCCAAAGTGTTGACCACACAGATTGCGCTGGACGCCAGCGAGAAGCTGTTTGAGCTGGCCGGTTCTGCAGCCACACGCGCCAACCACAACCTGGACCGCCACTGGCGCAATGCCCGCACCCACACGCTGCACGACCCTGTGCGCTGGAAGACGCACCTGATCGGCAACTACCACCTCAACGGTGTTCTGCCCGCACGCCACTCCTGGAACTGAGCACCCGTACACGCCATGACCGATCTATCCGTGCCACCCCAGCATGCACTGCAACGCAGTGCATTGATCAAGGACGATGCCCAGGCCATAGCCGTTGCACGCCAGCTCGCAGGCCATTTCGCACAAGGCGCGGTGCAGCGTGACAAAGAGCGCCTGCTGCCGTGGGCCGAGCTGGATGCCTTCAGCGCCAGCGGCCTGTGGGGCATCACGGTTCCGCGCGCCTTTGGCGGTGCGGGCGTGTCCAACACCACGCTGGCCGAGGTGATAGCCACCATCTCCGCAGCCGACGGCTCTCTGGGCCAGATCCCGCAAAACCATTTCTACGCGCTGGAGGTGTTGCGCGTGGGTGGCAGCCCCGCACAACAACGCCACTTCTTCGCCCGCGCGTTGGCCGGTGAACGCTTTGGCAATGCGCTGGCTGAGATAGGCAACAAAGACTTCAAACGCCGCGTGCGACTCACGCCCGATGGCGATGGCTGGCGCATCCACGGGCGCAAGTTCTACTGCACCGGCGCACTGTATGCACACTGGATTCCGACGCTGGTAGTGCGTGATGACGGTGGGCGCGATGTGACCTACCTCGCCTTCGTACCCCGGCATGCCGAGGGCGTCAACGTCATCGACGACTGGGATGGTTTTGGCCAGCGTGTCACCGCCAGCGGCACGGTGGATTTTGACAATGTGGTTGTGGAAGACGCATGGGTCGTGCCCTTCCTCACTTCGTTTGAGAGCCCCACCACTATTGGCCCTGTCGCACAAGTCATGCACGCCGCCATAGACCTGGGCCTGGCGCGCGGCGCGTTCGACGCCACGCTGGCCTATGTGCGCGACCACAGCCGCCCATGGATCGATTCGGGTGCGGCCCATGCCAGCCTGGACCCATTGACCATCCAACAGGTGGGTGAGATCAAGGCCCGACTACGCGCTGCAGAGGCCCTGGTCAAACGCGCAGGGCGCACCGTGGATGCTGCGCAAGCCAACCCCACCGATGACACCGTGGCCGCCGCATCCGTCGCCGTGGCACAGGCCCGCATCCTCACCACCACGGTGTCGTTGCATGCGGGCACCAAGCTGTTTGAACTGGCCGGTACATCCGCCACGCTGGACGGCAAAGGCCTGGACCGCTTCTGGCGCAACGCCCGCACCCACACCCTGCACGACCCCGTGCGGTGGAAGTACCACGCCGTGGGCAACTACTACCTGAACGACAAACGCCCGCCACGCCACGGGGCACTTTAATTAATTAACCACCATGATGATGAAAGACCTTCAGAAAATGTCAGTGAACTTCAAATCCGTATGGCGCACCGCCAAACGCCTGGCAGCTCCTTTGCTCCTGGCCCTGTTGGCCCCAACGCTGGCCAGCGCCGCAGACCCCGTGGTGCTGCGCGTGGGCGACATCAGCTACTACAACCTGCGTGCCTCGGCCGAGCTGTCCAAGGCTTTTGAGGGCGCGCCTTACAAGGTGGAGTGGTCCCAGTTTCAGGCCGGTGCACCGTTGATCGAGGCGCTGAATGCGGGTGCCATCGACCTGGGCTTTCTGGGCGATTCGGCATTTCTGTTTGCCGCGTCCAAGAGCAGCACCATCAAGCTGATCGGCGTGTCGCGCCAAAGCCCGGGCACCATTGCATTCCTGGTGCCTGCCAATTCCACCGCCAAAACCATTGCCGACCTCAAAGGCAAGAAGGTTGCCTACTGGCCCGGCAACTGGGGCCAGCAGCTGACCAATGCTTCGCTGGAGAAAGCCGGCCTGCCCAAAGAACATGTGCAGTGGGTGAAGCTGCTGCCCATCGACGCGAGTAGCGCCTTCCAGGGCGGCAGTGTGGATGCGTATCCGGTGTGGGAGCCCTATGTCTCCCAGCAGGTGGTGCGCTCGGGTGCACGCGTGTTGTTCACGGCAGAGGGGTTGATACCCGGCCTGAGCGCCATCGCAGCATACGCCCCATCGGTTGAAAGCAAGCGTGCGGCGGTGGCAGACTTCTTTGTGCGCATTGCCCGCGCACGCGCCTGGGTGGAGGCCAATGTTGACACCTACGCCGACGCCTGGGCCCAGCGCAACAACCTGGACCAGGATGTATCACGCCGCTGGATACGCCAATCCAAGCAGACCGTAGCGCCCATCGACGCCGCGGCACAAGCCCAGTTCCAGTCCACAGCAGACTTTCTGCTGAAGGAAGGCGTGTTGACCACCCCTTTCAATGTGCGCAATGTGGCCGACAACTCGTTCAGCACATCGCTGCAAACCCGCTAAGCCACAAGAGCCACGTACTGCATGAGCGCCCCCACCAAAAAAATCCTGCTCAACGCGTTCAACATGAACAGCGTGGGCCACATCAACCACGGCCTGTGGACGCACCCGCGTGACCAGTCGGCACAGTACAACACGCTTCCCTACTGGACCAACCTGGCCAAGACGCTGGAGCGCGGCCTGTTTGACGGCCTGTTTCTGGCGGATATCGTCGGCACCTATGACGTGTACCAGGGCAATGTGAATGTGACGCTGCGGGAATCGGTTCAGCTGCCGGTGAATGACCCGCTGCTGCTGGTATCGGCCATGGCGGCGGTCACCAGCAACCTGGGTTTTGGCGTCACGGTCAACCTGAGTTATGAGCAGCCCTATTTGCTGGCGCGGCGCTTCTCCACGCTGGACCATCTGACGCAGGGGCGTGTGGGCTGGAACATTGTCACCGGCTACCTGGACAGTGCCGCGCGCGCCATGGGCCTGAGCGAGCAGTTGCCGCATGACGAGCGCTACGAGCGCGCCGACGAATACCTGGAGGTGCTTTACAAACTGTGGGAAGGCAGCTGGGAAAACGGCGCGGTGCTGCGTGACAAAGCGGGGCGGGTGTTTGCCGACCCACAACGTGTGCACAACGTAAAGCACCAGGGACGTTACTACCAGGTGGACGGATACCACCTGGCCGAGCCGTCCATACAGCGCACGCCCGTCTTGTACCAGGCCGGCAGCTCCGGGCGCGGCCAGCGCTTTGCAACCCGCCATGCCGAATGTGTATTCATATCCTCCCCCAACAAGGCCGCCGCACGGCAGAACGTGGATGCCATCCGCGCACAACTGGTGCAATCGGGGCGGCGCCCGGACGACATCAAGATTTTTATGGGCACCGCCGTGGTGACCGGGCGCACTGCCGCTGAAGCCAAAGAGAAACACGCGGAGTACGTGCACTACACCAGCCGCGAGGCCGGGTTGGCCCACTTCTCGGCCAGCACCGGCATCGACTACGCCCAATACGACCTGGACGAGCCCGTGCAATACGGGCCCACCAATGCCATGGAGTCAGCCACGCAAACCGCCAAGCAGCACGGCTGGACACGGCGCAAACTGCTGGAGTTATTTGAGATGGGTGGCCGCTACCCGGCCATCGTGGGTGACGCACAGGCCGTGGCGGACGAGCTGCAGTCGTGGGTCGATGAAACCGGTGTGGATGGGTTCAACCTGAGCCGCACGGTGACGCCCGAGAGTTACGAAGATTTCATCGATACCGTGATACCCGAGCTGCAAAACCGCGGCGCCTACAAAACGGCCTACGCCGAAGGCAGCCTGCGCCACAAGCTGTTTGGCGAGGGCGACCACCTGCCAGCGCGGCATGCGGCGTCGCAGTTTCGCCACTTTGATAAAGTCGCCACGCCACAGGTTCCCGTGGCGTCGCTAGACTTTTAGTAGCGCTATATTCATATTTGACGGGGGCTACAGGCCGATTCTGCAAAATCTCCAGAAATACACGCAATCATCGTAGTGATGCTTGTGTGCAGGGCGTGGAAAATTGAAACCAGCGGGTCGACAATCGCACCCCAAAGGGTTGATCAGGCCCTGTTTTTCTTTTCCCTTCTGGAGCCCTCTTTGAAGCAAGCTTTCGGCACCCGTGCGTGCACCCTTTCCCTGCTCAGCCTTGCCCTGGCATCCGCCTGGGCGCAGGAGATTCCTGGCGGCGGCGCCGTGGAGCCGGCAGCCCGCCCACCGGGTGGCAAGCTGGAGCGCGTGGAGATTCTGGGCAAGCCGGCCAGCGACAACGATCTGCGGCGCCGCTCACAGGTTGCCAAACAACTGTACGGCCGCGAAGAGCTGGACAAATACGGCGACACCAATGTGGCCGATGTGCTCAAACGCCTGCCCGGCATCACCATGCAGGGCAATGCGCCGCGCATGCGGGGCCTGGGCTCGGGCTACACGCTGATTCTGATCAACGGCGACCCGGCCCCACCCGGGTTTGCGCTGGACCAGCTGGACCCGGCGCAGGTGGAGCGTATTGAGGTGACCAAGGGCCCCACGGCCAACCAGAGCGCACAGGCCGTGGCCGGTGCCATCAACATCATTCTGAAAGACGCGCCCAAGGTGTCGCAGCGCGATCTGCGGGTGGGCGTGGGTTACACGGTGGACCGCCCCACCGTGTCGGGCAGCTTTACGCTGGGTGAGAAGTGGGATGGGATGTCGCTGTCGCTGCCCATCTCGCTGTTTCAGTGGCGTAACCGCAACGACAGCATTGCCTGGCGCAACGCGCCGGGGCTGGACGGCCAGGCATCGCTGGTGCGGCAACAGGGCGAAACCCTGGTGTTTGGCCACGGCATCAACATCGGCCCGCGGCTGAACTGGCGGATCAGCGATGACGAAACCCTGACCTGGCAAAGTTTTCTGCAAAAGGGCGTGTGGAACAACCAGAACAGCTACCAAAGCCAGGTGCTGGCGGGCAACCCCAGCCTGGAAGACGATGGCGAGTTCCGCGGTGGCTGGCAAAGTGTGCGCAGCAACCTGCAGTGGGTGAACCACTTCAGCACCAGCGAGCGCCTGGAGCTCAAGGCTGGTCTGTCCAGCTCCAAGGGCTCGTTTGACGGGCAATCCGTGCGCCTGGGCGCGCCGCAGCGGCGCACAGTAGCAGACAACGCAGACCAGAGCGTCACACAGGCGGGCAACTACAGCCGCCTGCTCAATACCGAACACAACCTCACCATCGGATGGGACCTGGAGTGGCGCCAGCGCGAGGAAACACGGGCCATCACTGAGAAAGGCGTGCCCCTGTTGTCCGACTTTGAGGGCCAACCCTTCGCAGCCCGCATTGCCCGGCGGGCACTGTTTGTGCAGGACGAGTGGGAGATGGGTCCGCAGTGGTCGTCCTACCTGGGCGTGCGCTCCGAGCAAATTGTCAGCCAGAGCGAAGGCGTGGCTGCCCCCCTGCGCAACACCAGCGATGTGCTGACACCGATGGTGCACCTGAACTACAAGCTCACGCCAGCAGGCCGCGACCTGATACGCGCCAGTATCACCCGCAGTTACAAGGCACCCGATTTGTCTGCCCTGATGGCACGCCCCACCATCAGCAGCCAGTTCTCCGACACCAGCAAGTCCAATACCGAACAGTCGCCCGACCGCACCGGCAACCCCGCCCTGCTGCCCGAGCTGGCCACCGGGCTGGATATTGCGTTCGAGAAATACTTGCCCGCCGGTGGCCTGGTCAGCGTGGGTGTGTTCTACCGCCAGGTGGATGATCTGATCCGCAGCACGACCAGTCTGCAAGGCGTGGGTTGGTCCACGGTGCCGCGCTGGGTGTCGCAGCCGCTCAATTTTTCGCAGGCCACAACCCGGGGCCTGGAGCTGGAAATCAAAGGCCGCGGCGGCGAGTTGCTGCCCGCGCTGTTTGATGCCAAGCTGCCGCTGAACCTGCGCGCCTCGCTCAACTACTACCAATCCAGCGTTGCCGCCCTGCCCGGCCCTAACAACCGCCTGGACGGCCAGCAACCCTGGTCGGGGAATATGGGCTTTGACTACCGCATGAGCGCCATGGGTGGCATGCCCGTGGTTTTGGGGGGCAGCCTGGCGTTCACGCCGGGCTACACCACCCGGCAAACCCTGTCGCAAACACTGGACCAAACCCGCAGCCGCAACGTGGATCTGTTTGCGCAATTCATCGTCAGCCCCAAACTGTCCGCACGGGTGTCGGTGAACAACCTGGCGGCGCTGGACAGCGAATCCCTGACACAAACCAGCGATGGTTATTCCACCACCAGCCTGCGCAGCGGGCGCAGCAGCCTGAACTTCGGGGTTGAAATCAAGTTGTAGTGATGGACAGCACCTGGATCACCCAACTTCTGCAGCAAGACAGCAACCTGCTGGTCTTTGTCAACGTGCTGCTGCAACAGCTGGGCCTGCCTGTGCCTTCCGTGCCGACCATGGTGTTGGCGGCCAGCCAGTCCACCGGCTTGATGGCGCTGAGCACCATGTTGCTGGCAGCGGTGCTGGCGTCCCTGGTCGCCGACTGGATCTGGTACGTAGCGGGCCGCAGGTATGGCTACCGGGTGCTGGCCTTGTTGTGCAAGATGTCCATCAACCCCAGCTCGTGTGTCAACCAGACCGAGGCGCGGTTTACCAAGTGGGGCGTGTGGTCGCTGGTGTTTGGCAAGTTCATACCCGGCTTTGCCACCGTGGCACCACCGGTGGCCGGGGCCCTGGGCATGGCGCCGTCTTCATTTTTTATGGCGTCTGCCGTGGGCGCGGGTTTGTGGGCGGGCATGGCCTTGCTGGCAGGGTATGCATTTCAGGCGCAGATTGATGGCGCGCTGGCATGGATGACGGCGCATGGCATACATCTGACACTGATCGGCGTTGCGCTGGTAGCAGTGGTGATAGCCTGGAAGTATTGGCAGAAGAACCGGTTCGAGCGGCTGGCCACCATGTACCACATGGATATGGACGCCTTCACCCAGGCACTGGCCGGCCCGCGCCCGCCCCACATCATCGACCTGCGCACCCAGAGCCTGGCGGCTGACACCGGCTATATCCCCAACGCCCACCTCACCGAATACAGCGCGCTGGCGCGTTCGTTGGTGGGTGTCGACAAAGACTACCCCATCGTCACCATCTGCGCCTGCCCACAAGATGCGGGTGCGGTACAGGCAGCGCAAAACCTGCAGAAGCTGGGCTACCGAAACGCCTACCCGCTGCGGGGTGGCTTTGATGCATGGAAGGCGGCGCATGGCTGAGCCCCTTATTGCCCAATACGGCCCCGACGTGCCCCAGGCCATCGCCCGCATGGTGGCGGCCGTGCACCCGCGCTTTGATACCGACGCTTTTTTGCACGACGCCCTTACCGGTTACGACGCGCTGGCGCTGATGCCGCGTGGCAAACACATTGCACGTGCGCTGCACCGGCATTTGCCGCCAGACTACGGCGAGGCGCTGCGCATACTGCTGGCATCCATAGACCAGCCGCATGGCCGCCCAGCGGGCTTGTCACTGGCCTCGTTTCTGTTTTTGCCGCACACGGTGTTTGTGTCTGAATTCGGGCTGGAGCATTTTGCCTTGTCCATGCAGGCGCAACATACCCTCACCCAGCGCTTCACGGCGGAGTTCAGCATCCGGCCCTTCCTGCAAAAGCACCCCGAGGCCACGCTTGAAAGGTTTGCAGAGTGGACGACGGACCCTAGCGAACATGTGCGGCGCCTCGTGTCCGAGGGAACGCGACCCCGGCTGCCCTGGGCATCGCGCCTGCCCGCGTTCCAGCGCGACCCAAGCCCGGTGCTGGCGCTACTGGAGCGCCTGAAGGACGACCCCGCGCTGTACGTGCGCCGCTCGGTGGCCAACAACCTGAATGACATTGGCAAGGACCACCCGGATGTGCTGGCGGCCACCGCCAATGCCTGGCTGCGCGACGCCACGCCGGAGCGGCGCTGGATCGTGCAGCACGCGCTGCGCACAGCGGTCAAACGGGGCGAGCCGGGTGCACTGGCGGCGCTGGGCTTTGGTGCATCGGCCGATGTGGCAATTGTCCAGCCCAACATCACACCGCAGCGCGCGGCGGTGGGTGGCAAGCTGGCCGTGACTTTTGATGTGCGCAACAACACGGCCCAGCCGCAGCGGGTGCTGGTGGATTTTGCGGTGCACTACGTCAAGTCCAACGGCAAGACCAGCGCCAAGGTCTTCAAGCTCAAGACCCTGGATCTGGCCGCACACGAGACCCAACGCGTGGGCAAGACCATTTCTCTGGCCGAGATGACCACGCGCAAACACTACCCCGGCTTGCACCGGGTGGATGCGGTCCTGAACGGGCGGGCGCAGGCGCTGGGCAGTTTTGAGTTGTTACTTTGAATACGCCTTGCGCGAGCCGTCTTCAAACAGCTCGTCGTCACTGACCAGCTTGCCGGATTCGTCCCATACCTTCTGGCGGGTGGCCTTGCCTCTGGCGTCGAAGCTGTCTTCGCGTTCCGGCTTGCCGTTGGCAAAAAAGGTCTGGTGCACACCCACCGGGCGCTCGCCGTAACGGCCCTCCAGCGCGTAGCGGCCTTGTGCCTTGGGTTTGCCCTGGTCCGTGTAGCGCAGGGTGTCGCGCAACTCGGTATTCCCATCCAGCGTGAAGACATCTTTCTGCTGCGGCTGCCCATTCAAGTAGAAGCGTGACTCGCTGGCCAGCCGGCTGCGTTTGCGGCCGTTGCTGGTGTCCACCAGTTGGTACTGGCGCTCGGCGACCAGGGTGCCGCTGGTGTGGAAATCGGCCTCGCGCAGCAGCAGCGCAGGGCGGCCAGCGGATACGTCCCACAGCCTTTCGCGCCGCTTGCCACCGCCATCCGGGTAATAGGCCGTTTCGCGCTTCTGCGTGCCGCCTTGCAACAGTTCTTCTTCCAGCTCGGGCTTGCCGTTGGCGAAGAAGGTGGTGGCCTTTTGCTCGACACCCGCCAGCAGCACGATGGTGCTGCGCAGGTCGCCCTTATGGGAATAGAGGTTGACGGTGGA
>JAZKDY010000122.1:0-22553 GCA_040387325.1 Pseudomonadota bacterium | reverse complement strand
TCATCATCTCCACCATCATGATGCTGCTCAATGGGGGCATGCTGGGGTTGTTGCATGGAGGGCTGTCCAGCGATTTGCAGCCCGCCGCCAAAGATTGGCGCATCGGCACACTGCTGATTGCGGCGGGCTCCATCCTGGTGGCAATACAGGACATCGCCCCGCGCTGGCTGGTGCTGCCCTTGGGCAATGGCGGGATGCTGCTGGGCGTCGCCCTGTACTGGCGTGCCCTGCGCCGCTTTGACGGCCGCGCCGAAACTGCATGGATATTCGCACCCGCCGGTCTGGCGACACTGGGAGTGATCTGGTTCGCCGCGGTACAGCCCCACTTGACGGCGCGGGTGGTGCTGTCCAGTGCTGCGGGGGCGATCACATTGCTGGGTGCGGCCGGCAATTTTTACCGCGGCCACCACCGGACACGCGAAGTGAGCCGTTTCGCGATGGTCGGCATACTGCTGGCCACCGCCACATTCATGGTGTGGCGGGCGGTGTATTTCGCCGTCGACCCGCAGGAACCGCATTCCATACTGACGCCCGGCAATTGGTTCAACACCCTGATGCCGCTGTGCGCCGCCGTGTTGCCGGTGGTGGGCACCACGGTCTTTTTGGTGCTCTGCTCGGAGCGCTTGCGCGACGAATGGGAGCGCGCGGCCACGATAGATTTTTTGACCAGCCTGCCCAACCGGCGCACCATCAGCAGCACCGGCATTACCCGTTTCAATGCTGCGCAGCGCGCGGGGACCCCCTTCGCCGCCGCGGTCGTGGACATTGACCACTTCAAGCGGGTCAACGACCGCTTTGGCCACGATGTAGGTGACCTGGCGTTGCAGCATGTGGCGGCGGTGCTGGCCCACAACTGCCGTGGCCCGAACATGGTGGGGCGCCAGGGTGGTGAAGAGTTTGTGGCATTGCTGGAAGCCGGCAGCATGGACGATGCCAGGGTGGCCGCTGAGCGCATGCGCGCTGCCATAGAAGGCTTGCCGCTGCAGTTGAAAGACGCGTCCCTTCCAAGCCAGTTGCCCATCACCGTGTCCATCGGCATTGGGCAGATCGCCGCCACGGACCGCAACTTTGAAGATGTGCTGCGGCGCGCCGACAAAGCCCTGTATGTGGCTAAGGAAAGCGGGCGTAACCGGGTGGAGTTCTGCTACGCCTAGGTTTGTGCTTGGGCCAAGGTTATTCGGTAACCAACGCGCCGTTTTCCACCAGTAGCGCACGCAGCAAGGAGCGGTGGCAGCGGGCCTCGTTCTGGCAGTAGCAGCCCATCGAAAAATTCGCCCCGTTCGAGAGCTTGGCCAGCAGCTCCAGCGTGCGGGCCGCATCGGATTCCTTCATCTCGCTGCGGTAACGCTTCGCAAAGGTATTCCACTGTGCATCCGTCTCCACTGCCTGTCCCAGTTGCATGGTCTCGGCGCTGGGTGCCAGGTTGGGGTACCAGATGTCGTACCAGTTCTGGCTGGCAAATTCTGACTTGGGCACACCGCGGGGTGGACGGCGCACCGTGCCCATGCGCAGGCCCTCGCCCTCGGCGCGCGCGCTGCCCAGTCTGACAATGCGTATTCCCATGGTGGGTCTCCTTTGTAGGGTCCGGTGGAGGTGTTGAAGCCGGTAGCTTAGCGCCCTACGGCAATGCGGGTGGCACCATCGCACCCACTTGCCCGCGCACCCATTCCACGAAGACCTGACCCTTGGCGGGCAATGTGTCGCGCAGGTCCGTGACCACGTAGTACGCATGGGCAGCCTGCAGGCGCGGACCCGGCAGCACACACAGTCGACCGGCCGCAATGTCGTCATGCGCCAGCACGGAACGGACCAAGGCCACCCCCTGCCCCGCCAGCACCGCCTGCAAGAGCAAGCCGGCATCGCTATAGGCCACGGCCGGTTTGGGCACCGCATCGCGGATTCCGGCGGCACGAAACCAGTCCTGCCAGGCCCGCGTGGATTCGTCGCGCAGCAAGGGATGGCGCAACAGGTCCTGGGGCCGTGTTGGCAGTTTGCCCTTGCGGTAGGTCGGGCTGCACACTGCCAGCATCTCCTCCCCCATCAATCGCTCGGCTTTCACACCAGGCCACTGGCCGGGACCGTAGCGAAACGCCAGGTCTATGCCGGTGTTGTGCAGGTTCACCACGCTGAGGTTGGCATCCAGCGTAAGCGCAATGTCGGGATGCTGGGCCATGAACTGCGACAGCCGCGGCAGCAACCACTTGGCTGCGAAGGATGGCAGGACCGAAATGCGCAGCGGCTTGTCGTGGGCATCGGGTTGCACGGCCTCCACCACCTGCGCCAAACGCGCCAGCGCTTCGCTGAGCTGGGGCGCCAGCCGCTGCCCGGCGGGTGTCAGGGCGATGCCGCGCCCGGCCCTGGCTACGAGTTCAACGCCCAGGCTCTCTTGCAAGAACTTGATCTGGTGGCTGACGGCGCCATGCGTCACGTTCAGCTCTTGTGCAGCCATACGCAAGCTGCCATGGCGGGCCACGGATTCAAAGGCCCGCAGGGCGGGCAAAGGGGGGATGCGTGTTGGCATGGTTTGGTTAATTTTACTAACCTATTGAATCAAACGAATTCGATTGTTTTACAGAATCAATATACCCACAATTCGGTTTCATCTCCAAAGAATACCCAGTCAATATATGAGAAAACTTCAAATGAAACTTGATTCCACGGACCAACACCATGCGCGCCATTGATACAGCTCTGGCGATGCTGGTCACCGCAATCTGGGGTCTGAACTTTTCAATCATCAAACTCGGCTTGGCCACGCTGGACCCCAACCTGATGGCCGCCATTCGGTTTGCGCTGTGCGCACTGCCCGCCGTATTCTTTGTGCCCAGGCCGAATGTGGCATGGCGTTATTGGGTCATTTACGGCCTGCTGTTTGGCGTCATGCAGTGGGGTGCTGTTTATGCCGGCATTTACTTTGGCTTGTCGGCCGGACTGGCCTCATTGGTGCTGCAGGTGGCCGTGTTCTTCACGATGGCTGGTGGCATGGTCTTCTTCAACGAGCGGGTGACCGCGCCCATGCTGCTGGGTACCGCGGTGGCGTTCTCGGGTGTAGCCTTGGTGTTTGCACAGGCCGAAGGCCAGGCCACGGTATTGGGATTGGGCCTGGTGGTTATCGGAGCCATGGCCTGGGCAGCGGCCAACCTGGTCGTCAAACGCGCAAAACCCGACAACATGTTTGGTTTTATGGTGTGGTCCAGCCTTGTCGCCCCCATTCCCTTGCTGCTGTTGTCGTATGGGTTTGCAGGGCCTGAGCGCATCGTGCAGTCGCTGGCCTCCATCGATGGAACCGCCCTCTTCTCCATCCTGTTCCAGGTCTACCCCACCACGTTGTTGGGGTACGCGGTCTGGAATGGCCTGCTCAAAAAGTACCCGGTATCCACCGTGGCACCGCTGACCCTGTTCGTGCCGGTGTTTGGCATGCTGGGGTCTGTGCTGATCTTTGGTGAATCACTGCCGGGCTACAAGTGGTTGGCCATGGCCTGCATACTGATGGGCCTGCTGATCAACCGATTCGGCAGCGGTTGGTGGCGGCAGTTGCAAGGCCCGTTACGCGCCTAGCGCTTTGGCCGCCAGCTTGACGGCCTGTGTGAGGCGTTGTGCCGACGCCGGCTCACGCGCCCAGTGGTGCCAGTACAGCGGTACGTCCACCGTACTGCCGGGCAACATCTCCACCAAGGGCAGGCGGCCACTGCGCGCGGACAGATGCAACTCGTGCACCATGCCCCACCCCATGCCGCTGGCCAATGCACTCTCAAAGGCGTCCACCGCCGGTACAAAGTGGCGCGGGTACTGCGGGGATTGCAAACCAAAGTGCTGGCTCAAAAACAGGTCTTGCAGGCCGTCCTTTCGGTTGAAGATGACGGCCGGTGTAGACAGCAAGCGGTGGGGTGACACAGCACCGGTCTTGGTCTGGCATTTGCGCACCAGTGCGGGTGCGCCTACACAGCGGTAACGCATCACACCCAGCGGTTCGACCACACAACCCCGCATGGGCGTAGGGTGGGTGCTGACACACGCCACCACATCGCCGCTTTTTAAGGACTCATGGGTGTGCTCCTGGTCGTCAATCACCACATCCAGCAGCAAGTGGTGGCGCGCCAGTGCAGGGGCCACGCCAGGCAGCAGCCAGCTCGACAGCGAGTCGGCATTAACCGCCACGCAGAGGCGCTGCCATTGCAGCTTTTCACCCAGCGCCGCTGTGCCGCCCGAGAACAGATCTGCCTCCATCAGACGCAGCTGCTTGATGTGCGCCAGCAAAGCCTGGCCGGCTACGGTTGCGCGCACCACTTTGCCTCGCACCAACAGGCGCTGGCCCAGGGTGGACTCCAAGCTCTTGATGCGCAGGGACACTGCGGCCAGGGTCAGATTCAGCGCGCTGGCGGCAGGGCCGAAGCCGCCATGCTCCAGCACCGTGGCCAGCGCCTCCAGTTGTTTCGCATCCAGCATCTTGGACTCTATTCGCCGCTGTCGCCCTGGAGCGCTACAGCAAACAGGGCGCTGATCAACGGTCGCTCCTTGCGTACCGAAAGACAGCACAGCGAATAACTGATCGACAACTGGTCGTCCTCCACCACGACCGCGGCCAGCCCCGGCAAAGGAATGAATTCGACTTCGGTCACGAAACCGATGCCCATTCCGTTGGCTACCGCGTGCAGGATGGCCTCGCGGCTGTTGATGGCCATGGTGCAGTTCAGGCGCACGCCCTTTTGCTCACACGCCCGCTCTACGCGATGCCGCGTCTTGGAGCCGAGCTCCCGCAGGATGAGATTTTCACCTTCAATGTCGTGTGTGGTGATCGACGTCCGCCGGGTCCACGGATGGTCCGCAGGCACCACGGCAATGATGCGTTCGTTCCGAAAGGGAACGACATGCAACCCATCAACCGGCGGCGGCTCAACCACTATGCCGACATCGATATCAAAGTCCTGCAATCCGCGCAGAGTCGATTCCTCCGATCCAATCGACACCTTCAACTCCAACGCAGCGTGCGTGCGCCTGAAGGTGCGGGCCAACTCCATCGCGATGGGCGGAGACACCGCCCCGACGCGAATGAGTCCAGACCCGAGTTTGTGTGCGCTCTGCAGGTACTGGATCGCCTCCTCCTCCTGACCAAACAGTCCCTGGGTAATGCCAAAGAGCTGCTCACCCGCTGGGGTCAGCCGCACGGTGCGGCCACCGCGCAGGAACAGTTCCACGTTGAAACGCGTTTCCAGGGATTTGACTTGGTCAGTGACCGTCGGTTGGCCAATGTGCAGATATTCGGCGGCCGAAGTAAAACCGCCCGTCTTTGCCACGGCGTGAAAGCATCGGATCCATTTGTAGTACTGATGAAACATGGGATGGACTGGTGAGGATTCGGCGCTACGGGCTGGGGTGAAAGCCTATCACACGCGTACATAAGCGCTCTCGCCTATAGCGATGTCAAGCGGTGGCCATCCATCGGTTTCGGACCATTCAGGTGTCAAAAATGCGATTGGACGGGGCAGCGGGCCACTCGGACACTACCGCCCATGCTGAACGTGCAACGCAAAAATAACCACTCAACAGGAGACAAGCCCATGCCCCATACCTACCACAACCCCGTTTCCATCCATTGCGGCCGAGGAAGCCTTGAGCAACTTCCGGCGATTCTGGCGGGACGACGTGTCGTCGTCGTCACCTTTCCCGAGGCCCGCGCGCTGGGCCTGCTCGCCCGCCTCAAGGGGCTTCTGAAGGACTCGCTGGTCGCCATCATCGATGACGTACACCCCAATCCTGATGTGGCACATCTGTCAGGCCTGTACAACCGTTTCTGGCAATCGGCGGCTCAGTGCGACGCCATCGTCGCCGTGGGTGGTGGCAGCGCCATCGACACCGCCAAGGCGTTGATGGTGGGCACGGCCAGTGGGCAGTTTGAAGAACTGGTCGGCCTGCTTGCCACAGGCAAGCCTTTCGCACCCACCAGTGTCAAGCCGCTGATCGCCGTGCCAACGACGGCGGGCACTGGCAGCGAAGTCACGCCCTGGGCAACCATCTGGGATGCTGGCAACCAGAAGAAATACTCACTGCATCTGGACGCCACCTGGCCCGAAGCGGCGATAGTCGACCCCGAACTGATGCTGTCTGTGCCTGCCGGAACCACGGTCTCCACGGGTCTGGACGCACTATCCCACGCGCTGGAATCGGTATGGAACGTGAACGCCAACCCCGTCTCCGATACCTTCGCCATTTCTGCGGTGCAGGATATTTTCGAATGCCTGCCAGCCCTGCTGGCAGACCTCGGCAACATTGAGTTGCGGGAGCGCATGGCGCTGGCCGCGCTCAAGGCCGGAATGGCATTTTCCAACACCAAGACCGCACTGGCCCATTCGATCTCGTACGAGATGACGCTGCGCTACGGCGTGGCCCACGGCATTGCATGTTCTTTCACACTGCCGCTCGTTCTGGAGAAGGCGTGGGCCAAATCGCCTGATCGTGATCGCACGCTGCAGCGCCTGTTTGGACCTGACCTGTCGGTCGCTACCCGGCGCTTGCGTGACTTCCTGCAAAGCCTGGGCATCAAGACCGAGTTTGCCGACTACGGGGTCGCGAACAGCGAAGCCTTGGCCATGATCGCACGCGCCATGGAAGGAGCGCGTGGGAAAAATTTCATCGGAGCAGTGAACGCCTAGTTGAACAGATTGAACAGATGCCAGCATCTAGGCTGGCTCCACGGACGCAGATCCGTATATATATAACAGGAGACAAAATCATGGAATTAGCAAGTCGGGGCTTAGCAGCGAGCGCATACGCGGTGCCAAACCAACATTCATTCAGACGCGCGCAGTGGCGAATGCTGCTCGTCGCCATGTTCTGCTACTTTTTCTTCTACACCGGTAGGCAAACCTTCGGCTTTGCCATCCCGGGCATCCAGCGCGAGTTCGGCCTATCGAAGGAGATGCTGGGCTGGGCTTCGACCTGCCTGCTGTGGTGCTACGCGATCGGCCAGGCCATCAACGGCAACCTCGCCGACAAGTACGGTGGTCGCCGCGTGATGACGGCCGGCGCAATACTTTCTTGTGCGGCCAACTGGGTCGTGAGCTTCGCCGTCGGCTTCAAGAGCCTGGCGATTCCGTGGGGCATCAATGGCTATTTCCAGGCACTGGGCTGGGCACCGGGCAGCCGCCTGCTGTCCAACTGGTGGGGTGCGGGTGAACGCGGCAAGGTCTATGGTTTCTATGTTTTCGCCGCCGGATGCGCTTCCGTCCTGTCCTTCGTCACGTCCATCATCGTCATCAACGTGCTGCAACTGGACTGGCGGTGGATTTTCCGGCTGCCGGTCCTGCTGATGCTCATAGGCGGCGTGGTGTTCTACCTGGTCGCCCGGGAACGCCCTGAGGATCTCGGCTTCAAGTCGCCAGACACCGGCATCGCCAACGCGGACGATGCAAAGGCTGCCGGCCCGGAAACCGACGCCGACGAGAGCTCATGGTCCCGCTACAAGGCTGTTCTCACAAACCCCAGGCTGCTCATCGCGGCCCTGGCGATCGGATTCCAGAATGCCGCACGTTATGGCCTGATTGTCTGGGTGCCGGTGCACTTTCTGGGCAAGGGCTGGGCCAAGGCGGCCGACGGCATGATCGACCCGGCCTGGATCTCCGTGGCGCTGCCTGTCGGCATGGCCCTGGGTGCCCTCACCAACGGCTGGGTTTCCGACAAGGTCTTCGGATCGAAGCGCTACAAGGCCATCGTGCTGTACATGCTGCTGGGCTCTCTAGCCTCGGCCAGCATGTACTTGCTGCCCACCAGCATGGGGGCCATCTTCATGCTGTTCCTGGCAGGCTTCTTCGTATATGGACCTGCCTCGTCGTTCTGGGCGCTGTGCCCGGACCTCGTCGGCTCCAAACGCGCCGGTACCGCCACCGGCATCATGAACTTCTTTTCTTACCTGTTCGCCGGTCTTGGCGAGCCACTTATCGGCTGGATGATGGACCACTCGGGCACCACATCCATCGTCTTTCCTATCGTCGCAACAAGCTGCCTCATCAGTGCCTGCATCGCGGCATTCATTCGCCGCTGAAAAGCACCCCTATTCACATAACCCAGGAGTTACTTATGAAACCCACTTCCCTTGACATCAACGCCAGAAATTACCGCTGGATGAGCCGCCCCATCGTCATTGTGTGCGTGGACGGTTGCGAGCCGGCCTACCTCGACGCCGCCGTGGCCGCAGGTGTGGCGCCCTACCTCAAACGCATGATGGGCACAGGCGCCAACCTGCTGGCCGACTGCGTCGTGCCGTCCTTCACCAATCCCAACAACCTGTCCATCGTCACCGGTGCACCACCGGCAGTGCACGGCATTTGTGGTAACTACTTCTTTGACCGGGAGTTGGGCCAGGAAGTCATGATGAACGACCCCAAATACCTGCGTGCCGGCACCGTGCTCGCGGCCTTTGCCGATGCGGGCGCCAAGGTGGCTGTCGTCACGGCCAAGGACAAGCTGCGCAAGCTGCTGGGCAACAAAATGAAGGGCATCTGCTTTTCTTCAGAAAAAGCCGAAGAAGCGACGATCGCTGAGAATGGCATCGATCAAGTGGTCAAGCTGGTGGGCATGCCGGTTCCCTCGGTGTACAGCGCCGAACTGTCCGAGTTCGTCTTTGCAGCCGGCGTAAAGCTGATGGAGACGCGCCGCCCCGACTTGATGTACCTCTCGACCACCGACTACGTGCAGCACAAGGCGGCACCGGGCAGTGCGGCTGCCAATGCCTTCTACGCCATGATGGATCGCTACCTGGCGCAACTCGACGCACTCGGTACCACCATCGTGCTCACCGCAGACCATGGCATGAACGACAAGCACGGTGTGGACGGAACACCCAACGTGATCTACCTGCAAGACGTGCTGGACGGCTGGTACGGCAAGGAGGCGGCACGGGTCATCTTGCCGATCACCGACCCCTACGTGGTTCACCACGGCGCGTTGGGCTCTTTCGCCACGGTCTATGCACCCGATGAAGCCACCGCCAAACAATGGATAACACGCATCCGGGAGTTGCCGGGCATGGAGTTTGTGTTGACGCGTGCCGAGGCCGCCGAACGCTTCGAGTTGCCGCCAGACCGCATCGGCGACATCGTGGTGGTCAGCGAACAAGACACGGTGATCGGTACCTCGGCCAGCCGCCATGACCTGTCCGCCCTGGAGGTGCCGCTGCGCTCGCACGGGGGTGTGTCCGAGCAGCGCGTGCCGCTGATCTGCAATCGCCCCGTCACCGGCATCGCCAGCAGCCGTCGCCTGCGCAACTTCGACGCCCTGGACCTGGCTTTGAACCACGCCCAATAACGCTCTATTGCCGCTAGGAGAACAACAATGAATCAAGCACAGCTGAAACCAGCCGCCATCCACCACGAAGCGCTGCGCATTGCCGGTGAACGCGTCTACCGTGACGAGGTCATCGAGGTCACCTACCCCTACACCGGCGAGGTGATCGCCACCGTGCCCAAGGCTACTCTGGAAGACGTGCGGCGCGCCTACCGTATCGCCCGCGACTACAAGCCCACACTGACGCGCTACGAGCGCTATAAGATCCTGATGCGTGCCGGTGAAATCATTGCCTCACGCCTGGACGAGATATCACGCACCATCACGCAGGAATCCGGGCTGTGCCGCAAAGACTCGCTGTATGAAGTGGGTCGCGCCTCCGACGTGCTGCTGTTCGCGGCGAACCAGGCGCTGGTTGACGACGGCCAGGTGTTCTCTTGCGACCTGACACACCACGGCAAGAGTCGCAAGGTCTACACCATGAAGGAGCCGCTGCTGGGCGTCATCACCGCCATCACACCCTTCAACCACCCGTTGAACCAGGTGATTCACAAGGTGGCGCCTTCCATTGCTACCAACAACCGCATGGTGCTCAAGCCCAGCGAGAAGACGCCACTGACGGCCTTTATCCTGGCCGACATCCTGTACGAAGCGGGCCTGCCGCCGCAGATGCTATCGGTGATCACCGGCGACCCGCGCGAGATCGCCGACGAGATGCTGACCAGCCCCGATGTCGACCTGGTCACCTTCACGGGCGGCGTGGCCATCGGCAAGTACATCGCCGGCAAGGCCGCCTACAAGCGCCAGATCCTGGAGCTCGGCGGCAACGACCCCATCATCGTGATGGAAGACGCAGACATCGAGGAAGCCGCCACGCTGGCGGCCGCCGGATCCTACAAAAATTCCGGCCAGCGCTGCACCGCCATCAAGCGCATGCTGGTGCAGGAAAGCGTGGCCGACCAATTCGTGGCACTGCTGCTGGAGAAGACCAAGGCGCTGAAGTACGGTGACCCCATGGACCCGAAAGTGGACATGGGCACGGTGATCGACGAGGCGGCCGCGATCCACTTCGAGGCCGTGGTCAACGAAGCGATTGCCGGTGGTGCCAAACTGCTCTACGGTAATGTGCGCCGCGGCGCCTTGTATTCGCCCACGCTGCTGGACCATGTCGATCCCGAGATGACGGTGGCCAAGCAGGAAACCTTCGGCCCGGTCTCGCCCGTCATCCGCTTCAAGACCATAGAGGACGCGATCCGCATCTCCAACGGCACGGCCTACGGCCTGTCGTCGGCGGTATGCACCAACCGCCTGGACTACATCACGCGCTTCATACGGGAGCTCAATGTGGGCAGTGTCAATGTGCGCGAAGTGCCGGGCTACCGCCTGGAGCTCACGCCTTTTGGTGGCATCAAGGATTCTGGCCTGGGCTACAAGGAAGGCGTGCTCGAAGCGATGAAGAGCTTCACCAACTGCAAGACCTATTCGTTGCCCTGGTAGGGCCACGTCAACAACCCCCAGCAAACACCGGCCATGCATGCGCATACCACCGACATGCCGCTACACCATGACTCGGCCGATGTGCTTGAGCGCGTCGAAAAAGAGACCATGGCGTCGGGCACCGACTATCTCAACTTTAGAGCGTTTGGCGCACGGCGCTTGACGATGGCACAGGCAGTAGCGGCGAAGTGGATCGCGCGCTATGGCTGCGACGGTTTTGACGCGATCCGCTGCAAGGCAGAAAATGCAGAGACAGTTCTTCATTGAAACGCTAAAGTATTTTTATATCAATATCAATTTAATTTAGAAGTGTTTTCACAATGGGTTCATCCAGGCACAGTTTGGGTTTCACCACTTCTCAAGCCTTGATAACCCATGCCAGCCTTTGCCACCCTTTTGCCCATGGCGCCCGCCTTTAACGCGGGCCTGGCCTTGTGCCTGTCCCTGATCATGGCGCTGGGCGCACAAAACACCCATGTCATTCGTATGGGGCTGCAGGGCCAACATGTGCTGCTGACCGTGGTGTTGTGTATCGCCTCCGACATCGTGCTGATTGCGCTCGGCGTATTCGGCGTGGCGCAGTTGGGTGGTTTGTCACCCGCACTCAAAGCCGCACTGATCGCCGGGGGCGCTGTGTTTCTGCTGTTCTACGGTGCGCAGGCCTTCGCACGTTTTCGCAAACCCGCCGAAGGCGCTGGCGCGCTGGCATCCGTTGCCGCATCTCCTGTGGCAGCCAGCCCCCTGAGCCGACGCCAGGCCACCCTGGCGGCCCTGGCCTTTGCCTGGCTCAACCCCCACGCCTGGCTGGACACCGCCGTGCTGATCGGCTCCGCTTCCCTGGCCTGGGGCACGCCCGGCAATGCCGCGTTTGGCGCAGGCGCGGCGGCGGGCTCGGTGATCTGGTTTGGTGGCTTGGGCCTGGCCGTGTTCTGGCTGGGTCAGCGCCTGGGCAAACCCTCCATCTGGCGTGCACTGGACGGCCTGGTGGCGCTGATGATGTGGGGTACGGCCCTGGTCTTGTTGTGGGGCTTGGTGGCCTAGCTGCCATTACGCACGCAAATTGCGCATGCCGTTCAGCATGGCATGCACCAGTGCGCGTGTCTGGGCCAGTGCAAGCTGCGGATCCTCGGACTGGTGCGCCAGCGCTTCGACCGCCCCGTAGAGCAGGCCCAGGATCAGGCGCGCACGCAACAACACATCACCGGCAGGCAACATGCCCAAGGCCTGCAGTGTGCGCACGGTCTGCACCATGGCGCCCAGGCCGTGGCGTTCACGGATCTCCAGCCAGCCCTGTGTGCCCAGCACCGCCGGGGCATCTGTCAGGCCGATGCGACGACCCTCGGGGCTGAGCCCCGCCTGCAGAAACACATCAATGGCGGCCATAAATGCCTGCCAGGCATCGGCCCCGCCCGCCAGTGCCGTGTCGCGCGCAGCGGTGGTCAGCTTGACCAGGCCTTCATCCAGCTCTTCGGCCACCGCGGCAAACAAACCCTTCTTGTCACCAAAGTGGTGGTACAGCGCGCCGGTGGTCACACCCGCCTCGCTGCAGATGGCGCCCAGCGACGTGGCCTCGTAACCCAGCTCGCCAAACAGCCTGCGCCCCACCGCGCGCAACGCAGCCTGGGTCGACGCTGCGTTGGTTTTGCGCCCGTCAGCCACTGGCGTAGATGCCGTTTTTTGGAGATGATTGTTACTCTGTCGCATAGGTGACTTCAAAAGATAACGTAATTATGTATTCTACAGACTTTCCGCTTCACAGCACACTTTAAACCTGCTAATCCTAAGGACCTCTCGCCATGCTGCTTGCCGCCCAAATCCTCTCCGGACTCGTACTCCTCATCCATGTCTACATCTTCCTGCTGGAAACCGTGTTGTTTGACACCCGGGGCCGCAAGGTGTTTGGCCTGAGCAAAGAGCAGGCGGTGGTCATGAAACCCGCCATGTCCAACCAGGGTTGTTACAACGGTTTCCTGGCCGTGGCGCTGGCCCTGGGCTTCTTGCTACCTGATGCAGCGACCGGCCGAACCTTCACCATCTATGGTCTGGCCTGTGTGGCGGTGGCGGGCATCTGGGGTGCGCTCACCGTGCAGATCCGCATACTGTTTGTGCAGACGGTGCCTGCCGTTCTGGCCCTGGCCGCCCTGTTTCTGGCCTGAATCAAAGACTCACGCCGTATTTGGCGTAAATGCGGTTGATGGCGCCCGAGCGTTTCATGGCCACGATGGCTTCGTCCAGCTTGGGCAACAAGGCCTTTTTGCTGGGGTGGACGCGCATGGACACATCAAATGAGCCCAATACATCGCCGAGCACCAGCTCGCTGTACTTGGGCACCTCACGGATCGTGAATTGTGCGACCGCCTTGTTGATCAATATCTGGTCTATCCGTCCGCCGGTGAGCATGGCCAAAAGCTGCATCTCGCTCAGGGCATCAGCCCTGTGCACGGTTCCACTGTCGAACATTTCCCGCAAATCCGGGTAGGCATAACCCTTCACCAGACCCAGCGTTTTGCCACTCAAGTCCCGGGGGGTGTTCACGGGAAACTGCTTGCCCGGGGCAAACAGGAGTACATCCACCACCTTGCCAAAGGGCACAGAAAACAGACCGGGCACTCTTTGCTGCTTCACCCAACCGGGGAACACGCCCGGCTCCAGATCGATCTCTCCAATATCGAACTGCCTGGCAAGCCGGGGATAGGGAAAGTACTGGATCTGAAAGGTGTGCCCCGTGGTCTTGCTCAATTCGTCCAGGATGTCCTGGTAGATGCCTGACTTCCCCTTCTCGATCATCATGGGTGGGTAGTTGTAGAAGCCGACTTTGAAGGTATCGGCCTGCGCGCCGCTGAAGCATGTGGCGAGCACACAGCAGGCTGCATAAATGAGCTTTTTCATGTTGGCCCCCGGACCATGGGTTGACGCTGCAACTATTGAACAATTGCCTTGCAAAGTCAACCACACCCTCCCAGCAACCACGCCCTGAACGCAAGCATGGCGGGCGTGGGCTCTTTGGACAAAAGCCGCGTGAGCCAGTAACCGCCCACATCCACGGCCAGATCAAAAGGCTGGGCCAGCCGCCCCTGCTGCAACTCGCGCACAAACATGCAGGGCGGCGCCAGCGCCACCCCCTCGCCAAACATGGCGGCCTGCACCATGATGGCGGAGGCATCAAACAGCGGCCCGCGCGGGGTGATACCTTTGGCCCCTGCCGCTTGCAACCAGGCCTGCCAGTCCTGGGCGCGGTAGGAGCGCAGCAGGCGCTGGGTGCGCAGGTCGTCCGGGTGTTGTAACTGCTCCAGCAGGCTGGGCGCACACAGCGGCGACAGCGGCGCCGCCATCACATGGTCGGCCTGGACACTGCGCCAGGCACCGTCGCCAAACTGGATCGCGTAATCCAGGCTTTCGGCCGACAAATCCACCTTGTTGTTGTGCGTCAGCAGGCGCAATTCGATGCGCGGATGTTCGGTGCGAAAGCGGCTCAGGCGCTCCAGCAAAAACCCCACCGCAAAGGTGCCCACCACACCCACGGTCAACACCTCCATCGGTCCACCGGCTTTGCAGGCATCCAGCTGGCGCTCGATACGGGCAAAACTCTCGGCCACGGTGGGCGCCAGCGCCACACCTTCGTCGGTCAGCACCAGGCCGCGTGCCGTGCGGCGAAACAGGGCGCGACCAATATGGTCTTCCAGCGCCTTGACCTGGTGGCTGACCGCGGCCTGGGTCACACACAACTCGTCGGCTGCACGGGTGAAGTTCAGGTGCCGGGCGGCCGCGTCAAAGGCCCGCAAGGTGTTCAGAGACAAATTGCTCAGCGCCATTCAGATCCCCAATAAATGTATGGACTCATACCAAAAATGATAGCTTGTGCAAAGCCACGGAACCGGAAGAATGCGGTCTTCTGCCACAAGAAGTTAATACTATGGATATCAACCAACCCCTCAACCGCCGCTGCGCATTCCAACTGGCCGCGGCCAGCCTGCTGGTCACCACGACCGGTGCACGCGCGCTGCAACCGCGCCCGTCTTTCACAACCACCACCAGGGCCCTGGCCGATCTGGAGCGCCGCACCGGCGGGCGCCTGGGCGTGGGCCTGCTGGACACGGCCAGTGGCCAGACCACAGGCCACCGCCAAGGCGAACGGTTTGCGATGTGCTCCACCTTCAAGATGCCGCTGGCAGCCGCCATACTGCGCGAAATCGACCAGGGCCGCCTGCGGGCAGACCAATGGGTGGCATATGGCAAGGCGGACATGGTGGCACACGCGCCGGTGACGACGCAGCACCTGGAGCGCGGTGGCATGGCGGTTGCCGCGCTGGCCGAGGCCGCACAAACCACCAGTGACAACCCCGCGGCGAACCTGCTGCTGAAGCTGATTGGCGGCCCGGCTGGCTTCACCGCCATCCTGCGCACCACCGGTGACACCACGACACGGCTGGACCGCTTTGAGCCCCAGCTCAACCACGTCACCGGCCAGGACATGCGCGACACCACCACCCCCTCCGCCATGGCCCGCACCACCGCCCACCTGCTGACGAGCGACTGGTTGTCTGCCACCTCGCGCGACACGTTGGCCGCCTGGATGGTGGCCACCACCACCGGCAAGAAGCGGATACGCGCGGGACTGCCCAGCGAATGGCGCGCGGGCGACAAAACCGGAACCGCATCGGCGCCTCACATGCGCGACAAATACAACGACGTGGCCATCACCTGGCCGCCGGGCAAGGCGCCTCTCGTCATCACCGCGTTTCTGGAGACGCGCGGTTCACACCCCAACATACGCGAGGAAGACCAGGCCGTGCTGGCCGAGGTGGGCCGCATCGCCACGGCATGGAGCCGCAGCCTGTAACCGGCGCGACAGGCCGCAAACCCTAGCCTAGCGCGAGGCTTGTTCGCCTTGCAGCCGTATGCAGATATCCGAACTTGCCATGCGCTGCGGCGTCTCCACCCACGCGCTGCGCCACTACGAACGTCTGGGGCTGTTGCAGCCGCAGCGGCAGGCCAACGGCTACCGCGACTACAGCGAGGCCATGCGCCGCGAGGTCGTCTTCATCACCATGTCACGCAAGGTGGGCTTCTCGCTGGCCGCCATTGCCGAGCAGTTGCCTGCCTACCGCGCCGGGCGCCTGCGCATCAGCGACATGGTTGCGTCGCTAAAGGGACGCGTCGTAGAAATAGACCAGCAGATGCTCGCCTTGGCCGCACAACGTACCGAGGTGGTGTCGCACATCGCCTGGCTGCAGGCCCAGGAACAGAACAAAACCAAGCCTTCCCACAAACCCTTCCCCCAACCCGCCCGCAAAAGGAAAATACCATGAACACACCTGCTACCGCTACACCGTTCGAACACCTGGAGCGTATGGTGCTGTCCATGCCGATGGCGCGCACGCTGGGCCTGACGTTCATACACACTGCGCCCGGCGCGGTGGAGGTGGAAATCCCGGTGCAGGACGCCTTCACCTTTAGGCCCGGCCAGCTGCAGGCCACGCCGGTCTTTGCCATCGCCGACTTTGCCGCCGTCTCCGCCGCCGGCACCCTGCTGCCGCCGGGCTGGATCAACGCCACGGTGGACGCCACGCTCAAACTGGTGGCACCCGCCAAAGGCCGGGCGCTGCGGGCACGGGGCCGTGTCATCGATGCGGGCAAGCTGCTGACCGTGTGTGCCGCCGATGTCTATGCCGTGGCCGAGAGTGGCGAAGAAACGCTGTGCGCCACGCTGCTGGGCACTGCGCGCAACATCGACATGAATCCGCGGCCCCAGTGAAGTCAAACCAAACGCTATCAAATAAATAGCACAATAGGTCCATTTCTCGGGGGCTAGAGGCCAATTCTACGTAAACGATCCAGCGCCGCCGGGCCGCCCCAAGGCGCGGGAGCCCCCTCGGGGGGCAGCGTAGTACGCGAAGCGACAAGCGTGGGGGTCCTACTTAGCCCTTGGCAGCCATCTGGCGCATCAGCGAATACGCCACAGCCCCCAGGGCCAGCACACCCACGCCCAACACTGCCCACAGCAACACGCTGCGCAACGACACGCCATCCGGCAACCAGCGCGATGCCGCACGGTCCAGGCCACTGTTGGCCGGCGTCTGCACCACCACATCCGACAGCGTGGCCAATGGCAGCTCCACCAGCTTCGCGGGCGTGACCGATCCCAGCAGGGACGCATCCACCGCAGCAGCGGCCGTTTGCGCCCTACCTACGGCCAGCGTGAATGGACCTGCCCCGGATGCAAGGAAGGCCACCTGCACCGGCGCAAATTCCACCGTGGCCTGCAAACCGCCGTCCGGCAGGGCCATGCCCTTGCCAGCCTCCACCCGCAGGCTGCGCAACGAGGTACCGTGCAAGGCCGTGGCCGGGTTGCTGCCACTCTGCCCCACGCCGTCCAGGCGGTAGACGACGCTGGATGCCAGCGCGCGCCAGGGTTGTGAGGCCTCACCCCGGCCCAGGATGCGCACTGGCACCAGGCTGTTGTTCTGCACGGCTTGCAGGTGCACCGCCGCGATGGGTGTGGCAAACGGCAGGGTCCAGTTCAATGCGTTGCGGCCATCCGCCGTGCCAGGCGGCAAGGCGGCGCGCAGCGGTGCAGCGGCGGTCTGCGACGCGGCTACGGTGCCGGTCAGCGCCCGCAGTGCCACGCCGGTTTGACCGGGCCACGACAGGCGCAGATATCGCCCCTGCACCACCAAGGGCTGGGTCAGTTCCAGTGTGGTGTTGGCCGGTGCATCGGTGCCATCAAACTGGAACAGCGGTCCCTTGGTGGCCACCGGCGTCCAGTCTTTAAGGTCCGTACTGGTCGCCACTGCGATGGGGATCAACGCGTTGCGCGGCATGTCCACCACCAGCTCCAGCGCGGCCAGGGTTTGCTTCTCGGTGCGCAGGTCAAACAGGGCGGCCTGTAGCGGCTGCACGGACGCCGCCGCGTCTGCTGCGCTGGTCCGCAAGTCCGTGCGGTCCCAGCGCACCCATACATTGGTGGTGTTGCTGGTGGTGGTGCCGGGTTGCTCGGCCGTATCCAGCTGCACCGAGACGGCACCGCGTGCCGGTTTGCGGTCGCCGCTGGTGCTGAACAGCGGGTAGGCCTTGTAACTATTGGTTTGTGCAACCGGCGCCGTGCGCTTCAGGTCCGCACCACCCAGCAGCGCAAAGGGCACCACGGCACCTGCCGCATTAAAAACACGCACATCGTGGGCCGCACCACTCTGCATAACCAGCAAGGCTTGCACGGGCACATCCACCCGCGCGAGGCTGACACCGGCGGGCACGCCCAGCGTGGCGCGCCAGCTGAAGTCGGTGGCCTGTGGTGCTTCTGCGGCATGGGCGAGCCCGGCACTTGCGGACAGCAGCGCCACACAGGCCGCAGTGGCCCAGGCGCCCTGGCGCAATAACGTCAACACACTCATGTTGTCTCCTTATCTTCAGGGGCCGGTGCGGCGGCGGGCGGAATGGGCGCAAAGTAGCCCACCACCAGCATCAACACCCCCACCGCAATAAACGCGACGATGCGCTCGGACCCGCCGCGGTTGGACAAATCCACCAAGAACAGTTTGGCAACCGTCAGCCCCAGCAGCGCCGCACCCCCACTCCATAGCGCACGCGTGTGGCGGCGGTGCGCCACCAGCATCAGCGCCATGGCCAGCAGCGTCCACAGAATGGAATACCCCGTCTGCACCAAGAAGGAGGCATACAGCTGGTCTGCATCCCAGGGCACACCCGCCCAGTGGTGCACCGCGCGCAGCCACACCGTGTTGATCGCAACAAACCCCAGACCCGCCAGCACCAGAGTCCAGCGGGCGCTGTGGATGCTTTGGGGCACGGCCGCGATGCCGCCCTGGCGCACACGCACCAGCCACAGCGCACAGGCGGCAAGCGCCAGGGCCACGGTGATGTCGGTTGGATTCAACAACGGCACATAAGGCAGCGGTTTGGCGTTGCCGTCGGAATGCACGGCCACCAGCAGCGCGCCCAATGCCACAAACACCGCCAGCGGTGCCGCTGCACGCCACAGGTAGGCATGTGCAAAGCGGTCCAGTGGCCAACATGTGCGCAGCCGCCCCTGCGGCGCGTAAAGGGCTGGCTGTGCCAGGGCCATCAGCACCACCACACAGGCCACCAAAAAGATCACGCTGGCCCAGGCCGTGCCCTGCAGTTGTGCCTGTTGTACGCCCCACACAACCAGGTTGCCCACCAGCAAGACCATCAGCCACACGCCCCCACTGTGGACCCACGACCACCAGCGCTGGGGTGCGGTGCTGTCCAATGCTTTGAGCGTCGCAAAATGCAAACCCAACGCCAGCGGCCACACCAGCCAGCCCCAGGCCTCGAACACATGGCCCAAACTCGTTACGCCCTGCAGTGCCACCAGCCCCATGATGGGCAAGGAGAACCAGGCCGGTGTTGCGGCAACCGTCCACGGCCGGGGCCGCGTTGGCAGCGCAAACCGGTGGGCTACCCAGGCACTGCCCAGCCAGCCCAGCATTTCCAGATACGACTGCAGCGTGCTGCCCAGCGCGGTGGTCCACAGGCCATCGGCGTTTAATGATCCCCGTTCTATCTCATGGCCCAGCGCGAACTGCCACCACAAAAACCCCACCCAGAACAGCACCGGTGACAGACCATGCTCCAGCGCGACAAACGGTGTGGCTGGCGGCACATCGGGCGCGGCGTCAGGCGCGCGCGTCCAGTGCGCGATGGCCAATGCCGACAGGGCCAGCAAGACCGCGCCGATGAAGGCCGGGTTGGCAACGGGCCAGGTGGACAGCTGCACCGTGTCAAACGACTGCAAAAAGCTCAGCGCCGCCAGCCCCTGCAAGGCCAACCCCGCCAGGCGGGCCAGCCAGCGGTCTTGCCGCTTGCCCATCCAGTACACGGCTGCACCCTCGGCCGCCCATACAGCTGTGGTCCAGCGGGCATCCAAAGCCAGCGGTACGGCCAGTGTCACAAAACCCATGCCCAATGCGACAAAACACTCGGCCAGCCACTGGCCCACGCCGCCGTCCTTACGCTTCAACGCCCACCAGCCCAGGCCCAGGTAAATGGCGCCCATGGCCAGTGAAGAAAAGGCAGTGGCGTATTCAATACCGCCCACCAGGACGGCCTGCAGGCCAAAGGCCACCAGGGGCAGGCCAAAAATCAGCGTGGCATCCACCGCCTGTTTGGGCTGCAGCCCGTGGCGGGTGGCATACAGCAAACTGGCGGCCAAGTAGAGCACAAAGAAGGCGATCAAAAACGGCTCGGTACTGGCCAGCTGCTCGGGCCGGTACTTCAGCACACCCCAGGCCGTAGCCACGCCAAAGGTCGCAAAAAAACCCAACAGGTTCAGCGCCCGCCAGGCCTTGACCCAGGCCACCGCGGCGATGGCCGCACCCAGCAGCAGGTAGTAGCTGAACAGGCCGACATGGTCACCCTGCCCTGTAGACAACAAAATGGGCGCGGCAAAGGCGCCGGCAAAACCGATGAAGGCCATGGGCATGGCGTTTTGCAGCAGCGCTATGGCAGTGGAGAAGGCACACACCAGCGCCAGCACCCCAAACGCCGCACCAGCCGGCAAAAACTGGTACAGCCGGAAGGCCGCAAACACCGTCAGGTACAACACACCCACACCGGCGCCCTGCAGGGTCAACGCATAGGCCAGCTTATCCGGCTGGCTCCCACGCAGCTTCCAGCCGAACACAAACAGCGCAATGCCCGCTGCGCCGATCGCGGCCAGGCGCAGCTCGGGCGGCAGCATGGCGTTGTCCATCGCGTATTTGGCCAAAAAAGCCAGGCCCACAAATAACACCAGCACACCCATACGCACAATGGTGTTGCCACCCAGCAGCCAGTTGCGCGCAGCGCTGAATGCGCGGCTCACAAAATCAGGCGTCTGCACCGTGGGGAAGTCGGGCTGCTGGGGCGCTTTGTCCGCAGGCAGGGTGCCCGAATGGGTGTCGTGGAATTCGGACGGCACACTGCTGGGCACTTCGGCAAAAGCGTCCTTTGGCACACGGATGGGCATGTCCACGCGCCAGTCCGTCTCGGACACCGGTTCAACTGGCGCTACTGGTGTCGTGACAGCGGCTGCACCGGCCACTGGCACGGGCTGCACAACGGGCTCAGGTACCGAGGGCGCCGTGCGCGGCACCATCACGGTCGGCTGGTGCTCCGCCATGACCTCCAGCGCTGCCTTGCGCGCAACGGTGTGCACGGCCTTGCGCAGCGTGAGCCCCGCCACGGCGCCGAACAGCGCGCCCATAAAGAGTCCAAAACCTTCGTCGTGCCTGGCAACGAACATTCCCAGTATGGCCCCCCAGATTGCACCCCATAAGACCATATTGCGCTCCATTGACGTTGTTGTGGCTCTAGCCCGGCGCAGTCTAGTCCATGTTGTTAATTAATTTCAAACCCCAGTCAGCGGATTTCACGCTGCACCCTGCTGCAGCGGGCTACCATCTTCACCACACCAGGAGACAAGACCATGACCACCGCCATCACCAACATCGAAGACCTGCGCGTACTGGCGCAAAAACGCGTACCCCGCATGTTCTACGACTATGCTGACTCGGGCTCTTGGACCGAAAGCACCTACCGCGCCAATGAGTCAGACTTCCAGAAGATCAAGTTCCGCCAGCGCGTAGCCGTCAATGTGGACAACCGCAGCACCACCAGCACCATGGTCGGCCAGCCCGTGGCCATGCCTGTGGCGCTGGCACCGGTGGGCCTGACCGGCATGCAGTGTGCCGATGGCGAGATCAAGGCGGCCAATGCGGCCAAGAAATTCGGCGTGCCCTTTACGCTGTCGACCATGAGCATCTGCTCGATAGAAGACGTAGCCGCCGGCACGGGCAACCACCCCTTTTGGTTCCAGGTCTATGTCACGCGCGACCGCAGCTTCATCGAACGCCTGATCGAGCGCGCCCGCGCCGCCAAATGTTCGGCCCTGGTACTGACGCTGGACCTGCAGATCCTGGGCCAGCGCCACAAGGATTTGAAGAACGGCCTCTCCGCACCCCCCAAGCTCACACTCCGGAACATCGCCAACATCATGACCAAGCCGCAGTGGGCGCTGGGCATGCTGGGCACGCAGCGCCGGGGTTTTGGCAACATCATCGGCCACGTCACCGGTGTGGACGACATGGGGTCCTTGTCCGAGTGGACGTCCAAACAGTTCGACCCCACGCTGAACTGGGCCGATGTGGCCTGGATCAAGGAACGCTGGGGCGGCAAGCTGATCCTCAAAGGCATACAGGACGTGGAGGACGCACGCCTGGCGGTGGAAAGTGGCGCCGACGCACTGATCGTCTCCAACCACGGCGGGCGCCAGCTGGACGGTGCCGAATCGTCGATCCAAGCCCTGCCTGCCATTGTGGACGCGGTGGGCGGCCAGATCGAGGTGCACATGGATGGTGGCGTGCGCAGTGGGCAGGACGTGCTCAAGGCCCTGGCCCTGGGTGCCAAGGGTGTCTACATCGGCCGGCCCTTCATCTACGGCCTGGGCGCCATGGGTGAGGCCGGCGTCACCAAGGCACTGGAAATCATCCGCAAGGAAATGGACATCAGCATGGCGCTGTGCGGCAAATCCAGCATCGCACAGGTGGACAAAAGCATGCTGCTGCCGGGCAGCTACCCGGTCTGACGCACCGGGAGGCACAGATCGCACGGGAATACGCATTGGGTCATTTTTTTGCGTTAGGATGAACTGTTTTTCATCCATCTGAACTACCAGCCAAGCAAAGGACCTTCCCATGACCGCAAACAAATTCCGTCTGGTGACCCGCAGCGACTTTGATGGCCTGGTCTGCGCGGTATTG
>JAZKDY010000121.1:0-16136 GCA_040387325.1 Pseudomonadota bacterium | reverse complement strand
TGGTTTGGCATCAACCGTTTCTTTGCCTACCTGGAGACCAAGGCCTACAAGATGCATATCCGTGTGCTGCTGTCCAAGTACCGCAGCTATACACCGTGCGGCACCTGCGGTGGCGCGCGGCTGAAGACCGAGAGTTTGTTGTGGCGCATCGGGACCAAGGTGCAGGCGGATGCGGTGTTGGCGCCTTTCCGGCGGTTTATGCCGCAGGGTGTAACCTGGTCGCGCGCGCAACTCGAAGCCCTGCCTGGGCTGTGCCTGCACGACATGATGCTGATGCCCATCGACAAGCTACGCCGCTTCTTTGATTCGCTGCAAGCAGGGCTGAATGTGTCCGAGGGCTCGGAGGCCGATGCCAAGACACTCAAGCTACTGTTCGAGGAGGTCTGCACACGCCTGAAATACCTGTGCGATGTGGGCATTGGTTATCTGACCCTGGACCGCCAAAGCAGAACGCTGAGCGGTGGCGAAGTCCAGCGCATCAACCTGACGACAGCCCTGGGCACCTCGCTGGTCAACACCTTGTTTGTGCTGGACGAGCCCAGCATTGGCCTGCACCCGCGCGACATGCACCGGATCATCGTGGCCATGCAGCGCCTGCGTGATGCGGGCAACACGCTGGTGGTGGTGGAGCACGACCCGGCCGTCATGTTGGCCGCAGACCGCATGATCGACATGGGCCCCGGCCCGGGTGAGAAGGGCGGCCAGATTGTGTTTGATGGCAGTACCGAAGATTTGCGCAGCGCCGATACGCTGACCGGCGCCTACCTGGGTGGCCGTAAACAGGTCGGCATGGGTTTCAAACGCATGGTGGCCGAGAACACGCCGCGCCTGATTCTGGAAGGCGTGACAGAGCACAATCTGAAGAACATCTCGGTAGACATTCCGCTGCAGCGCCTGGTGTGTGTCACCGGCGTCAGCGGTTCCGGCAAGTCCACGCTGATACAGGACGTATTGGCTCCTGCACTGTTGCGCCACTTTGGGAAGGCGACCGAAACGCCGGGTGCGCATGCGCGTCTGCTGGGCGCCGAGCAACTGAGCGAAGTGGTGTTTGTCGACCAGTCGCCGATTGGCAAAACCGCGCGCTCCAACCCGGTGAGTTATGTGGGCGCCTGGGATGCCATTCGCGAGCTGTTTGCCGGTGCCGACTTGTCGCGTGAACGCGGCTACACCGCCAGCAAGTTCAGCTTCAACGGTGGCGACGGGCGTTGCCCGACCTGCGGCGGCTCGGGTTTTGAACATATCGAGATGCAGTTTTTGAGCGACGTGTACCTGCGTTGCCCGGATTGCGATGGCAAGCGTTACCGGCCCGAGATTCTGGAAGTGACGATCGAGCGCAAGGGCAAACGCGTCAACGTGTCCGACGTGCTGGACCTGACCGTCACCGAATCCGCGGACCTGTTCTCCAACGACCGTGATGTGATTCGTGCACTGCAACCCATTGTGGATGTGGGCCTGGAATATGTGAAGCTGGGCCAGCCCGTGCCCACCTTGTCGGGTGGTGAAGCCCAGCGCCTGAAGCTGGCCGGCTTCCTGGCCGAAGCCGCCAAGAGCAGCACGGCCAGCCGCCAGATGGTGGCCAAGCGTGGCACGCTGTTCATGTTGGACGAGCCCACCACCGGCCTGCATTTCGACGACATCGCCAAGCTCATGCGCGCGCTGCGCAAGCTGCTGGATGCGGGACATTCGCTGCTGGTCATTGAACACAACCTGGATGTGATCCGGGCGTCGGACTGGTTGATCGACCTGGGGCCAGAAGGTGGTGATGCGGGTGGTGAGGTCGTGGCGTTTGGCACGCCAGAAGATTTGTTGCTACATGCCACGTCCCACACAGGCGTGGCCTTGCGTGAATACGCTGCGGCTATGGGTGTGGTGCATGTGGTGGCAGAACCCAATGCAAAGTATTTGGCACGCGTTGCCGGGGATGGGGTCACGCCGGGCTCCTCATACGGCAAGCCCAAATCGTCACCCGGCGCAACCCCATCCCCGGCGGATAACAGCATTCGTATCGTCAATGCGAAGGAACACAACCTCAAATCGCTGTCGGTGGATATTCCGCGGGGCAAGTTCAATGTGGTGACCGGCGTGTCGGGCTCCGGCAAGTCTACGCTGGCGTTTGACATTCTGTTCAACGAAGGCCAGCGGCGTTATCTGGAGTCGTTGAATGCCTACGCCCGCAGCATCGTTCAACCAGCAGGCCGACCGGAAGTAGATGCGGTCTATGGCATTCCGCCAACCGTCGCCATCGAACAGCGCCTGTCCCGCGGTGGCCGAAAATCCACAGTGGGTACCACGACTGAGGTCTGGCACTTCCTGCGCCTGCTGTACGTCAAGCTGGGTACCCAGCATTGCATCCACGACGGTGCAGCGGTGGAGCCGCAGTCAGCCGACAGCATTGCAGCGCAGCTGCTGAAAAACTTCAGAGGCCAGCACATCGGTTTGCTCGCGCCACTGGTATCCGGCCGCAAGGGCGTGTACACCGAGCTGGCTGACTGGGCACGGCCGCGCGGCTTCACGCATCTGCGGGTCGATGGCAACTTTTTGCCCACCACCGGCTTCCCGCGCATCGACCGCTTCAAGGAACACAACATCGAACTGCCCGTGGCCAGCCTGGATGTGAACCCGGCCCATGAGGCGCAGCTGCGCGAGGCACTGGCTACGGCCCTGGTGCATGGCAAGGGCGTGGTCCATGTGCTGTCGGGCATGGAGGGCCTGAAGGAAGCCATGCTGGCCGGCACACCGGCCGCCGGCATTGGTCAAGTGCAGGTGTTCTCCACCAAACGCGCCTGCCCAGTGTGTTCCACATCGTATGTGGAGCTGGACCCGCGTCTCTTCAGCTACAACAGCAAACATGGCTGGTGCCCGGATTGTGTGGGTACCGGTGTGGCCTTGACCAAAGACCAGCGCAAGGTGTTTGACGATTCGATCAAGGACGACGACAACAAGGGCCGCGAACAGACCTTTGCCGAGGCCGATATCGAAGACCTGCACGACGCCAATTGCCCCACCTGCCAGGCCACACGTCTGAATGCGACGGCGCGGGCTGTGTTGTTCAATGGCGTGGGCATTACCGACATTGCACGCTTAAGCGTGACTGACGTACGCAAGTGGGTGCAGACGCTGCAGGTGATAGGCGGCATGACCACGCGTGAGGGTGACATTGCGCGAGACCTGGTGCCGGAGATCAAGAGCCGGCTCGAATTTTTGGAAGAGGTCGGCCTAGGTTACCTGACGTTGGACCGCGGCGCGCCTACGTTGAGTGGTGGTGAGGCGCAGCGCATCCGTCTGGCCGCGCAGTTGGGCAGCAATTTGCAAGGCGTGTGTTATGTACTGGACGAGCCCACGATTGGCCTGCACGCGCGGGACAACAAGATTCTGCTGGGTGCTCTGCGGTCCCTGAGCGACAAGGGCAATACGTTGGTCGTTGTTGAACACGACGAAGACACGATCCGCCATGCGGACCACATCATCGATATCGGGCCTAGCGCGGGAAAGCGGGGTGGCCGGCTCGTTGCTGAAGGGACTGTTGCGGATGTGCAGGCGGCTGCTGAGTCGCAGACTGGGCGCTATCTGTTGCATGCGATGAAGCATCCGTTGATGGTGCGGCGTTCGGTGGTTTCGTTTGCGGAGTCAGAGGCGCTGGCGGTGGCTGCACGTGCTCTCGCTGCGGCCGAAGCCGGTACGCCGGGGGCCTCATACACTCGCTTCGCGATTGCAAAATCGGCTCCCGGCGCACCGACTCCGGCCACAGGGCTGGGGAGCGCGAAGGGTTCTAAATTGCCAAAGGGCAAGGCGGCGAAAGCGGCCGCGTTGGCGGCGGCTCGTGTGTCGACCAGCGTTGCTGCCAACGCGGAGTTTTTGGAGCGTGAGCGCATCACCGCCAGCTACGCGGCAGCCAGTGCAGACGTTCCCCATCGACCCGCAGCAGGGGGCGCCATTGGGGTGGGTGACGATTTGGCAGTTGCGCAGCAAATGCATGAGGAGCCCGCCCCAATGGCTCCCCCTGCGGAGCCAGCAGCCACCATGCCTCCGATAGATTGGCTGACAGTCAAAGGCGCCAACCTGCACAACCTGCAAAACGTCACCGCCCACATCCCCCTCAAACGCTTGGTCGCGGTCACCGGTGTTTCTGGCTCCGGCAAGTCCACACTGGCAAGGGACGTACTGCTGACCAACGTACAAGTAGCCGTCCAAAAGCGCAGCACCAAGGCCGGAAGAGACGCCCTGGACGCTGGCGAAAAAATCCAGTGGACCGGCTGCGAAGGCGTCACCGGATTCGAGACCGTGGACCGTGTGCTGGAAGTGGACCAGACCCCTATCGGCAAGACCCCACGCAGTTGCCCAGCCACCTACATCGGTTTCTGGGACACGATCCGCAAACTCTTTGCCGACACGCTCGAAGCCAAGGCGCGTGGTTACGCGGCCAACCGCTTCAGCTTCAACACCGGCGAAGGCCGCTGCCCCGGCTGCGAAGGCCAGGGCATCCGCACCATCGGCATGAGCTTTTTGCCCGATGTGAAAGTGCTGTGCGAAACCTGCAAGGGCGCGCGCTTCAACCCCGAGACACAGGCCGTCACCTGGCGCGGCAAGAACATTGGCGACGTGCTGCAGATGGAAGTGGACGAGGCCGTGGAATTCTTCGCCGCCATGCCCGTCATCGCCCACCCGCTGCAACTGCTGAAGGACGTAGGTCTGGGCTACCTGACGCTGGGCCAACCATCGCCCACGCTCAGTGGTGGCGAGGCGCAGCGCATCAAGCTGGTGACCGAGTTGAGCAAGGTGCGCGACGACGTTGGCAAACGCGGCAACAAGGCGCCGCACACGCTCTACGTGCTGGACGAACCCACGGTCGGCCTGCACATGGCGGACGTGGAGAAGCTGATCCAGGTGCTGCACAGGCTGGTGAATGCCGGTCACAGCGTCGTCGTCATCGAACACGATCTGGATGTGATCGCCGAGGCGGACTGGGTGATCGACCTGGGGCCGGATGGTGGCAACGCGGGCGGGCAGGTGGTGGCCGCAGCCACTCCCGAAGCCGTGGTGGCGCTCGGTACCCACACGGGGGTGGCGCTGGCAGCGGTGCTGGCGCGCTAGGGCTGCAGATGACTACTGCTAAATCGATAGCGTATTGGTCTTATTTCACGGGGGCTAGGGCATGATTTTATTGATGGTCGTTTGCCATGGATAGCCCGTTGCAGCCCCTGGTGGAAGCCTTGCGCGCTTTTGCCGCCGCGCGTGACTGGGAGCAATTCCACACGCCCAAAAATCTGGCCGCCGCGCTGTCGGTGGAGGCTGCCGAGTTGCTGGAGCACTTCCAGTGGCTGACCGAAGCGCAAAGCCAGGCGCTTGGCGCGGACAAGAAACAGGAGGTGGCGGCCGAGGCGGCGGATGTGTTCCTCTACCTGCTGCAGTTGTGCGACAAGCTGGACATCGATCTGATTGCCGCCGCCAAAGCCAAGATGCTGGTCAACGCGCAGAAGTACCCGGTTGCCACGGCCAGGGGGACAAGCAAAAAATACTCCGATCTATAGGCGCTTGGGCTACATGGGCGAGGGCCGTGGCTGATTTAGTATGGATGCCATGAAGACCTTCCCCATTCGCCTGACCCCCGGCCTGGACTTGCGCGCTGCACTGGAGGCGGCCGTTCAAAGCCAGAACTGCCGCGCAGCCTTTGTGTTGTCGGGCATCGGCAGCCTGTCCACGGCCGGCCTCCGGTTGGCGGGTGCGGATCAGCCCACACGGCTGACGGGCAGCATGGAAATCCTCACGTTGTCCGGCACGGTGGCGGCGGACGGCGACAAGACCGCCTCGCACATGCACATGGCCATTTCCACCGCCACAGGCCAGGTGCTGGGCGGCCATGTGGCACCAGGTTGCACCGTGCTCACCACGGCCGAAGTGCTGTTGGCCCTGCTGCCCGACTGGCAGTTCAGCCGAGAGCCGGATGCGCAGACCGGCTATGACGAGCTGGTGGTGCGGGTGCAAAGCTGAATTTTGCTATTTTTTGAATAGCTGCTTGCTCAGTATCTGCGGGGGCTAGAGGCCAATTTCATTCACAACTTGCCTTTGCACGCTAATTCATTTACATTCAATATTCGCGATTCACGAATATTGAATGTAAATGCAACTCAAACCCCAAGACTTCCTGGTCGCCCTCAAGCTCGTGGCGTGGGGCGATCAGCGCTGGACGTATGCACGGCTTGCGCTAGAGCTGGGCATCAGCGTGTCTGAGGCGCACGCCTGTATCAAGCGTGGGCTGTTGGCGGGGTTGTTGTTGCCCAACCGGGAGTTGCCGCCACAACTATCAGAGGCGGGCGCTAGTGCTGCGCTCGGCATACAAGAGCCTTTGGTGGGCATCTACCGGGTCACCCGCAAGAGGGTTCGCCGTTCGGCTTTGCCCGACGGCGAAGCAGTAGCCGACAACGCGGTACGCCCCCATTCGCACAACCTGGCCGAATTCGCCTTACACGGCGCCAAGTACGCTTTTCCGGCAGTGAAGTTGCCGCTGGTAATTGGTGTGCCCACCAGCCACAGCGCGCCCGCCTTTGCCGGTGTGTTTGCGCCTGGTAGCACAGACTTTGTGTGGCCGCACCCAAACGGCTCAGTGCGCGGCGTGGGGGTAGAGCCCCTGCACCCGTCCGTGCCTTTCGCGGCCATGCAAGACACCAGGTTGTACGAAATGCTGGCGCTTTTTGACGCCCTGCGGGTGGGCAAGGCCCGCGAGCGCGGCATGGCATTGGAAAGGCTGCAAGCGCTGATTGATCCAAATGCTCCCAGACCGGTGAAAGGGCCCATGTATGGCTAACCCAAACTTGGATCTGTTGATAGCAATTGCGCAGGCGATGGGGCCGCTATGTGACCAAGTGGTGTTTGTGGGTGGCTGCGCTACGGGGTTGTTGGTTGATGACGCGCAGATGATGGATGTGCGTCCCACCGAGGACGTGGACGCTATTGTGGAAGTCGCTTCGCTGGCTGCTTATCACCGTCTGGCAGAGGGTTTGATGGAGCGCGGCTTCAAGCAGACCATGGCCGACAACACGCCGCCGTTTCGCTGGTTCTGGAACCGCATGCAGTTGGACTTGGTGCCATTGGACGAAAAGGTGCTGGGCTTTGCCAACCCGTGGTACCGCGTGGGTTTTGAAGCGGCCTTGTCGGTTGAGTTGGCCAGTGGACTCCATTTGCGGCATTTGTCGGCGCCACACTTTCTTGCAACCAAATTCGAAGCATTCAAAGACCGCGGCCAGGACGATGTGTACTTGAGCCATGACCTTGAAGACATCATGACGGTGATGGAAGGGCGTTCTGCCGTAGCACAGGAAGTGGCCGCTGCGCACGAAGCAGTCCGCAAGCACGTAAGCCAATCGGTGGCAAGGCTGCTGAATATGCCTGTCTTCCACAATGCGCTGCCGGGTTTGCTGAGCAACCCGGAGCGGGAGCAAACTGTTAAAGCACGGTTGGCCCAGTTAGCGAGATAGCAGGGCCTTTGAGCCACGGGTTAACCGCATGGCAACCCGCCCCAGAGTCCGCTTTAATCGCCATACCCAACCCCACTTCTGGAGCGCAGCATGCAACGTCGCCACCTCGTACAACTAGCCGCAACCGCCATCACAGCGCCCTTGCTGGATGCACACGCGCAATCATCGGCCTTTCCAGCCAAACCCATCAAGCTGGTGATCTCCTTCCCCGCGGGCGGACCCACCGATGTATCCATGCGCGTGCTGGCCGAAAACGCCAGCAAGATCCTGGGCCAGCCCGTCATCATTGAAAACAAGCCCGGCGCCGGCGGCACTTTGCCTGCGCAGCAGTTGCAGATATCCCCGCCTGACGGTTACACACTGGCGCAAATTCCGCTGGGCGTGTTCCGCCTACCCTACACCACCAAGATCACCTGGGACCCGGTGAAGGACATCAGCTATGTGCTCAATGTCACCGGGTATGCGTTTGGCCTGGTGGTGCCGGCTGATTCGGCACTGCGCACCTGGACCCACTTTGTGGCCTGGGCCAAGGCCAACCCGGGCCTGTTGTCCTACGGGTCCACCGGCACACTGACCAGCCCACACCTGACCATGGAGCTGATCGCACAGAAGTTGGGGCTGGAGCTGCTGCACGTGCCCTACAAGGGCAGTGCCGACCTGATGCAGGCCATTCTGGGCGGCCAGGTCATGGCCGCGGCCGATTCCACCGGTTTTGCACCGCAGGTGGCGGCCGGCAAGTTACGTGTGCTCAACACCTGGGGGGCCGAGCGTTTGCCCAAGTTCCCCGATGCCCCCACACTCAAGGAGCTGGGACTGGGCTTGGTGCAAAACTCGCCCTTTGGCATTGGCGCACCCAAGGGTACGCCGCCCGCGGTCACCAAGCGTTTGCACGATGCTTTCAAAAAGGCCATGGAGCAGGAAAGTTATGTGTCGGCGCTGGCCCGCTACGACATGGTCCCCATGTACATGAACTCCGCCACTTACCTGAAGTTTGCGCAAGAAACCTTTGCCAAGGAAAAGGCGCTGGTAGACAAACTGGGCCTGGCGCGCCGACAGCCCTGACAACGACAAACACGCAACATTGCCGATGATTACCTTCTACAACCACTTGCACGCCCAGCACCAGGGCAAGGTCGAAATGTTCCGCGGCGCACTGGTGCCGTGTTTTGAAGTGCCGGCCCGCGCCGACCACGTGCTGGCCGAGCTGCAGCGCCGCAAACTTGGCACCGTGCAGCATCCGCACACGTTTGACGATGCGGTGCTGGAGCGCATCCACAGCCCGCGATACCTGCGCTTCCTGGCCACGGCCTGGGACCAGTGGGTGGCGCTGGACCCGGCCAATGCGGACAAGGACATCCTGCCCTCGGTCTGGCCCACACGCACATTCCGCACCGACGTGGAGCCCGACAACTTTGCGGCCAAGGTGGGCCTGTACTCCTACGACGCCGGCTCGCCCTTCACGGCCGGCACCTGGGTGGCGGCACGTGCTGGCGCCCACTGCGCGCTGAGCGCGGCACAGCGGTTGGTGCAGGGCGACCGTGCTGCCTTCGCGCTGAGCCGCCCGCCGGGCCACCACGCGGGCGCCGACTTCTTTGGCGGTTACTGTTTTCTGAACAATGCCGCACTGGCAGCGCAGCACCTGCGCGATGCGGGCATGGCCAAGGTGGCGGTGCTGGACATTGACTACCACCATGGCAATGGCACACAGGCCATCTTCTATGACCGGCCCGATGTGTTCTTTGCCAGCATCCACGGTGACCCACGCACCGAGTACCCGTTCTACCTGGGCCATGCGGACGAGACCGGCAGTGGCGCCGGGCTGGGTACCAACCTGAACATCCCGCTGCCCCGCGGTACGGACTTCGTGCGCTGGTCAGCCGCGCTGGAGCACAGCCTGCAGGCCATAACCCGCTTCGGCGCCGATGCCCTGGTGGTATCACTGGGCATGGACACGTTTGAGGGCGACCCCATCTCCGGCTTTACGCTGCAAAGCGCGGACTATCTTGCCGTCGGCCAGCGCCTGGCCGCAGCGGGTTTGCCAACCGTGCTGGTGTTCGAAGGAGGTTACGCCGTGACCGAGGTGGGTGTGAATGCGGTCAACGTGCTGGAGGGCTTTTTATAAGTGCTTGACGCTGTGATGCTGCACACGCTACCCTCAGCCCGAACCGCAACTGTGACCCCGACCATGTCTTGTGCCGCTGACGCATACCCATCCGCCATGTCCCTGCCGACTTCGCCAGGCCACGCCCGTTGATGCCTGTGTCTGCACTCCACCGCTGGAAGCCCACGTCGGCCAAGGCAACGCTGGCCGTGATTGCCCTGCTGGCGTCCGCGCTGCTGATGGGCGTGTTTGCGGCGGGCAGTTACTGGATGACCGAACAACGTCTGCAGGCGCAACGCGCCGAGCTGTGGACCAAGATGCAACGCCATCTGGGCCAACCCGTCTCGCAGGCCATGTGGAACTTCGACCTGAAAGGACTGAACGCGGTCCTGGGCTCCGAACTGGGCGGCTCGGTGTTGGGTCTGGCCGTGGTGGACGAGTCCGGCAAACTGGTGACCCAGGTGGGGCAGGCGTTGCCAGTGGCGGGAGGCACCCTGCCGTCGGATGCCGAGGTGCTCAGCATGGACATCCCCCCAGTCGACGGCAACCCGCTGGGCCACGTATTGGTGGGCTGGTCCGACGCATCCTTGCGCGCCGCGCTCAACGCCACGCTCTGGCTGGCGCTGGCCCAGTTGATAGGCGTCAGCCTGGTGCTGCTGGCTGTGGTCTGGGTGGGGGTGGACCGGCTGATATTCAAACGCGTCTTTCAGCTGCAGCAGGCCCTGGACCATGCGGTCGGCCGCGACCAGGCCGCCGACATCCTGGCCTTGCCAGAAACGGCCAACGACGAGTTTGGTGCCATCACCCGCAGCATCAACGCCATCACCACGCGCCTGGGTGATGAGCTCGAAGCGGGGCGCGAATCCGAAGAAGAGGCACGCGCCGCCCTGAACAATATGGAGAGTGCCCAGGCCGGTCTGGTGCAGGCCGAAAAGATGGCCGCCTTGGGCCGCCTGGTAGCCGGGGTGGCGCACGAGCTCAACACCCCCATTGGCAACATCATGATGGTGGCCAGCACCCAGCAGGAGGTCTCGCATAAGCTGAGCGAGTCGGTGGCATCCGGCGGCCTGACGCGCACCGCGTTGGTCAGCTTTGTGAACCAGATTGACGAGGGCGCCACGTTGATGCTGAGCAGTTCACGCCGTGCGGCCGAGCTCATCCAGAACTTCAAACAGGTTGCGGTGGACCAGACCACCGACCAGTTGCGTGACTTTGATCTGGACCGCCAGATTTCGGAAATGCTCTCGGTCATCAACCACGTGTTGTCCAAGACGCCGATCAAACTGGTGCAGCAACTGGAGCCCGGCATCGCCATGCACAGCTACCCGGGGCCACTGGGTCAGGTTCTGACCAATCTGGTGATGAATGCCGCCAAACACGGTTTCAACGACACGCAGCCCGGCACCATCACGGTGGCCTGCATGCGCCAGGGCGACAGGGCCTGCATCACCGTCACCGACGATGGCGTCGGCATTCCCGCAGAGAACGTCGGCAAGATCTTTGACCCCTTCTTCACCACCAAGCTGGGCCAGGGTGGCACCGGCCTGGGCCTGCACATTTCGCACAACATGGTGTACGGCCCGCTGGGCGGCCGCATGACCGTGCAGAGCACAGCCGCTGCGGGCACAGTGTTCACCCTGCTGCTGCCCCTGTGGGCGCCGGACTCTGACCGGCGTTGACTATCGCTGCGACCACCTCCGCAAACCCTGCCCCCCGTTCACCAGCTGTGATGTAGCTGGGCAAGTGTGCCAATTGGCTTTCGAAACGGCGGATGTTGGCCACGCCTACGCTGTGTGTGAAGTGTTCAAACATGGACTGGTCGTTGCCGGAGTCACCAACAAAGACCCAGCGGTCAATTTCCAGTGCCAGGTCACGTTGCAGCAGTTCGCGCGTGATCCAGTTGGCGCCCTGCCACTTGTCGAAGATGCCAAAACAACCGTGGATATGGATGCTGCTCACCGTGGTGTGCATGCCGTATTCCTTCAGCAGATCGACCACACGCTGCACGGTGGCCGGTGGCAGGCGGGCATGTTCATGGTAGTCAAAGGCCAGGTCGGTTTCGCGGCCCACGCTGTCGCGGGTGGTCAACACGCCGGGCACCTGGAACATCACCCGGGTGCCGATTTGCTGCATGCGCGCCTGGTTGGTGGCGCGGGTGATGGCATCCTGTTGGTATAGTTTTGATAGCGGGTTAGCTATATTCGATGGGGGCTGCGGGCTATTTTTATCAAATGTTTTGCCACGTACCAGTGCCACGGCACCGTTTTCCGCGACGACGGCGTCTACCGGCCACGCCACCGCCAGCTGCTCACACCAGCCCACCGGCCGGCCCGTGATGGCGATTACCGTCAGGCCCGCTGCCTTGAGTTGTGCCAGGGCCTGCAGTGCGTCGGGCGTGATGGCGCCATCGGTGGTCAGCGTGTCGTCAATATCGGTGAACACGCCCGTGATGTTGCGGCGTTCACTGACTGGCCAAAGGTGCAGGGGGAGCATGGTCACGTGTTGGTATGCTGTGGCGGGAGTGCAAGTGTATCGGCGCCAGACCGGTGCCAGAGTCACCCATTTTTCAGGAGATACGTGTGCGAACCCAGGCCTTGTCGACTGTCTTGATTTCCATCGCCTTGTCCATGGCAGGGGCCCCGCCGGCTGCGGCACAAACACGGGGCGACCAGGCCTTCACTTGCAACCGCGCAGCGGACAAGATCGACAGCATGGTTGAAGAGTGGCGCGATATGGTGGTGGAGCACAACGGCCAAGCCAAAAATGCCGCAGTACTCAAGATGGCGACCGAGCACCGCAAAGGGCGCCTGAAAGCCAACTTCAAGAAACACTGCAATGCCCAGTGGGCCACCCACCAGGCCATCTTTACATGCTTTAGTGGGTCAGTCTCGCCGCTGGGCCTGGCGCTCTGCCGCGCGCCGGACGACAACCCGAACAACTGGCAGTACCAATAGCCCGCGGACGGGTCTGCTTAACCCGCGGTCTGCAGCGCCAGCCCGGCGTGCTCACGCAGCGGGTGGAAGTGAATCTTGGGGAAGCGCTCCTGCGCCAGGCGCACGTCGTACGGGCTGGTGCACAGATAGGCCAGCGTGTCGGCCGCATCACGCGCCATACGCATGGGGTAGGCGTCGCAAAAGGCTTTTAACTCGGCGGGCGTGTCGGCCGTGATCCAGCGGGCGCCGGTGTACTGGCAGCCTTCCAGCCGGATGTCGGCGTCGTACTCACCCTTTAACCGGTGCTGCACCACTTCAAACTGCAGCTGACCGACCGCGCCCAGCAGCATATTGCCGCCGATCTCGGGCTTGAACACCTGGATCGCACCCTCTTCACCCAACTGCGCCAAACCTTGTTGCAACTGCTTGGTGCGCAGCGGATTGCGCAGCACCACGGTCATGAACATTTCGGGTGCAAAGAAGGGCAGGCCGGTGTATAGCAGGTTGACCGTGCCATCGGTGATGGTGTCGCCCAACTGCACGCCGCCGTGGGTGGTGAAGCCGACGATGTCGCCGGCATAGGCTTCTTCCACCGCCTCGCGGCGCTGGCTCATAAAAGTCACGACGGATGTGGGACGCAGTTCCTTGGCGGTGCGCATGACCTTGAGTTTCATGCCCGGTGTGTACTTGCCCGACGCCATGCGGACAAAGGCGATGCGGTCGCGGTGGTTGGCGTCCATGTTGGCCTGCACCTTGAAGACCACGCCGCTGAAGGCTTCGTCCTCCGGCTGTACTTCTTTGACTACGGGCTGGCGGTTGACCAGTGTGGAGCTGATGCGCATCTGTGGGCTGGGGGCCAGGTCGACCAGGGCATCCAGCACTTCCATCACACCGAAATTGTTGACACCGGAGCCGAAGAACACCGGGGTCTGTTTGCCGGCCAGAAACGCAGCATGGTCCCAGGCGGGGGATGCGCCAGTGGCCAGCTCCATGCTTTCCATCGCGCTTGTCCACTCGTGGCCAAAACGTTTTTCCAATGCGGCCTGGTCACTCAGCGGCATGGACTCGAATTCTTGCGGGCGGCGGTCCTTGCCGCCGTCAAACACGGTCATCATCTGTGTGCGCAGGTTGACGATGCCGCCAAAGGATTTGCCCTGGCCCACGGGCCAGGTCATGGGCACGCAGGGCATGCCCAGCTCGCGTTCGATTTCGTCCAGTATGTCCAGCGGCTCGCGCACTTCGCGGTCCATCTTGTTCACAAACGTGATGATGGGTGTATCGCGCTGGCGGCAGACTTCGATCAGGCGGCGGGTCTGTGCTTCCACACCGTTGGCCGCGTCAATCACCATCAGCGCCGAGTCGACTGCGGTCAACACGCGGTAGGTGTCTTCCGAGAAGTCCTTGTGGCCGGGCGTGTCCAGCAGGTTGACCACGTGGTCGCGGTAGGCCATCTGCATCACGCTGGAGGCCACCGAGATGCCACGCTGCTTTTCAATCTCCATCCAGTCGGATGTGGCGTGGCGGGTGGCCTTGCGCGCCTTGACCGAACCGGCGATCTGGATCGCACCCGAGAACAGCAACAGCTTTTCGGTCAGCGTGGTTTTACCAGCATCGGGGTGGGAAATGATGGCAAAGGTGCGGCGACGCTTGGTCTCGGCAAGAAAGGTCATGGAGGCGGGGGCTGCAAGCAGCGCAGGGAGGCAAAGGGCGTGATTTTAAGGGAAGGCCCTCTTTGCCCGGCTTTCAGTTGGCATCCACTCCGATGAAGCCGGCCAAGGCCCTGGTTTCCAGGGCGCCCATTGTGCTGACCACCTCGCCCGTACGCGCGTTTTTGGCCAGGATGAAAGGGACGGATTCAACCTTGAGCTGGCTGAACAGCTCGGTATTGCCTTTCAGTGCGGTGACCATGGGCGGCGGCATGCTGCCCATCGTGATGACACCACCTTTGCCCGCCATCAGCGATGCTTCGTGGGCCACCATGGCCTGTTCGGGGTTGGACGCACCCAGTATGGCCGCACCTTGCGGACCACTTTTGGTGTTCAGTATGGCCACGGGAATCCACACAAATTTCGCCTTGCCCAGGAGCGGTTGCATGTTTTTCCACAGGTGGCCGCAGTGAGAGCACTGCGCGTCAAACATCACGTAGACGGTATTGGCGCTGGCTGCAGACCCCACGGTGAACCCCTTGGCTTGGGTGCTGACCTGCTCCAGGGCCTGGACCGGGTTGGCGACAGCGGGTGCCGGTGTTGCCTCCTTGGCCCAGCCCGCAAAGTTGAAAAGGGCCAGGGTGAGACCCAGGATGCAAGTTTTGGTGCGTGTGAATGGTGTCATGGCGCGGAATGTTACTCCTGTGCATGCCGGGCATACATCTTCTGCATGCCACCTATCCAGCGTTCGTAGTCCTGGCCCTTGTTGCGAAAGTATTGGGCCACCTCGGGATGGGGCAGCACCAGAAATTTGCCGTTGTCCATGGTGGTGACCACTTCCTGCGCCACCGCTTCGGGCGCCAGGATGCCGTCGTGTGAGGCCGAGCCGCCGTCGCCGGTCACCATGTCGGTCTGCACCGACTGCGGGCACAGGCAGGCCACCTGTACGCCCTTGCGGCCATAGGCGATACGCAGCCATTCGGCAAAGGCCACCGCCGCATGTTTGGTCACGGCGTAGGGGGCAGATTCCACAATCGTCAGCAGGCCGGCCGCCGATGCGGTGACCATGAAGAAACCTTCACCCCGCGCCACCATCTCGGGCACCACGGCACGCGCCGCCCAGACGTGGGCCATGCCGTGGATCTGCCACATCTTGTTCCACAACGCATCTTCCAGATCCAGCCCGCCCATGCCGCCCAAGATGCCGGCGTTGGAGATAAATGCATCCACCTGGCCATAGTGCTGGCGCGTGGTGGCTACCAGGGCCTGGATGTCGGCCTCCTGGCTCACATCGCAGCGCACGGCCAGGCCACCAATTTCATCGGCCACGGCCTGGGCGCGTTCCAGGTTGACGTCGGCCACGACCACGGCGCGCGCGCCATCGGCCGCAAAGCGGCGGGCGATGCTGCGGCCAATGCCGCTGGCGCCACCGGTGACGATGGCGACTTTGTTCTTGATGTCCATGTTTATTCCAATATTCTTGAGGGGGACTGCCAGTGTCCGGGTTGCCCACGCCGGGGTCAGCCGCGCAGGTGACAGCCGGGCCCTGAGGTGGTGTGCGTTATCTGGATTGCGCAGGGCCCAGATAGCTCCGTATAATCGGCCACTTCCGAGGAGCGTTGCAGCTCGAAATCCAGACCCACGCGGTGCAGGATGCGAGTGAGGCTCGGAACACGTTGTCGCCACAAAGGGCAACGCAAGTCAACGGCGCTCACCCACTGGTCTGTGCGGTGAGCCTATTTCCTTCGGTTCCCATGCTGTCCAGTGGCCTCAATTTTTTTTGGAGCACACCATGAGCGCACTGAAACCCGTTTCCAAGACCGAAGACTACAAGATCGCCGACCTGAGCCTGGCCCCTTGGGGTCGCAAAGAGTTGACCATTGCCGAGACCGAAATGCCCGGCCTGATGGCCATCCGCGAAGAATTCGCCAAGGCACAGCCGCTCAAGGGCGCGCGCATCACCGGTTCGCTGCACATGACCATC
>JAZKDY010000120.1:0-22358 GCA_040387325.1 Pseudomonadota bacterium | reverse complement strand
AGTTGGTGTCGTCAAAACCGGTGTCTTGAGCGACGTCAACTGTGAACTTCCATGGGCCCATGGGCAAAGAAGCACCCAAAGACCAACCTTGCGATTGACCAGCTGCGTCTTGGAAGGAAGCTGCAACGATGAACGAGCCAAAGTTGTAGTTTGCGCCCAAAGCGTAGTTGCCGTCAGAAGCGTTGCTGACCTTGTTGTAGGACAGAGCAGCAGCCAATGGGCCAGCAGCGTAGATCACGTTGGCGTCAACTTTGCTAGCGTTGTTGTTAGGAGCAACAGCCAGGTCCAACTCGGTCACGTAGCCCAAAGTAGCGGACAGACCACCCATCTTAGGTGTGGTGTAGCTGAATTCGCTGCTGTTGCGCGAACCGGCACCAGCGAAAGCAAACTGGTTGCCCACGGCTGTGAAGTTAGCTGCGCCAGTCAGTTCCCATGTGGCCACGCCGAAGAACGATGGGGACAGTGTACGGCCAGCCTTCAGGCGACCGAATCCGCCGTCCAGAGCTGCGTAAGCGTAACGGCCGCTGGTTGTTTCAGTAGCGCCTGTTTCGTAGTTGATGTTTTGTTCGAACTGAGCTGTCAGCTTCAGACCGCCGCCCAGGTCTTCCACAGTGCGGATACCCCAACGGCTGTTACCGTCGTTCAGCAGGCCGTTGCCGGACATGGAAGCGTCGCTACGAACGCCAGGAGCGTCAGTTGCCGACAAAGACAAGTCAGCAACGCCGTACAGAGTTACTTGCGCCATCGAGGCGGTCGAAGCGGCCAAAACGGCCAAAGCGATGAGGGTTTTTTTCATTTCGGGTTTCTCAAAAAGGTTAAACAGCGGGCTCAGGTCCTACGGGATCAGCACCCCGGGCCAACCTCCTAGTTCAGGAAGTTGGATGTATTGCACCAGACCCATGCCGGTTTGGCAAAGCATTGACCCCAAAAAGGGCGGAAAAACCCGAAATCCACGGGCATCCGTTGCAGGGTTGCAACAATTTGTTTCCCTCTTGCTACACCTTAATCACGCTAGACTGGTGCACTGATCTTTTTACGGAGTTTTCCAATGGATTCGCTGCTGAATGCCGCTGATTCCGCCCTGCGCACGCTCTTTGCGAAACCGCACGCGGCACAGGCCTGCCCGACGCTGGCAGAGCACGCCACACAGCTCGACGCCGCGGAAAGCCGCTCTTCCGCAGCCCTGATGCGGGTTAACCATGTGGGCGAGGTATGCGCCCAAGCGTTATATACGGCCCAGGCGCTCTCCACCAGCAACCCCAAGCTGCGCACACATTTCACCCAAGCCAGCCTGGAAGAAACCGACCATTTGGCCTGGACCGCCCAACGCTTGGCCGAGCTGGACGCCCGCCCCTCCTTGCTCAACCCCCTCTGGTATGCCGGGGCCTTTGGTCTGGGCTTGTTGGCCGGACGTCTCGGCGACCGGGTAAGCCTGGGCTTTGTTGTGGAAACCGAGCTTCAAGTTGGCGCACACTTACAAGGACACCTACACCAATTGCCGGCAGGTGACCATGCGTCCAGGGCCATTGTTGCTCAAATGCGTGATGACGAATTGAGCCATGCGCAGGCTGCCAAAGATGCCGGCGCCGTGGAATTGCCACAGCCTGTCAAAGACCTGATGCGTGCCGCCGCCAAGGTCATGACCACCGTGGCACACCACGTCTAAGTCTAAGCCTCCAACAGGTCGAAACTGGTCGTAATTTCGGCCATCTTGGCCAGCATGATGCTGGCAGAGCAATATTTCTCGTGACTCAGTGCAATCGCTCGTTCCACTGCAACTGCCGGTATCGCCTTGCCGGTTACCGTAAAGTGCATGTGGATCTTGGTGAACACCTTGGGCTCGGTTGGTGCACGCTCGGCGGTTAGTTTGACGGTGCAACCCTGCACCGCGTGGCGTCCGCGCTTGAGTATCAGCACCACGTCGTAGGCCGTACAGCCGCCTGTACCAGCCAATACGGTTTCCATGGGTCTGGGTGCAAGATTCTGGCCTCCATTTTCTGGCTTGTCGGTATCAGGCGCACCGTCCATGACCAGCGTATGACCACTGCCGGTTTCGGCTATGAACCCCATCGCAGAGCGTGTGCTCAGGCCTCCGGTCCAACTGACTGTGCATTCCATGTTCTGGCTCCTTAACGTTCGTCGCACACCGCATCCGCGGCAAGCTGGCGATTATCATGCGTCAATACTTGCCCCTCTGCCATGACGACCAAACAATCCCGACATCTGACGCCTGACGACTACCTGAAAAAGATCCTGACGGCCCGTGTCTACGACGTGGCGACCGAATCCGCCCTGGAGCCCGCGAAACAGCTGGGCAAGCGCCTGCACAACACCGTGCTGCTCAAGCGCGAAGACCAGCAGCCCGTGCGCAGCTTCAAACTTCGGGGCGCATACAACAAAATGGCCCAACTCAGCGCAGCGCAACTGGCCAAAGGCGTGATTTGCGCATCTGCCGGCAACCACGCCCAAGGTGTGGCGTTGAGCGCACACAAGTTAGGCGCACGGGCGGTCATCGTGATGCCTACCACCACACCCCAGGTCAAGGTGGATGCCGTACGCGGCTTTGGTGGTGAGGTGGTACTGCATGGCGACAGCTACTCTGACGCTTATGCCCATTCTCTGGCGCTGCAGAAAAAGCAGGGGCTGACCTTTGTGCACCCGTTTGACGACCCGGATGTGATTGCAGGCCAGGGCACGATTGCCATGGAAATCCTGCGCCAGGTACAGACTCTGCGCAAGCCCCTGGACGCCGTATTTGTGGCCATCGGTGGCGGCGGTCTGGTGTCCGGCGTGGCCAACTACATCAAGGCTGTGGACCCACGTATCAAGGTCATCGGCGTGCAAACCAGCGACTCCAACGCGATGCTGCAGTCGGTCACCGCAAAGAAACGGGTCACCTTGCAGGACGTAGGCCTGTTCGCCGACGGCACCGCCGTCAAGCTGGTGGGAGAAGAAACGTTTCGCATCGCCGCCGGCCTGGTGGACGAGTTCATCGTGGTGGACACTGACGCGGTATGCGCTGCGATCAAGGACATATTCATAGACACGCGCAGCATTGTCGAACCCTCAGGTGCTATGGCCGTCGCCGCAGTCAAACAGTACGTTGCCCTGCACAAGACCAAAGGCGAGACTTATGCTGCCATCCTGTGCGGTGCCAACATGAACTTCGATCGCTTGCGCTTTGTGGCGGAACGGGCAGAAGTAGGCGAAGAACGCGAAGCGCTGTTTGCCGTGACGATCCCCGAAGAACGCGGTAGCTTCAAGCACTTTTGTGAGTTGATCGGCGAGTTGCCTGGTGGCCCACGCAATGTGACCGAGTTCAACTACCGCATCAGTGATTCCGCCAAGGCACACGTGTTTGTAGGTCTGACCACACAGGGCAGGGGTGAGTCAGGCAAGGTAGCACTCAACTTCACCAAGCATGGCTTCCAGACCCTTGACCTGACGCACGACGATCTTGCCAAGGAACACATTCGCCACATGGTAGGCGGCCACTCTGCGCTGGCGAAGAACGAGCGTTTGCTGCGCTTTGTATTCCCGGAACGCCCGGGTGCGCTCATGAAGTTTTTGAGCCTGATGCGACCCGGCTGGAACATCAGCCTGTTCCACTATCGCAACCAGGGCGCCGATTACGGCCGGATTCTGGTGGGTCTGCAAGTACCCGCGGCAGACGACAAAGCCTTTGCCAAATTCCTGCAAACCCTGGACTACCCGTACGTGGAAGAAACCCACAATCCGGTGTACCGCATGTTTTTGCAAGTCTGATATGGGAATCTCTCTGGACGGCAAACTGGTGGTGGCGATATCCAGCCGCGCGCTGTTTGACTTTGAAGAAGAAAACCAAGTCTTCGAACAATCTGACGACACCGCCTATATGCGCTTGCAGCTGGAGCGGCTGGACATTCCGGCCAAACCCGGTGTAGCGTTTTCGCTGGTTCAAAAGCTGCTTGCGTTCAATGACACAGCGTCGCAAAAAGTCGAAGTTGTCATCCTTTCGCGCAACGACCCGGTCAGTGGTCTGCGCGTCATGAAGTCGGCGGCGCACTACGCCTTGCCGATCATCCGCTGCTCGTTCACACGGGGCGAGCCCCCCTGGCGCTACCTCAAACCCCTGCACGCCAATTTATTCCTGAGCACCCACCTCAGCGACGTACGCGCAGCATTGGCTGCAGGCGTGCCGGCTGCGCAGGTGTACCCACAGTCCGCGCATGCCAGTGCGGCCCACCCCCACGAGGTGCGCATTGCGTTTGACGGTGATGCGGTGCTATTCAGTGACGAGGCAGAACGGGTGTACCAAGACCAGGGTTTGAACGCTTTTCAGCAACACGAAATGGACAAGGTCGCCCTGCCCCTGCCAGACGGCCCTTTCAAGCCCTTGCTGGTTGCGCTGCATACGCTGCAACAAGCCGCCACCCCGCAGATGCGCATCCGCACAGCCTTGGTCACCGCCCGCAGCGCTCCGGCCCATGAACGCGCCATTCGCACGCTGATGAACTGGAATATCGCGGTTGATGAAGCCATGTTTCTGGGCGGCCTGGACAAGGGCGAGTTTTTGCGCGAGTTCGAGCCCGACTTCTTTTTTGATGACCAGACGGGGCATATCGAATCTGCAGCCCGGCATGTCCCTTCGGGGCATGTTGCCAGCGGTGTACGCAACGGCTAGGGCCGTGGCTACACCCGCGGTTTACGCACTAGCGGGCGAAGAAAAGCCGGTAAATCCTCTAGCCCGCAGCACACAGGCAGGACATTCGCCACAACCGTAACCCCAGGCCTGGCGATGCATGCGATCGCCCAGATAACAGGTGTGGGTGTGCTCCACGATCAGGTCCACCAGCGGTTGACCGCCTAAATCATGCGCCATGGCCCACGTGGCGGTTTTGTCAATCCACATCAGTGGGGTTTCGATCAAAAACCGCTTGTCCATGCCCAGTGACAACGCCAGTTGCATGGCTTTCATCGTGTCATCACGGCAGTCCGGATAACCTGAAAAATCGGTCTCGCACACGCCTGTGACGATGACCTGCAAATCTCGTCGGTAGGCGACCGCCGCTGCCAATGTCATGAACAGCAGGTTGCGTCCAGGCACAAAGGTATTGGGCAAACCCGTGCTCTCCATCTTGAAGGCCGTATCCCGGGTTAATGATGTCTCGCTGACGGCGCCCAGAACCGCCAAATCCAGCATATGGTCTTCTCCGAGTTTGGGTGCCCACTTCGGAAACTGCGACCGTATTTCCCGCAGCACCACCAGGCGCGCTTCCAGCTCGACGCTGTGGCGCTGGCGGTAGTCAAAGGCAATGGTTTCAACGCGGTCGTAGCGTTGGAGGGCGTGGGCCAGGCATGTAGTGGAGTCCTGACCGCCGGAGAAAAGAACTAGGGCGCTGGTGTGCATGACCCCAATGTTAAAACAGGTCACACCCTGCCCCCCGAAGGGTGATCAGAGGCGCTCGTTCTTTTTGATGGTGTTGTGGTCGTAGACCAGCACTTCTTTGGCAAAATTTCCCGGTGCGTCTGTTGAAGCCGCTGGCACGGGCGGATTCAACTGGTTGTTGACCTGCTCCAGCTGAACCGCACTGGCACTGGCAGTCCACAAGCTCTTGAAGTGGTCCATCAACAACTGGTACATGGGTTTGGGCGGCGGATCTTCCACTTTTTCAGTGACGGGTCTGTGGATGGTCCAGTCTTTAGGAGTGGTAGCAGCCTCCGAGCCCGGCCTGCTCGGGTCTGAGACGCTGACATAAATCGATTCGCCTTCGGCCGACTTCAAAGCGGGGTTGACCATGTCAACAACGCCCGGCGCCGGCAATATGGAAGGGTTTGCACTTACCGAGGGATTGACCGGAGCAACGGGAATCACTCTGTTTGCCCCAGACGAAACCACATCTGCGCCGCTAGGCCGCAAATTTGGTGTTCGATCAATGGTTGGCAACTGCATTTTGGTTTGGGCTCTTGGCCCCTCCACTTACTTTTCTTCGTAGACGTAAGTTTCTTAACGGCAGATTTAGAGGGTTATTTAGGGCTATTTTTAAAAATATTTAAAAAATAACGACCTCAATCACAATTGACGGCCAGGTTGCACCAATTCGGTGCATTTTTTGGCCGTCTGCGCCGTCAGAGTTGGGCTACCAATTGCGCCAAATTTTCCACCGTGACGTGTGGTTGTTGTTCGGCGTGACTCCAGACATGTTGCCCACGGTTCACCCACACGGTCTGCATGCCGGCGCCCAGAGCACCCAGCACATCCAGCGCCGCGTCGTCCCCCACATGCAACACCTGGGCCGCTGGCACACCCACCAGGTCAGCCGCTGCGTGGAAGATACGTGCGTCGGGCTTGGCCACGCCAAAATCGCTGGCACTGAGGCTGTGGACAAAAAATTGCCCCAAACCCACGCGCGCCACATGGGCGTTTCCGTTGGACACCGCAACCAGCGGGAAACGGGCGGACAAAAGTGCCAACGCAGGTAGCACATCCTCAAACAGCTCCACCCGCATGCGCTCGGCAAAAAACACTTCAAAGGCGGGCTCGGCCAGACTGGTGTCCTCATTCGCACGCTGCAGCGCGGTGCGAATCGATTCGCGTCGAATGGCACTCAGGTCATGACCAAACTGTGGGTAGTTTTGCACCACATGTTCGCGCACCGCCAGGCGGGCGTCTTTGTCGGCAAAGACAGCGGCAGCGCCCGGAGCGCGCTCTGCCAGCCAGGCAGCCAGCGCCTGCTCCGCCCGCTGGATGGTCGGCCATATTGGCCAGAGCGTGTCGTCAAGATCGAGCGTGATGGCTTTGATGCGTGTGGTGTCTAACATGGTAAAAATCAATGCTTGATGGAACTAGGGCAACTCACGCCCGCGGGCGCTCTGGTATAGCGCATACCACTGCCCGCGGGTCAGTGCGACATGGCTTGCGTCGGCGCAGGCGCGTATGCGGCCAGGGTTAGCCGTGCCAATGACCGGCCGGATGCGCGCCGGGTGCTTGAGCAGCCAGGCCAGCACAATGCTCTCGCACGATGTGCCGTGCTCATCCGCCAACTGCTGCACCAAGTGGGCCGTGGCGGTAACCGCCGGCGCCGCGCCATGCGGTGCGCCGCCGCTGTACCAGCCCTTGGCCAGCGAGCCCCAAGCCTGCAACACAATGCTCTGGCTCTGGCAGTAGTGCAGCGTATCGCCCCACACCAGGGACTGCTGGCCTTGGACATCATTGAAGCAGGTGTCGGCATCCAGCCAATCGGTCTTGTGCAAACTCATCTCCAGCTGATTGGCCACCAGAGGTGTCTCCAGCGCGGCGCTCAACCGGCGCAACTGGCCGGCATGCATGTTGGACACGCCCAGCTGGCGCACCTTGCCCGCCCCCAACAACGTGCGCCAGGCTTCGTTGATTTCATCGGGCTCCATCAGCGGGTCGGGCCGGTGCAGCATCAGCACGTCCAGGTAGTCGGTGTTCAGGCGGCGCAGGCTTGCGTGCACGGCTTCGATGATGTGCGCGGCCGACAGGTCATAACGCTTGGGTCCGCTGGCATCGGCAAAACGTATGCCGCATTTGGTCTGCAATTGCATCCGCTGGCGCAGGCCCGGCTCTTGCTTGAACAGTTCACCAAAGCACTGCTCGGCCTTGCCCAGGGTGTAGATATTGGCGTGGTCGAACAGCGTGATGCCGATTTCCAGGGCGGCCTCTACTGCGGCTCGCGCTTGGATTACATCTTCGCTGCGCAATGGGTCGTTGTTCCAGCCGCCGCCCAGGCCCATGCAGCCGTAGATGAGGCGGGAAGAGGAAGTATTGAAAGGGATTGGTGTTGTCATATGTGCGAAGGGTGCTTGGTCAAAGTATCGCATTCGGCCCCGCCGGACTCGCACTGCAGATTTGCCCGCAAGCGCGGCAATTTTTCACGGTTTACGCAGTTGCCAGGTTAGAGGAACGCCGCAGCGCTACTAAACTGCATTTTCCAAATTATTGAAAGGGAGCGCACAGCATGGATACCGGAAAGATCACTACCTGGATAGACCAGGCCCAACCCATACTGGTGGCCTTTGGGCTCAAGGCCCTGGGTGCTATTGCAGTATTTGTCGTGGGCCGCTGGCTCATCAGCCTGGCCATCAGTCTGGTCGGCGCGGGCATGACCCGCCACAAGCTGGACCCTACCGTGCAGCGTTACCTGGTGAGCTTCATCACCGTGGCGCTGAACATCATTCTGGTCGTGGCCATCCTGGGTTACTTTGGTGTGGAGACGACCTCGTTTGCGGCTCTGGTGGCCGGCGCCGGTGTGGCCATTGGCGCGGCCTGGAGCGGTTTGCTGGGCAACTTTGCGTCGGGCATCTTTTTGCTGGTGCTGCGCCCCTACCAGGTGGGTGACTATGTCGGTGTGGCGGGCATTGAAGGCACGGTGCTGGAGCTGGGCCTGTTTGGCACCACCATCACCACGCCCGACAACGTGAAAACCATTGTGGGCAATGGCAAGATCATGGGTAGCGATATCAAGAACTTCTCGGCCAACGCGCACCGCCGCGTGGAACTGGTGGCACAACTGGCCGGCAGCGCCGATGCACACAAGGCCATTGCGCTGCTGAAAGAGTCCGTTTCCAAGGTGGCCAATATCGCCAAGTCACCGGCGGTGGATGTGGAGATTCTGGAGTTCAACGAGTTCGGGCCCAAGCTGGCCGTGCGCCCCTACTGCCACACAGACCACTACTGGCAGGTGTACTTCGACACCAACAAGGCGATTGCCGACACGTTGGGTGCGGCGGGCTTTCCGGTGGCAACCCGCCCGGTCAAGATTTACCCCGTTTAACAACCACAAGGAGAGAGAAACATGGGACTTCTGGATTCAGTCATGGGCGCCGTCACCGGCCACATGCAACAGCAAAACGGTGGCCTGGGTGATGTGTTGGGTGGCCTGCTGGCCAACAACTCCGAACTGGGTGGATTGGGCGGGCTGGTCGACAAATTCAACCAGAACGGCATGGGCGATATCGTCGGCTCCTAGATCGGCAAGGGCGACAACCTGCCCATCTCGGCCGACCAGATTGCAAGCGCATTTGGCAGTGGTCCTCTGGCCAACATTGCCAGCCAATTGGGGCTGGACCCGGCTCAGGTGTCGGGTCAACTGGCACAGATGCTGCCAGGCCTGATCGACCAGCTGACCCCACACGGCACGCTGCCCGAAGGTGGGCTGGGCCAAGCGGGAGACCTGGCCGGCATGCTGGGCGGCCTGCTCAAAGGCTGAGCGGCGACTCCGTCCACGTTATACCGACAACAAGCGGCGCAGGTCTGATCCGCTGAGTCGCTCGCCCGCGCGGTGGGACTGCAACGTGGTGAGCAACTTGGCATTCACCGGCGCTGCAGTGCCATGCTGCTGGGCCAATCGCACCACGGCGCCGCACAGATCGTCGATCTCGGTGGTGCGGCCTTTCTGCAGATCGTCCCACATGGATGAGCGCGCACTCGGGTCTATGCGCAACATGCGTGCGGCCACCAGCTTGAACAAAAAGTTGGGCAGGCGCAGCACCTTGGGCAGCAGCCGCGGTGGTGCGCTGGCCACCTTGGTCGGCACAATGCCGGCCGCGTCCATCGCACGCAGGGCTTCGGTCTGCAGCGCTGACAACACCACACGGTAGTTGCGGTCCATCAACTCGTCGCGCAGCGGCAGATCCGACAGCGCATTGACCGGGTTGTTCAGATTGAGCAGCAGCTTGCCCCACTGCACGGCCAACATGTCGGGCACCACCACCATGGGCAGACCGGCGGCATCGCAACAGGCTGCCACATCGGCACTCTGTTGGGATGCGCCTATCTGCAAATGACCGGTCGTGGCGCGGTGCACGGTGGCGGGGCTATTCAGTACCACGTTGTAGGGCACCATGCCAGCCACCACGTCCAGGTGCGGTGCGGCAGTGCGGATTCGCTGCACGTTGTCGACTCCGTTTTGCAAGGAAATAACCAGCGTGCCCGCACCAAACACCGCACCTATCCCGGCGGCTGCCTGGGCGGTTGCGCCACCCTTCACACATAGCAGGATGACGGGCGCACCGCTGCGGTCCACATCGGCAACCGATACCGCAAAGCGCAGCCGGTCGGCAGGCACATGGGCGCTGAAGCCGTCCATGTCGGACACCTTGAGCCCGTGTGCGGCTATCTCACCCAGGATGGCGGGCCGACCGACCAGACTGACCTGCTGCCCGGCATGGGATAGCCGTGCCCCAACGTAACAGCCAATGGCGCCAGCGCCAACAACAATGAAATGCATAAAGCGGGTCTCGCTAATAAGTTGGTATGGAGGGAATGAATCGATCTACTGCGCCACCCTCTCCACGCGGCGGTTCCTGGCAGCCCACTGTTAGCATGCCATATGGCGCAACGCATCGCAATCATCGGCAGTGGCATGGCAGGCCTGGCCGCGTCGTGGTTCTTGGGCGACCACCACACCGTCACACTGTTTGAACGCCAGCCACGCCTTGGCATTGGTGCACACAGTGTGCAGGCGCCGGGCGGCGTGGTGGATGTTCCCTTGCGCGTCATCTATCCCGGTTATTACCCCGAGTTGTTTGCGCTACTGGCACAGACCGGCGTGCAGGTGGAGCCGCTGGATGCGTCGCTGGGTTTTAGCGACCTGGGAGGCGCCAGTTACTTCCGCTACAGCAACATACACGCACTGGGCAAGACCCTGCCATGGGCCACACCCGCCACCTGGCTGCACGGTGCATCGCGGCAAATCCTGTTGGGCCTGGCGCGTTTTCTCTGGGAAGCCCCCAAGGCTCTGGCAGCGGGTGCATTGGCAGACCGCACCATTGGCGACTATCTGGACCTGCAGAAGTACTCCAGCCACTTTACCGACCGATTTTTGATCCCCGCCTTCGCCGGCATCAACACCGTCAGTTCCCAAGAGGTGCGCAACTACCCTGCGAATTTGATCACCCAGTACTTCAACCGCGATTTCATCGTCTCCAGTGTGTACCGTGCCGTTGGTGGCGCGGCAGCCATTGCGCAGGCCCTGTCCGCCCGTGTAGCGCAGGTACGGCTGGACGCGCAGATTCGCAGCGTGCACAGGCATGCACGCCATGCCATCATCACCCTGGAGGACGGCAGCACCGAGACCTTCGACGCCATAGTCTTTGCCACACAGGCCAACCAGGTGATGGCCATGCTGAAGGATGCGAGCCCCGATGAACAGTCCGTCCTGCAGGCCGTGCGCTACGGTGGCGTGCGCGTGGTCATGCACCACGATGTGCGCCTGATGCCAGGCGACCGCAACGACTGGGGCCCGGTCAACTACGTGATGTCACCCGAGCATGACCGCCCCATGGTCAGCATCTGGGTCAACCGGCTGCTGCCAGCCTACCAGCACGCGCGGCCGCTCTTCCAGACCATCAACCCCATGCGGGAGCCCGCCGCGGAACTGGTGTTGCAAGACTGCAGCCTGCAGCGCCCTGTTGTGGATCTGGCCACGCAGTCCAACCTGCAGCGGCTCGACGCCCTGCATGCACAGCCCGAGCGCCAGGTGTTTTTCTGCGGTTCCTATGCCGCGCAAGGTATTCCCCTGCTGGAGAGTGCAGTCGCGTCGGCACTACGCCTGTCGCGGCTGGAGGGCTTTATGCCCACTGCCGTTTAGAACTATTAGAACTATTTGTTGACTCCTTTGAATCCAGTGGGCGGTTCGGTGCGTATTCACCACTGAGCACCGTCCCGTTTGCGGGTAGCGGTGCCCACCAACCGCCCGTTCCCGCCATTCCAGGAGAAACCCATGCAGTTCAAATTTGGCAACATCGCACAAGCCTGCGTATTGCTGGTTGCAGCCAGTGCAGCGATGGCGTCCAGCCACCGCGAGGCACCTTTCATCACCACCAGTCCCAAGGTCGACGGCACGGACTTCTATATGTTCCGCAGCTACGAAGGCGTCAGTGCCACGGGCACGGGTGGGCGCAGTGACTACGTCACGATGATCGCCAACTACCAGCCGCTGCAAGGCCCCTACGGCGGCCCCAACTACTTCTCGATGGACCCCAACGCCTTGTACGAGATCCACCTCGACAACAATGGCGATGCCAAGGAAGACATCACCTTCCAGTTCCGTTTCACCAACAAGCTCAACAGCGTGGCCCTGCCCATTGGCGGCGCCAGTGTTGCCATCCCGCTGATACAGGCCGGTGCCGTCAGCAACCTGACCGATGCCAACCTGAACCTGAATGAAACCTATACCGTGGCCATGGTGCGCGGTGACCGCCGCAAGGGCACGACGCAGGCCGTCGCCAAGACCAACGGCGCATCCACGTTCGAGAAGCCGGTGGACTACATCGGTACCAAGACGCTGGGTGACGCCACCGCCTACGAGACCTATGCGCAAAAACATGTGCACGCCGTCAAGGTGCCCGGTTGCCCTGCCGGCAAGGACACCGGTTATGTATTTGTAGGCCAGCGCCAGGAAGGGTTTGCCGTCAACCTGGGCACCGTGTTTGACCTGGTCAATGCACCCGCATCTTTCTTGCTGGACCCAGCCAACAAAGACGCGGCCGGTCAGGGCGGTAAACATTACATCCAGAAGAACAATGTGACCTCCATCGCGCTGGAAGTGCACAAGGACTGCCTGACCGCCGGCAGCGACCCTGTCATTGGCGGCTGGACCACCGCCAGCATGCGCCAGACACGTTTGCTCAATGGCAAACCAGGCTCCGGCAACCAGACCAGCGAGAAGGCAGGCGGCGCCTGGGTGCAGGTCTCGCGGCTGGGCAACCCGCTGGTCAACGAGCTGGTCATCGGCCTGCCGGACAAGGACAAGTTCAACGCGTCCAAGCCGCAAGACGACACACAATTCCTGACCTATGTAACCAACCCCACGCTGCCCGCGCTGTTGGGCGTGGTGTTGTCGGGCAGTGCAACTGCACTGGCACCCACCAACCTGCCACGCACCGACCTGGCCACCGTCTTCCTGACCGGCATCACCGGTGTGAACAAGCCCACAAGCGCTACACCGTCTGAAGTGCTGCGCCTGAACACCGCCATAACGCCGGTGCAGTTTGCCGACCAGAACCGCCTGGGCGTGGCCGGCGAAGTGCTGCGTGTGGGTGGCACCGCCAACCTGGGCATGGCCAAGGATCTGGCTGGCTTCCCCAATGGCCGCCGCCCCAAGGATGACGTGGTCGACATCGCGCTGGTAGCCGTGCTGGGTGGCCTGTGTGTCATCAACGGCGACAACAACGCCCTGGCTTTGAACGGTGTGCCGGGTGTGCCATCGCTGACATCGGCGTGCAAGGCTTCCAGCGTGCCGCTGGGCGCCACATCCGCCAACATCCACGACGGTGTGGATCAGGCCACCGTGCCCTTCCTGAACCGCTTCCCTTACCTCAACACCCCCAATGGCGGCTCTGCCAGCAATTGAACCCCACTGTGAGGAAGACACCATGTACAAGTCTCTGATGAAAGCCCGCTGGTTGGCGGCAGTGGGCACCGCAACGCTGTTGGCCGCCTGCGGTGGCGGCGGTGGCACCACCACAACACCAGTCGGGCCAAGCTTGGTCGTGGGGACCGACGTGCCCGTGACGGTCGAGCAAAGCGCCACGGGGGTGTTGGACTTTGCCAAGACCCAACTGGCGGCCACCAGCGAAAGCAGTGAGCCGCTGGTGCTGGGCGAAGCCAAGCTCGCCACCGACGACGCTGGTGAACCGGCCGACATCTAAGCCCGCAAGCCCAGCAGCAGGATGCCCACTTCGACTCTCATCCGCAGCATCGCGCTTGTTGGCTGCCTGTTCGGTCAGACGCAGAGCGTGCAGGCGCATGAGTTTTGGTTCACGCCCATCACCTCACCCCAGGCGGTGGGCGACACCGTGACGCTGCGCCTGGAAGTGGGCGAATTCTTTACCGGCGAGGCAGCCGGTTTTTCTGTTTCCAGCACGCGGGCCTTGCGGCACTACCGCACCGGGCAAGCACCGCAGGACCTGCAGCCCCTATTGCCCGCCGATGCGCCCGAGGCCGAAGTTGCCCTGGCGCTGCATACACCCGGAACCCACCTGCTGGCCTATGACAGCACGCCCCAACACATCACGCTGGAAGCCGCCAGGTTTCATGCCTATTTACACGACGAAGGACTGGATTTTGTGAAGACCCAACGAGAGCAGGCGGGCACCGCCAGCGAACCGGCACGCGAACGCTACCGACGCCATGTCAAGACCCTGATCGCGGTCGGCCCCATCCCCCAGACCGTGCAGGCGCTGGACCCCACCTATGCCCAGCGTGCGGGCCAGCGCCTGGAGATCACACCCCTGCACAACCCTCTGGCACTGGCGCCCGGTGCCGCTTTGCCCATCAAGATACTGTTTGACAACCAACCCCTGGCTGGCGCACTGGTCAAGGCCTGGCACAAACACCACGGCCAGCTGGTAATGATCCGCGCCACCACGTCGGCCCAGGGCGAAGTCAGGTTCAACCTGCCCTATACCGGTGACTGGATGGTCAGCGTGGTGCACATGATCCCGGCAGTGGATGGCGACGAAGAAGGTGTGGACTGGGACAGCTTCTGGGGCAACCTGACATTCCATCTGCCCAGCAAAATACTACAAAAACAATAGCGTAACCGTTATATCCGACGGGGGCTACAGGTCATTTCTCTATAAATTATTTGACCAGAACACGGTCCCAGTAAGGCGTGGCACCAAATGCCTGCTTCAGATGCGCGATAAAGAGCTGGGCCTTGGCGGCGTGGGAGCGCCCCTTGAGCCGCACGGCGTGGATGGCAGCCGCTGGCTTGGTCGGCGGTGTGGCATCTGCAGGAAACAGCCGCACCAACTGGCCCGCCGCCAGCGCGTCGCACACCAGCCAGCTGCCCAGATGGACCACGCCCAGGCCTGCCACGGCCGCGGCCAACAGGGACTCGGTGTCATCTGACCGGAAACACCCCTTCACCGCCAGCGCCTTGCCCTGGTTGACATCTGAAAAACTCCACCAACCCGCGGGGACACGCGTGCCCGCCAGGGTCAGGCAGCTGTGCTGCAACAGGTCTTGTGGGCTGGCGGGGTGGCCATGTTCCCGCAGGTACTGCGGACTGGCACAGGCCACACGCGTCAGTGGCGCCAACTGGGAGGCCACGAGGTCGCTGTCGGGCAACACACCTATGCGGATGGCCACGTCCATCCGCTGGGCTGACAAATCCACCCACTGGTCGCTCAAATGCAGGTCCAGTTCGATCAAAGGGTGCTGCTTCAAAAAGCTGGCCACTACCGGCATCACATGGCGGCGCCCAAAAGCGGCCGTTGCGGTGACCGACAACATGCCCCTCGGCTCGGCCTGTGCGTCCAGCAGCGCGGCCCTGGCGTCTTCCAGCTCCGACACGATGGACTGGGCGCGGGGCAAAAATTGCGCACCCGCATCCGTGAGCAACAAGCGGCGCGAACTGCGATGGAACAGCGCCACTCCCAACGACTTCTCCAGGGCGTCCACCTGGCGCGAGACGGACGACACCGCCACGCCCTGCACCTTGGCGGCTGCGGAGAACGTGCCGTGCCGTGCTACGTCCAGAAACGCATCTATGCCTTCCAGCATGGCGACCCTTTCTTTGCGTTATTCGCAAAATATGTTTGCTTACTGCCTAGTTGTTGCAATTTTCGCTCAGAAAGACAATCCATTCCGCAATCAATCTGCAACCCACGGGCGCCGGCCCAGAAAGTATTCATTTCCCATGACTCCCCAAAAATCTGTATCCACCCTTGTTCGCCAGCTCGCCGCTGCTGCGGTACTGACAACCCCCTTGCTAGGCGGTGGTCCGGCCCTGGCGGCAGGTGATGTGGCATTCACCGCCGACATGGCCTACCCCGAAGGCATTGCCTGGTCGGCGGCGCAAAAGGTGTTCTTCGTCAGCTCCATCCACACCGGGGTGGTGGGCAAAGTCACACCCGACGGCAAGTACACCCCTTTCATTACCGATGAAAAAATCGTCTCCAGCGTAGGCTTGCACTTCGATGACCCACGCAATCTGCTGTGGGTCGCCATTGGCGACACGGGTGCATCCAAACGCAGCAGTCCGGCTACACAGGGAACGCTGGCCGCACTGGCCGCCTATGACGCTGCCACCGGCCAGCGCCGTGCCTACCATGAGCTGGGCAGTCTGCTCCCGGGCGGTGGTGGGCGCTTCGCCAACGACCTGGCCATCGACGCTGCCGGCAATGTGTATGTGACGGACAGCTTCGCGCCGGTCGTCTACCGCATCGATGCCAAGGGTGCGGCCAGCGTGTTTGCACGCAGCGATGCCTTCAAGGGCGAAGGCTTCAACCTGAACGGCATCGTTTACCACCCGGACGGGTATCTGCTCGTCGGAAAATACAACAGCGGCGAACTCTTTCGCATCAGCACCGCTGGCAAAACCCCGGGCGACGTGCAACGTGTGAAACTGTCCGCCCCGGTAGCGGGCGCAGACGGCATCGTGCTGCGCGGGCGTGACCGCATCAGTGTGGTGCAAAACCTGGGGGCCGACCAGGTGCTGGATGTGGTGTCCACCGACGGCTGGCAATCCGCCACGTTGCAGCCCGCACGCAAAAGCGCACGCTCCTTCCCCACCACGGCGGTGCTCGTTGGCAAAGACCTGTATGTGCTGAATGCACAGCTGGACACGCTGTTCACCAAAGATGCACCCAAGGTCAGCGAATACCTGTTGCAGAAGTTCTGATGACTGGGGCGGTGTCCGCCTGGTGGATACAGGGCGCATATCGCCCTGTATCTCTCCTACAGTGGCTGCCATACACAAACCCACTCACAAGGAACCCACCATGTCCACCACCAGCGCATCCGATACACAACGCAGGGCACTGCTCCAAGCCGCCGCCGGCCTTGCAGCGGCAGGCCCGCTGGTCCTGCCGTCCGCTGCCAGCGCTGCTGCCTTCAAGCCAGCCGCCCCAGCCGCCAATGGCAAGGCAGGCGACTTCGACTTCCTGACAGGAAACTGGACCATCAGGAATCACCAGTTGAAGAACGGAGCGTGGGATAGCTTCCACAGCGAAGCAACAGTGCACGGCATTCTGGCTGGCATTGCCAGCGTGGAAGAGCTGCGCATACCCACGCGCAACTTCAGTGGCATGGGCCTGCGCCTGCTGGACGTAGAGAAAAAGCTCTGGGCCGATTATTGGATCAACGGCGCGAGCGGTTTGCTCACACCACCGCCGACATGGGGGAGTTTTGTCAACGGTGTGGGCACATGGGATGCGGAGGAGTCCGATGGCAACAAACAGCCCATCATCGTGCGCGGCGTGTGGGATCGCATCGCCCCCAATACGTGCCGCTGGTACCAGGCCGTGTCGCGCGACAACGGCAAGACGTGGACAGAAAACTGGTTGATGGACTGGACGCGTGCAGCATAGGCACGACAGCGCAAGCGACAAGTTCACTGCACTGAACAGCAAGCCAAAAAAAACTCAGACAATCGAATCAGTAATCTTCATTCACCCCCCCGTAAAACCGGATGCGCTCCAACCGTCTGCAGGTAGCCGAACCACTGGCATGCGCAGGATTGTGGTCCACACTTCATCTTCCATGCACACTACCCACCTGCTTTACCTGCACGGCTTTCGCTCCTCGCCCGCATCCACAAAAGCACGCATGACCGCTGGGGCCGTGGCGGATCGCTTTCCAGGCATGCAGTGGTTATGCCCCGCACTGCCAGCGTCGCCCAGACTGGCCATGGTGGAGGTGCTCAAGGCAACAGCGGACTGGCCGTTGTCTACTACGGCGGTCATTGGTTCTTCGTTAGGCGGGTTTTATGCGACTTGGCTGGCCGAACGCTGGGGCTGCAAGGCGGTGCTGCTAAACCCTGCCGTGCAGCCCGCCCGCGACTTGGCCAAGCATCTGGGCGATCAGACCGTGTGGCACGACCCCGAACAGCATTTTGAGTTTGAAGCCGCGTATGTGGACGAACTCAAGGCGCTAGAGATTGCGCACATCAGCCGGCCCGAGCGTTACTTTGCGGTGATTGCCATGGGCGATGAGGTACTGGACTGGCGGGAGATGACGGGGCACTACGCGGGTGCCAACATCAAACTGCTCCCAGGTGGTGACCACGCGTTGAGCGACTACGACCAGCACCTGGATGCGGTGCTGGCTTTCCTGGCTTAGCGCTCGCCTCGCTTGCTCTCAAAGCGCGGCTCCCAATAGTTCTCCTGGTTGTGGCGGCGCTGGTCCCTGTCGCCACGATGATCGCGCCTGTTGTCATGCCGGTTGTCCCAACGGTTCCCGTCATCGTGGCGATAGTGGTTTGGTCGGTGGTGGGGGTGATGGTCTACGTGGCGGTCCCACCAGCGGTTGTTTTGCTCAACCCGCACAAAGTGCACCGGTTGACCGCAAGCGCGGTACTTGCCGCAATACCGTCCCCACTCGCGGTATTCCTGAGGTGCCACGTGCAGGTATATAGGTGCCGCTCCGTAGACGGGGCGGCCTACGATCACCGGCTGCACATTCATCACCGGGGGTGGTGCATTGCTACCAATGGAAATTTGCCCAAAGACTCCGGGAGCAAACGCGCCACCAACGGTGACATTGCCATAGGCTTGCGCGCGTGCTGCGCCTGTTACGCCCGCCACTAGCGCCGCGGCCACAATCAGGGACTTGGTATTCAGCATGATGGATTACTCCCACTCATCAAACAACAGTCGTATAGGCTCCGACCACCTTGAGCAAGCCTGGTTTGCGCCAAGGCTTGTTGCTACAACGTAGCCCAGCCAGCAGTGTTGACGACCTTTACCTATGTTTACAGCACGCCGGTGGGTTAAATGGCCGGACTTCGTTTGGCGCAAGGCCCTCAAAATGAAAGAGGGTGCCAGGTTACCCTGGCCCCCTCAAACTGACCAACAGCTCAAAGTAGCTTGCCTGGTCGCAGCGTCCACTGACTTAGCGGCGGTCTTTGCAACAGCGTTGTTAGTGCGTCTGTGCTCGACTTTCTTGGCTGTACTTACAAGGGCCCAACAGATGGGTTGGGCTTACAACTACAACTCCGGGCTTCCGTAGAAGTTGACCGGGTTTACTTTTGCTTACGAATCGCGTGATGCATTCCTGCAAGCACGTCCATGCGACAGCGCCCTCTACGGACTGAGAATCTGAGGCACTGAACCAGGGTCAATGGCGTGCCACGCCTAGCTTGGCATCTCCTTCCACCTTGTTTGGAAAAGGCGCGAAGTATGCACCCAGCACAGACGGAATGGACGCGGCCATGACAACCAGGAAAAAGGTCTGAAAGCCCATATGGTCCGCCAGAAAACCGCTCACCATCTGTGTCGGGATAAGCACCAGATTCATGATGGCAGTGCAGTAGGCATAGTGCGTCATGTGGTATTTTCCGGGCGAAATCTGCTGCATCATGTAAAGCATGTTCGCCACAAAACCAAATGCATAGCCGGCTTTTTCTATCGTCACCAACGTTGCGATGACAGGCAGCGAGACAGGGGCGTCAGGTGACACCATGCAGCTCAGAATGTAGAAGGTAATGTGTGGCAGGTTGAGGCAAAGGGCCATGAACACCAGCGTTTTGCGCGTAAGGCCATATTTGCCGGCGAAGAACCCACCGAGCATCCCAAAGGCAAGGCTCACAACCGTGCTGATAAACCCGTCAATGAGTGCTTTGTCCTCCAGGAAATGGGGACAAGCCGCGCTGATTGCGTTGGTCGCACACATGCCCAATCCACCGTTGGCCACACTGCCTTGCATGAAGAGGGGTGCCTCAATCAGCAAGAAACCCTCGCCCAGACGGTACAAGAATACGAACGTCAGCATGCCTAACAGATGCGGCTTCTTGAGGAAATCCAGAAACTGGTCCCTGAACGTGACAGCCACTGCCGCTGCATTTTTGGGGCGCTCCGGCACCGAACCCGAAGGAAGAACGATGTAGTGGTAGGCCGCCAGAACTGCCATGGCGCCCATACTCACTGCCAAGGCCATGGCCCAGGCACTCTTGGCGTCCATCCCCTGCTTTTGCAGATAACTTGCGGCACCAACTACTACCGCAGTGGCGAAGATGCGGCCCGCATTCCAGAACGCGCCCTGGACCCCCATGAACTTGCCCTGCGCCTTCTGGTCCAACGCGGTGATATAGACCCCATCTATGCAAATATCCTGGGTGGCGGAAGCAAACGCCAGCAACCACAACAGCAGGATGACAATCACAAAGTAGTTGGGCAGTGTGAGTGACATTGCCAGGATGCCAAGTAATGCAGCCATCACCAGTTGCATGGCAATTACCCAGAACCGCTTGGTCTTGAACATGTCCAGGAAGCCGGCGTACAGAGGCTTCAGTGACCACATGATCCCCACACTGGCGGTGGATAGCGTGATCTCACTGTCGCTGTGTCCCAAGTCCTTGAACATGGTCCCTGCGACCCAGATGACCATGGCAAACGGGATACCCTCAGCCAGATACGCAGTGGGCACCCAGGAGAGTGCTGAGCGCTTTGTCTTGATTGCTTGCGTCATAAGGATCAACCACCTCTATTTTTTAACAGGAACACATATGGCATCTGGCGTCAGCCTGAAGATCAAGTTCTGACGTATCAAACGCTTTTAGTCAGAGCCCGCTGAGATTTGAAAGTGGCGATGAACTCACGATACCAGAGGGCACTGTCCTTGGCCACTCGCTCTTGGCTCGCATAGTCCACATGAAACAGGCCAAACCGTTTCGTGTATCCCGAGTTCCATTCAAAGTTGTCGAGCAAACTCCAGTAGAAGTAGCCCCGAACATCTACGCCCAGCGTCACGGCGTGGGCGAGTGCTTTCAAGTGGTCGCTGACATACTGGATTCGCTCCACGTCTGCGACGCGACCATCCACAATTTGATCCGCATTGGCCATTCCGTTTTCGGTGATGTAGATCGGTGGTGGAGCGTATTCACGCGTAATCCGAACCAGGTGCTGGGTGAGCGCCTCAGGGTAGATTTCCCACCCCATGTCGGTGAAGCCCTTCTTGCCTGGCGCCGGCTTGGGTGGCGTTTGCGTACTGATGAAACTCCGTGTATAGAAGTTGATACCCAGGAAGTCAAGCGGCTGGTGGATGAGGGCCAGATCACCGACCTCGACCGCAGGTGCATCTGCTCCCAGGTGATCCAGTATGTCCGCTGGATATTGGCCCCGGAATATGGGGTCCATATACCACCGCACGTTCAGCCCGTCGTCTATGCGCACAGCCTTGCGATCTGCCTCCAGTGCCTCCGCGGCAAATGCAGGTGTGTGATTGAGCACAACACCCAATGGGACTTTGGTGACGGCTCGCATCGCCTTGATCGCTGCACCATGTGCCATCATCAAATGGTGCGAGACCTGCATGGCCATGGCACGGTCTTTTTTCCCAGGCGCGAACTGCGCGACCTCGTATCCCAACGTTGCAACACACCAAGGTTCATTGAGGGTGGCAATGCCCGCGACCCGATCACCAAAACGCCGAGCTACTTCGGCTGCATAGTCAGCAAACAAGGGAACAATCTCGCGCGACTCCCATCCCCCGAAGTCTTGCTGCAGCGCATTCGGCAGGTCCCAATGGTAGAGCGTGACGTGGGGGCGGATACCGGCTTCCTGCAGCGCATCGAGAAGGCGGTCATAAAAAGCAAACCCGGCTTCGTTCCATGCGCCTCTCCCTGTAGGCTGAACCCGGGCCCAGGCCACTGAGAAGCGATACGCATCCAATCCCAGACCCTTCATCAGACCAACGTCTTCGCGGTAACGGTGGTAGTGGTCGCATGCCACGCGAATGTCTGACGCATCGTTGATCCGCCCAGGTTCGTCGCAGAAACTGTCCCAGATGGATATTCCTTTTCCGTCCTCATCGTAGGCCCCTTCAATCTGTGCGGCGCTCGTGGCGGACCCCCACAGAAAATCCGGATGGAAACTTTTGCACAGTTCGACGAGCGTAGCGTTGGATGGATTGTTCATTTGCATAAATTGATTTGATAAAAGTGGGCGGCGTACGTCAACCACTCACCACGCTGACTTCAGATCTAACAACCTGTTGCGTGGTGGTGAAGAAAGTGTCAAGAAGTTGAGCTATCGCTCAGCGCGACGCCTTAGGACTTGCATCCTTCGGCCCGAGCCCAGCCCATTGGCCGGGACAACCCAGATTGCGTCCGGGATTTGCTGTATCGCGCTTCATTTCGTCTCCTGTCTTCTGATTTGGCAGCTTGCTTTATTCGTTCCGCCGCACCGATTATTTTTCAGTGTGGTGCAGATCATACTGTTTTTAGACAACGCTGTCATAAATAAATAGACACCGCTGTCTATTTTTTCTGTTTCAACGTATTATTCGCATCGTTCGGATATGAAAAACCATTTTCGAGCCACGAAAAGCGACAACTTCCCATGTGCTGCCGCCCCTAAAAACCAGAAGGAGATATCTCGATGAATCAATTGCAAATAGATGGGGCCCA
>JAZKDY010000119.1:29038-54803 GCA_040387325.1 Pseudomonadota bacterium | reverse complement strand
ACAATTTAGGGTAATCACCGGGAAGAAATGGATGGCCGACTCAAAAGACGATTTGATGGGAACCTTGTCAACAAATCCTTGGTTCGGTGCGCTGCCGTTGGCCGAGCGTAAGGCCATGCTGGCGGCGGCCGATGTGCAGCAGTTGCGTGCCGGGGAAATGCTCTACCGCAAGGGCGACGCCACGGGTGGCTTCTTTGGTGTGGTGCAGGGCGCGTTCAAGGTCTCCACACTGGGCGAAGACGGCCGCGAAGGCATCCTGTCCGTCATCGAGGCGGGCAACTGGTTTGGTGAGGCCTCGCTGGTGGACGGCCTGCCCCGGCCGCACGATGCCACGGCCGTGTTGGCCAGTGTGGTACTGGTGATTTCGTCCCCGGCCTTCAAGCGCCTGATGCAACGCAATGCCTTCGCCCGCGCTATTGCCGTGCTGTTGTGCGGCCGGGTGCGGGTGCTGTACGGCATGGTGGAAGACGCGATGTTGCGATCCACCCGCACGCGTATCGCGCGGCGCTTGTTGACCCTGGCCCGGGGTGATGCGACCCAGGCCAGTTACGCACGGGCCAGCGTGGCCGTGTCGCAGGAGGCGCTGGCGATGATGTTGGGGATTACGCGGCAGACCTTGTCAAAGGAATTGAAGGTGCTGGTGCGGGATGGGGTGCTGGGGCTGGGTTATGGACGGATCGAAATATTGTCCATACCCGATCTTGAGCGGCGTGGGGCGTTGGCTTAAGTCGCCAGCCGTTCCGCCGCCCACAACACCTGCTTCACCACCGCCAGCACGTTGTCTCGCTGCGCCGGCAGCTTCAATTCCCCATTCTCATCAAACGCATCGCCCGCCCGGCTCAGCGCGAACTGCTTGGGTGCGATCCAGCATTGGGCGTTGGCCATCAGTGGGTTCAGGTGGCTCAGCGAGCGCAGGCCGCCCAGGGCGCCGGGGGAGGCGCTCATCAGGCCGACGATCTTGCCGCGCATGGACCGGTCGCCGTCGGACCAGACGGGGTCGCCCTTGACGGGGCTGCTGATCCAGTCAATGGTGTTTTTCAGCAGGCCGGTGTAGGAGCCGTTGTACTCGGGGGAGCAGATGATCCAGGCGGGGTGGTCGTAGGCGATGGCTTTGAGACGCATCACGTCGGCTGGCGTGCCACGGGCTTCCAGGTCGGCGTTGTACAGCGGCACATCGAAGTCGCTCAACTCAATGTGGGTGACGTCGGCACCTTCGGCACGTGCCATGGCGGCGGTGACGTTGGCGAGGCGGCGGTTGAAGGAGAGTTGGCGGGTGCTGCCCGCGAAGATGAGTAGTTTGGTCATGTGGATATTGTCGCCAATTCAGTTGAGCGTGGGGTCTTCGTCTTACGCCCGCCACAGGCAAGGGATGGATGTTTTGCTCCGTGTCCCCCGGCCTTTGGCCTCCTCCTTTACCTGCGCAAAACACCCACCCCTTGCCTGTTGCTGGAGTTCGGTGGCGTGCTTACGCGCTACGTCAGATACGTTGGGCTGTGCGTTTTGCGTAGGTAAAGGAGGAGCCCGCGCAGCGGGCGGGGGACACGGAGCAAAACGTGCAGCCCAACGTATCCACCCAAGCAGGCAGCAGCCTGAATTTTCTCCACGTGCCAAAAAACCGTGCAACCGGTAAAATCGTGGGCTATCCCACACCGGGCGCACGCGGACCTGCCTTGCGCCCCCAATAGAACACCATGCTTTACCCACAAGAATTCGATGTCATCGTCGTTGGCGGCGGCCATGCCGGAACCGAGGCTGCGCTGGCGGCTGCCCGCATGGGCAGCAAGACGCTGCTGCTGAGCCACAACATCGAGACGCTGGGGCAGATGAGTTGCAACCCGTCCATCGGTGGCATTGGCAAGGGCCACCTGGTCAAGGAAGTGGATGCGCTGGGCGGCGCGATGGCGCTGGCTACAGATGAGGGCGGCATCCAGTTCCGCATTCTCAATTCCAGCAAGGGCCCGGCCGTGCGTGCGACCCGTGCCCAGGCGGACCGGGTGTTGTACAAGGCGGCCATCCGCCGCATGCTGGAGAACCAGCCCAACCTGTGGCTGTTCCAACAGGCGGTGGATGACTTGATGATTGAAGGCGACCGCGTGGTCGGCGCAGTGACCCAGGTCGGCATCCGTTTCCGGTCCAAGACCGTGGTGTTGACTGCGGGCACGTTCCTGGACGGAAAGATCCACGTGGGGCTGAACAACTACGCGGCAGGTCGCGCCGGGGACCCACCGGCGGTGTCCTTGTCCGCTCGGTTGAAGGAATTGAAGCTGCCGCAAGGCCGCCTGAAAACCGGCACACCGCCGCGCCTGGACGGCCGCACCATCGACTTCAGCAAGTGCATAGAACAACCCGGCGACGGCGTGGCTGGTGGCATGAGTGATGTGATGCCGGTCTTCAGCTTCATGGGCCGTCTCGATATGCACCCGCAGCAAATGCCGTGCTGGATCACGCACACCAACGAGCGCACACACGACATCATCCGCAGCGGCTTTGACCGTAGCCCGATGTTCACCGGCAAGATCGAGGGCGTGGGCCCGCGCTATTGCCCCAGTGTGGAAGACAAGATCAACCGCTTTGCCGACAAGGACAGCCACCAGATTTTCCTGGAGCCCGAAGGCCTGACGACCAACGAGTATTACCCCAACGGCATCAGCACCAGCCTGCCGTTTGATATCCAGTACGACCTGGTGCGCAGCATGGCCGGGCTGGAGAACGTGCACATCCTGCGGCCCGGTTATGCGATTGAATACGACTACTTTGACCCCCGCTCGCTGAAGAACAGCTTTGAGACGCGCCAGATCAATGGCCTGTTTTTCGCCGGCCAGATCAATGGCACGACGGGTTATGAGGAGGCGGCGGCGCAGGGCTTGTTCGCCGGCGTGAACGCCGCACTGCAAGCTGGCGCACCGGCTGCCCACTCGGCGGCGTGGGGTCAAGACATCTGGGTGCCCGGCCGCAACGAGGCGTATCTGGGCGTACTGGTCGACGACCTGATCACCAAGGGTGTGACCGAGCCCTACCGTATGTTCACCAGCCGCGCCGAGTTCCGCCTGCAGTTGCGCGAGGACAATGCCGACGCCCGCCTGACCGAGACCGGCCGCAAGCTGGGCCTGGTGGACGATGCGCGTTGGGATACCTTCTGCCGCAAGCGTGACGCTGTTTCACGTGAAACAGAGCGCCTGCGCGGTATCTGGGTCAGCCCCAAGAACCTGGCGGCCAGCGAATCCGAACGGGTGCTGGGCAAGTCCATTGAGCACGAATACAACCTGGCGGACTTGCTGCGGCGGCCGAATATTGGCTACGCGGCGCTGATGTCGCTGGACGAAGGGCGCTACGCGAATCGGGATCTGCCGACAGTTGCCCCAGATGTTCCACGTGAAACACCGGACGGGTCTGAGGCTGCTGCCGCAGCCTTGGCCCAGGATGTGTTCGTGGCCGCCGTCATCGAGCAGGTGGAGATTGCCGCCAAATATTCCGGCTACATCGACCGCCAGAACGACGAGGTGGAACGCGCCGCCCATTATGAAAACCTGCGCCTGCCGGCTGAGCTGGACTATATGCAGGTGACGGCCCTGAGCATCGAGGCGCGGCAGGGTTTGAATAAGCATCGCCCTGAGACCCTGGGCCAGGCGTCGCGCATGTCGGGCATCACACCCGCCACCATCTCCCTGCTGCTGATCCATTTGAAGAAGGGCAACTTCCGCGGTTTTGCTGAAAAAGTGGCAGCGTAAACTAAGCCCTTTTTCTTCTAACAAGCAGCCGGGGAGGGCAGCGCATGCAGCGATCAGTCGTTTTGGTTGGGGTGCTGGTGGGCATCTTGGTGATTCCGTTGATGTTCAAAAAATGCTCTGGCCCCAAGCCGCAGCAGCCGCCCGCGGTCAAGGTGGCGCCCTCGGGAGCACCGCTGACCCCACCCCCGCCACCGCCCGGCGACAAGCCTATCGGTTACGGCTTGACCTTTGGTCTGCAGGCGCTGGAGGAAAAGGACTCCAAGGATGTGGCCAATATGGTGTGCGACGCGGGCGACTCCACGCTGGACCGCGCCTACAAAGGCGCCTGCAACCCGAATGTGGGTGATACCAGTTGCCGCATCGTGATGCCGGTTTTGTGTATCCGCAAAGGTGCTTTGCCCCGCCCCAGTGGCCTGAGCGGATACGGCTGGACCCGTAGCGAACTCGGTGCCACCCAGGCTGTGATGGGCGCTACCCTGCAGTCTGAGCTGCAGGCCTCGGTGATGTGTGAGCGCGAACTGGGCTCGGGCTGGCGCATGGCCAGTTTTGGCGACGGCGGCAACCACCCGGACGATGAGCATTACGACCACGTGGCGCGCGGCGATGTGTGGGCCTTGCAAGGCAAACTGGGCCCCGGTATTGGCGGCTACGGTCGCTACTGGGTGCACTCTGCGGGGCGACCTGCCAACTGCTGGGATTGATATATGCGCTCCATGCCCTTGCGTCTTCTGCTGACCCTTGCTGCTCTGCTGGCCGCGCCCGTGGCGGGTGCTGGCGTCTTCAAATGTGCCCAAGCGGATGGCCGGGTGGTTTTCAGCGACCACCCCTGCACCAACGACCAGACGGGTGGTGCCATGAAGGGGGTGGCCACGGCGGGCCCGGCTACCACCGGTGGCAATGCCAACGGCAATGCGCCGACAACCTCCATCGACACTGTGCGGCAAAAGGCCGCGCGTGAACGTGTGCACCAGGGCCTGACGCCCGAATGCCGCATCCTGGGCGACAAGGCATCAAGGGTTTTGCAGAGCGATTCCAACGCATCCATGGACGAGGTCAAACGTGCGGTCGGTGAGTTTGAAGGCAAGTGTGCCGACCAGGTGGTGGAGGCATCCCGCAAGGAGAGTGCCCGTGGTGGAAGCGGCAGCAACAAGAATGCCCCGTTGGACGCCGCGTCCTGCCAGAAGCTGCGCCAGTCACTGGACGCCGACCGTGCCCGCCTGGGCCGCATGACCGACAAGGAAAAGTTCGCCTTTGTCACCCAGCAGAATGAAGTGTCGATGGCCTGCCGCTAATACACCTGTAGCCATCGCTCCCTACCCAATGACCCCACTATCTCCTTCCAACCACCGCCAGATGCTGGAGCAGGCTTTGCCCGCGCTGGGCATTTCCGTGTCGGCAGACCGCATCACAGCGCTGCTGGCCTATCTGGAATTGATCCAGAAGTGGACCAAGGTCTACAACCTGACGGCCGTACGCGATCCGGCCGAGATGCTGACCCACCACCTGCTGGACAGCCTGGCGGCGCTGGCGCCGCTTGACCAGCAATGCAAGCTGCTGGAGAAGCAGGCCCCGATCCGCCTGCTGGACGTAGGCTCGGGCGCCGGCCTGCCCGGTATCGTCATCGCCATCTGCCGCCCGGACATCACCGTGCACTGCGTGGACACCGTTGCCAAGAAGGCGGCTTTTATCCAGCAGGTAGCAGTCACGCTCAAGCTGCCCAATCTGCGTGGCCTCCACGCCCGCGTCGAGTCTTTGACCGAACCGTACGATGTTGTCAGCTCCCGCGCCTTCGCCTCGCTGGTCGACTTCACCAACTGGTCCGGTGGCGCACTGGCAGAGCAGGGCATCTGGATGGCCATGAAGGGTAAACATCCCGCCGACGAACTGACCGTGTTACCCCCAACCGTGGAAGTGTTTCACGTGGAACAACTGACTGTCCCCGGTCTGGATGCCGACCGCTGCATTGTCTGGATGCGCAAGCGCGCGGGATAACGCCACGCAGAAATCCTCACGTAAACTCAGCGCTCCACCCACCGAAAGAAACCCATGCTTGGCGTCACCGACTACGGCACTTTTGTCGTCACCATCATCGTGTTTTTGTTGATCCCAGGCCCGGGCAATCTGGCCTTGATCACGTCTACCAGCAAGGGCCGTATCCGCGGGGGGCTGGCGGCCACCATGGGTGTTATCGCCGGTGACCAGGTGCTGATGTGGTCCGCGGTGGCCGGGGTGGCGGCGCTGTTGGCGGCTTACCCGGATGCCTTCCACGCGGTGCAGTGGATAGGTGCTGCCTACCTGGCCTGGCTGGGCGCCAGGATGTTATTGGCCAAACCCGGCTCCGCGCCGGTGCTCAACATCACGGCCGGGCACTACTTCCGCCAGGCGCTGATGATCACGCTGTTCAATCCCAAGGCCATCCTCTTCTATATGGCCTTCTTCCCCCTGTTCGTGGACCCGGTCAGCCAGCGCGGTCTCTTGACCTATGGCTTCATGGCCGGCACTATTGCCGCCATCACCTTTTTGTATGGCCTGACATCGGTGCTGTTGACGCACTTTCTGGCCGAGCGTATTCGCGCCAACCCCGTCATCTCCCGCGTGCTGGAGAAAATTGCCGGGCTGTTCCTGATCGGGTTTGGCATCAAGTTGGCGGTATCCAAATAGTATGGCCAAGATCTTCTGTGTAGCCAACCAAAAAGGTGGCGTCGGCAAAACCACTACCACCGTCAACCTGGCCGCCGGTCTGGCCAAGGTAGGCCAACGGGTGTTGATGATCGACCTGGACCCGCAAGGCAATGCCACCATGGGCTCGGGCGTGGACAAGCGCAAGCTGGAGCTGACGGTGTACGACGTGTTGCTCGAATCCGCCTCCATCACCGAGGCCCGTGTCCAGAGCGACAAGCTCAAGGAGGGCGGTTGCAGTTACGACATCTTGGGTGCCAACCGCGAACTGGCCGGTGCCGAGGTGGAGCTGGTGGAAGTGGAGCGGCGCGAGAAGCGCCTGAAGCAAGCCATTGAAGCCGTTGATGCCGAATACGATTTCGTACTGATTGACTGTCCGCCGTCCCTGAGCATGTTGACGCTCAACGGCCTGTGCTGCGCCCACGGCGTCATCGTGCCCATGCAGTGTGAATACTTTGCATTGGAAGGTCTGACCGACCTGGTCAACACCATCAAGCAGGTCAAGGCGAATCTGAACGACGACCTGCAGATCATCGGGCTGCTGCGTGTCATGTTTGACCCGCGCATCACCTTGCAGATGCAGGTGAGTGAGCAGCTCAAGGCCCATTTTGGCGACAAGGTGTTTGACTCTGTCATCCCGCGCAATGTGCGCCTGGCCGAGGCACCGAGTTATGGCGTGCCGGGCGTGGTGTTTGACCCGTCGTCCAAAGGTGCGCAAGCGTTTGTGTCGTTTGCACAAGAGATGGTGGCGCGTATTGCAGCGATGTGAGTGCCGCTGCAGCCCAGTCATTTATATGAAATTGGCCTGCAGCCCCCGTCGAATATAACAGTATCGCTACTAAAACAATAGCATCCATTTTGAATCACCCCGTGTCTACCGATACCACCGCCACCATCCTCACCCTGCCCGGCTGGCAGAACTCCGGCCCCGACCACTGGCAAAGCCGCTGGGAAATCTTGTACGGAGACCAGCGCGTGCAGCAGCACGACTGGATGACGCCCTTGCGCGGTGACTGGATGGCGCAGCTGGAAGAAGCCGTGCTGGCCGCACCGCCTGGCCCGGTTGTGCTGGCCGCCCACAGCCTGGGTTGCATCCTGACGGCTGCCTGGGCATCGCACTCGCGCAACGCGCAGCGCGTGGTCGGCGCCCTGTTGGTGGCGCCCGGCGACTCTGAACGCGAAGAACTGCGCGCCGTGCTCAAGAGTTGGCACATCCCGTTGCAGCGCCTGCCGTTTCGCAGCATCCTGCTCAACAGCCTGGACGACCCCTATTGCAGCCGTGGCCGTGCAAAACAAATAGCCAGCGCCTGGGGTTCCGAATTTGTGGACTACGGCAACAAGGGCCACATCAACGCCGAATCCGGCCTGGGTGACTGGCCCGAGGGCAGGGCCTTGCTGAACCAATTGCTCCCAGTCATTTCCGATACGCAGAAAGAGAACGTTTAACCATGGTCACAAAAAAACCCAAGGGCCTCGGCATGGGTCTGGAAGCATTGCTCGGCCCCAAGGTGCAGGACCGTGCACCGGCCGAAGACGCCGTGGCCAACTCCGGCACACCCAGCACGCTGATGCTGACCGACATGGTGGCCGGCAAATACCAGCCCCGCACCCACATGGACGAGGGCGCGCTGTACGAACTGGCCGAGAGCATCAAGGCCCAGGGCATCATGCAGCCGATTCTGGTACGTCGCCTGGCCGAAGGCGCGAACGCCGGCAAGTACGAAATCATCGCCGGCGAACGCCGCTTCCGTGCCGCCAAGCTGGCCGGCCTGGATAACGTTCCGGTGCTGGTGCGCGACGTGACCGACCAGGCCACGGCCGCGATGGCGCTGATCGAGAACATGCAGCGCGAAGACCTGAACCCGCTGGAAGAGGCCCATGGCCTGCAGCGCCTGATCAAGGAATTTGGCCTCACGCACGAAACCGCCGCCCAGGCCGTGGGCCGCTCGCGCAGTGCTGCCAGCAACTTGCTGCGCCTGTTGAACCTGGCCGAACCGGTGCAGACCATGCTGATGGCCGGCGACCTGGACATGGGCCACGCCCGCGCACTGCTGGCGCTGGAGCGCGGCACCCAGATCACCGCCGCCAACCAGATTGCCGCCAAAAAGATGTCGGTGCGCGAGGCCGAAAGCCTGGTCAAGAAACTGGGCGCCGAGTTTGAGCTCACCGCCTCGGCCAAGCCCAAGAAAGAAAAGTCCCGCGACCTCAAGCGGGTGGAAGAAGAGCTGTCGGACCTGCTGATGGCCCAGGTCGAGATCCAGGTCAAGAAACGTGTCAAACGTGCCGGCCGTATGGAAGAGATGGGCGAAATCGTCATCCAGTTCGGCTCGCTGGACGAGCTCAATGGCCTGATCGAACGCCTGTCGCCGGGCGCAAGCCGCTAAACCGCATACCCTAGGTACGCTGTGCGCAAAGCCCTGGGCACCTGGCCACTGCCTGCCGTGCTGGCCTGGGCGGCAGCATGGTTGGTTTTCCAGCTGTTGTTGGGGCAGGGCGCTGCCTTGCACACTGCACTGGGCACTGCGACTGCGCTGGGTGTGGCCTTCAGCCTGCTGGGCAATAGCTGGTGGCGTCGCGTGCTGATCGCTGCGGGCTTCCCGTTGTCATTGGCGTTGAGCTTGACGTCGCTCGGTCTTGCGGCGCTACCCGCGTGGGCCTGGCTGGTCCCGCTGCTGCTGCTGCTGGCGGTCTACCCGCTGAATGCCTGGCGTGATGCGCCGCTGTTCCCTACCCCCGCACACGCGCTGGACGGCATGCCCGAACACGCGCAATTGCCCGATGGCGCCCGTGTGCTCGATGCCGGGTGCGGCCTGGGCCACGGCTTGCAAGCCTTGCGCCGCGCCTACCCGCAAGCGCAATTGTTTGGCCTGGAGTGGAGCTGGCCGCTGCGGTGGTTGTGTGCGCTGCGCTGTCCGTGGGCCCAGGTGCGCCGGGCCGACATCTGGGCGGTGGATTGGTCCACCTATGACATGGTGTACCTGTTCCAGCGGCCCGAAAGCATGCCGCGCGCAGTCGCCAAAGCCCGTGCCGAACTGCGCCCCGGCGCATGGCTGGCCAGCCTGGAGTTTGAAGCGCAGGGTGTGCAAAGCACCGCCCAATGTAGCGAGCCCGGTGGCAAAATGGTATGGTTGTACCAAGCGCCGCTGAACGACGGTCCCCCAGGAGATTGAACATGCCTACCCCCAGCCCCACATCGCCCGCCACCGACGAGGTGCAGCACGCACAGCAGGTTCTGGTCTTCGCCATGGCAACCCTGGCCGAGCAGCGCGAGGCCGATTCCGAGAGCCACATCCTGCGCGTGCAGCACTATGTGCTGGCGCTGGCCCAGGCACTCAGCAAGAACCCCACATTTGAGGCGCTGCTGACTCCCGCTTATATCGACACGCTGTACCGCAGCGCGCCGCTGTACGACATGGGCTCGGTCTGCGTGCCCGACCGCATTTTGCTCAAACCCGGGCGCCTGACCGCAGATGAAATCGGCATCATGCGTGCCCACACCACGCTGGGCCATGCCGCCATCGAGCGGGCCGAGAAAACACTGGGCCGGCCCTCACCCTTGTTGGCCATGGTCAAGGATGTGGTGTTGTGCCACCAGGAAAAGTGGGATGGAAGCGGCTACCCGCGCGCACTGGCCGGTGTGGACATCCCGGTGTCCGCCCGCATCATCGCGCTGGCCGATGTGTACGACGCGCTCATCACCAGCAAGGTCTACAAGGACGGCGTGCCGCACGACAAGGCGGCACAGATCATCTTCAGCGAACGCGGCGCGCATTTCGACCCCGACATGGTGGACGCCTTCATCGAGATCCAGGACAGCTTCGCCGAGATCGCCCAGCGCTTTGCCGACACCGACGCCGACATGCAGCACAAGATCGAATACATGGCGAACGCGATCGCGGAGATCGCTACGCTGTGAGATAAGGCCAGGGTAGCGTCACCTTCTGCGCGCTACAGCCCGTCCTTGGTGTAGCCGCTGCGCCATCACCAAAACGCATCGTCTTTTCGCTCAGCCACCACCCGCACACGGTACTCCGCGATTTTGCGGATCAGGTCCTCTGGTAGTGGCTGGTTGTACGGAACCTGCAGGAAATTGGCGGTCGTCTTGTGCGGTTTCAGTTCTTTGCGAAACACGACCAATGCATCCGCGCTGGGGGCAAAACTGAGGTGTGCCTTGTGCGCCGAGAACGCGAATAAAAAACGCGGTTCGATGAAGAAGGGGTTGCCCCATTTGATGGCCTCTTCGGCCTGTGGCGCAACACTTTTGAGCAGGGCATAGAGCCGCAGCAAATGGGGCCGGCCCTCGGGCGGGGCCGCCTCTATGTATTCGGGGATAGTGGTTGCACGCATGGCGTCCCGTCCTTTATGTTGCTGTAACGTCACCCCGGCGCCACCAGGGTTGCAGGATATGGCCCCGGGTGTGGGCCACGCGTAGAAAGTACAGACCCAGCGCCAGGCAAACAGTGACAGCCACTATCGATGCCTCTGGCCCAAAGCTGCCACCCGACAACAGTGCGGGCCCATGCAGTTGGCCCTCCAGGAAGCCGGGGCTGGGCACGCCCGACGTGGGTGCCCCGAAGATGCCACTTTGGGTGAAGTTCCACGCCACATGGATGCCAATCGCCAGCCAGACCCGGCGGGTGACCATATAGGCTGCGGCCAGCATCACGCCGGCCTCCAGCGCAATGGCTGCCGAGCTTAGTGCCGTCGCCTCAGGGTTGGGCAGGTGCATCAGGCCGAACAGGACGGCGGAGGTGGCCAGCGCGATCCAGCTGCCCAACCAACTCTCCAGAATCCGGAAAGCGACGGCGCGTATCAGCAGTTCTTCGGTCACGCCCGCCATGGTGGCGGCCATCAATGCCGGCAACACACCAGCTGTGCTGGCTGCAACCGTTGCCGTGTAGCTGCCCAGCAGAAAAAGTATGCCGATAACGGTACTGAACAGCGCGATGCCGATGGCAACGCCGGCCACGGCCTCCAGGAGCCAGCCGCCGGACCACAATTCCGTGACCGGCCGCCGCTCAACGACGCGGACAAAAGCGTAATAACCCACCAGGGCACCAAGTGCCAGCAGCAGCGGCGACAGATGCTGCAGGGTGTCGGGTAACACGCTGGCGGCACCGGCCCCCAGGCCTATGGCCCCACCGACCCAGAAGAAGCCCAGAACGGCGCGGACCGGGGGAAACTGTACTGCGCGGTAGAAACGGCCGCGTCTTGGAGAGATGGATGTTTGCATGGGGTGTTGTTTTGGGTTCGGTGTGGATGCTACAGGCTCAGCGTTGCACATCCCACAGCCGGTCCAGCCAGTCATAGGCAGTGTCCTGCTGCTCCCGTGTAAACACATGGCCGCCCGGCCAGAACCGGGTTTGCAGGCTGTCCGCCGCGCCCCAGGCGCTCCAAACCTTGCCCATTTTGGAATACGCCGTGCGCACGGATTCGGCAGGGAACAAGCCGTCCTGCTCACCGGCGAACAGCAGCATGGGCTTGGGAGCGGCCAGGCTGGCCACGTCCGGGTAGTCCATGAAACGGTGCAGGCCCGGGTGAAGCATGGCCCAGGCCGAGCCACCCCGCAACTGGTTATTGCCTGCCACCATCAGGCCCTCGGTGGTGGCCATCCAGTTCACGGCGACGGTGGCGGTGATGGCATCACTCAGCGCGGCGGCCTGCCAGGCGCGTTGCGCACCCATCGAGAAACCCACAGCCGCTACCTGCCGCGGGTTGACCTCGGGCAGGCTGGCCACAAACACGGCGACGCGGGTGTCTTCCAGCGCCATCAGGCCGGCCATGGAACTGCCCAGTTGCAGAAAATTGGCGGCCAGGGCCTGTTGCATGTCGTAGGTCATGGCGCCGCGGTCACCCCAGCCCAGGGCGTCCGTGGCCAGCACCACATAACCCCGCCGGGCCAGTTCGTCACCGGGGTAGCGCCCGGAGAAATACCGCTGCGCCCAGGCTTGGGATGCCGGGTGGCGCGCTGGGTCTCCCCAGGGTTCGACCATCTTCTCCTTGCCGATGTCAAAACGTGCGCCGTGGTCGTGGTAGACCACCGCCGCCGGGAATGGCCCCTTGCCCTTGGGCACCAACAGCAGCGCCAGCACGCGGCTATCGGCCGTAAGGTTGAACACCACTTTGCGTGCGACATAGCTGCCGCGGTCCACCTCGGCCACCAGCTGCGGTTCGAAGGGTGTGTGGTCGGGTGCCTGCAGGCTCAGCTCCCACAGCTTGGCCACACCCGCCTGGCGCCAGGCCGCCAGATCCTTGACCTGGGGGGTCCAGGCCATGGGGAATGTCAGGCGGGCCTTGAGCTGCGGCACCATCACCGGCAGTGGGCCAGGGCTGATGCCGGTGGTCTGGTGGTCCAGGTTCGACGCCAGCGCGGACGCAGCCGCACACAGCACCGCGATACCCCGCACTACATTGCCGCACAGACCCATATGCATTCCTTGTCTTGTCGTGCAGGGCCTTGGTGCAAAATATGCCCATAGCCCCCGCGATTGTTATCTCAATAGCTATCAAAATAGTAGCAAACGAAAACCTGCCCGAGTGAAGCCATGCAGTCTACCGATGTTCTGATCGTGGGTGCCGGCATGGCCGGTGCATCGGCCGCCTACTTTCTGGCGCCGCACTGCCGCGTGACCGTGCTGGAGCGCGAGGCCCAGCCCGGCTACCACTCTACGGGGCGGTCAGCGGCCATGTATTCCGAGACCTATGGCAATGCCACCGTGCGGGCCATCACTACTGCGTCCCGGCCGTTTTATTTCAATCCGCCGCCGGGGTTTGCGGAGCACCCCCTGGTCACGCCGCGGGGTTCGTTGATTGTGGGAGCCGAGTCTGATTACGACCACCTGCGCAGCGTTTGGCAAGACATGCGCGCGCTGGTGCCCAATGTGCAGTGGTGGACCCAGGCCGACATCCTGCAACGCGTGCCTGTTCTGCGGCCCGAGGCGGCGCATTGTGGCGTGTACGAGCCCGACGCCATGGACATGGATGTACACGCCATCCACCAGGGTTTTCTGCGCGGTGCCAGGGCAGCCGGTGCACAGCTGGTGTGTGGGGCCGGTGTGGAAAAGATGCAGCGCGAGGCGGGTGCATGGCTTGTCGACACAGAAGCCGGCAGCTTTTCAGCACCCATCGTCATCAATGCCGCTGGCGCCTGGTGTGATGCACTGGCCCGGCTTGCGGGCGTAGCGCCCATCGGCCTGGTGCCCAAGCGCCGCACGGCTTTCACCACGGAAGCCCCGGCGGGCTGCGATATCAACCACTGGCCGCTGGTCATCGATGCGCAAGAAAGCTTCTACTTCAAGCCCGATGCCGGTGTGTTGCTGATGTCCCCCGCCAACGAAGACGCCGTGGACCCGCAGGATGTGCAGCCCGAAGAGCTGGATGTGGCCATCGCCGTGGACCGCATAGAAACCGTGACGACGTTGCAGATCCGCCAGGTGCGGCGCAAGTGGGCGGGGCTGCGCTCGTTTGTGGCCGACAAGTCGCCGGTGGTGGGTTTCGCACCGGATGCGCCCGGCTTCTTCTGGCTGGCCGGGCAGGGCGGTTATGGCATCCAGACGGCGCCGGCCATGGGGGAACTGGCCGCGGCGCTGGTGCGGGGTTTGCCAGTGCCCACAGCCATGGCCGCCTTGGGTGTGCGGCTGGAAGATGTCTCTGCAGGCAGGCTCTTGTAGCGATTTATGCCGCTAGCCCCCGTCGGATGGACCTCAATAGCTATAAACTTTATAGCGTAAAGATTTTTCCCGGATTCATGATGTTCAACGGGTCCAGCGCCCGCTTGATGGAGCGCATCATGTCCACCGCGCCAATCCCCGTCTCAGCCACCAGAAAGCCCTGCTTGTGCAGGCCCACGCCGTGTTCGCCGGTGCAGGTGCCGCCCAGCTTCAGCGCGCGGTCCACCAGCTGGTGGTTCAGCCGTTCGGCGGTTTCGCGTTCGGCCGGGATGTTGGGGTCTATCAGGTAGCCCATGTGGAAGTTGCCATCGCCCACGTGGCCGACCAGAAAGTACGGGATGCCGGCCTCTTGCGCCTCGGTCACCGAGTCCAAGAGCGCGTCGGCCAGCGCCGATATCGGCACGCAGGTGTCGGTGGTGATGGCCTTGCAGCCGGGGCGGGACTGCACGCCGGCGAAATAGGCGTTGTGCCGGGCTGTCCACAGCTTGGTGCGTTCCTCGGGCGTGGCGGCCCAGGCGAAGGCGCTGCCGTTGTTGTCGGCGGCGATGGCCTGCACGGTCTCCACCTGCTCCTGCACACCGGCGGGTGAGCCGTGGAATTCCATCAGCAGCATGGCGCTTTCCGGTAGGCTCAGTTTGGAATGCTGGTTGACCACCTTCACGGTGGTCGAATCCAGCAGCTCACAGCGCGCAATGGGTACGCCAAGCTGGATGATCTGTATCGTGGTGTTGACCGCATCGGCCAGCGACGCAAAGCAGCAGGTCGCGGCCATCACCGCCTCGGGCAGTGGGTAGAGCTTGACCGTCACTTCGGTGATCACGCCCAGCGTGCCTTCACTGCCGACCATCAGGCGTGTCAGGTCGTAGCCAGCGGATGATTTCTTGGCGTGGGTGCCGGTGCGTATCACTTCACCACTGGCGGTGACCACCTCCAGCGCCAGCACGTTTTCGCGCATGGTGCCGTAACGCACGGCATTCGTGCCACTGGCCCGCGTGGCGGTCATGCCACCAATCGTCGCGTCGGCACCGGGGTCTATGGGGAAGAACAGGCCGGTGGACTTGACCTCGTCGTTGAGCTGCTTGCGCGTCACACCGGGCTGCACGGTCACGGTCAGGTCTTCGGCGTTGATGGACAAGACCTTGTTCATCTGGCTCACATCCAGGCTGATGCCGCCCTGCACGGCCAGCAAATGGCCTTCCAGCGAGGTGCCCACGCCGAAGGGAATGACCGGCACCTGGTACTGCGCCGCCAGCTTGACTACCTGGGCGACCTCGGCCGTGTTGTGGGCAAACACCACGGCGCCGGGCGGCGGCACGTCGAACGAGGATTCATCGCGCCCATGCTGCTCGCGCACCACCAGGGCCGTGGAGCAGCGGGTGCCGAATTGCGCTTGCAGCGCCTCAACCAATTCCGGCGGAACCGGGCGCTGGTTCACTTCGGGCAATAAATGCAGGGGGGGCGTGGGAGCGTTCATTGTTGTGTCTCCTGGGGGCAGCCGGCCGCGGAGCGGTGGTGCTGGGGGGATCAGTTTACGATGGGAGACTTTTTTTGTCCTTGCATGGAGCTGACTATGGGCAACCGCCTCACACAAATCGCCACCCGCACCGGGGACAACGGCACCACCGGCCTGGGCGACAACACCCGCGTTTCCAAAGACAGCCTGCGCGTACACGCCATGGGCGACGTGGACGAATTGAACTCTCACATCGGCCTGCTGCTGTGCGAAGACATGCCCCAGGGCGTGCGCGACGTGCTGGTGGAAATCCAGCACCAGCTGTTCAACCTGGGCGGCGAGTTGTCCATACCCGGCTACGAACTGCTGAAGCCCGAGGCTGTGCTGGCGCTGGACGAGGCACTGGCAGAGCACAACGAACACCTGCCGCGTTTGCAGGAATTCATCCTGCCCGCCGGCACCCGCGCTGCATCACAAGCCCATGTGTGCCGCACCGTGGCCCGCCGCGCTGAGCGTGCCGTCGTTGCGTTGGGTGCGAAAGACACGCTGAAGGACACGCCGCGCCAGTACCTGAACCGCCTGTCGGATCTGATGTTTGTGCTGTCCCGCGTGCTGAACCGTTACCGGACCGATGGCACGGTGGGGGATGATGTGTATTGGAAGAGTGAGCGGATGGCGAAGGCGGCGGAGTAGGGTCGGTTAACTTTGGCAGGAGTCGACCCAAAGCGGTAGTCTGTCAATACAAATTCAGCGCCTGGAAGCGGTCATTCACTGATCGCCAAATTTCATTCCATGGGAATCGCAGTCAGGTCACTTGAGTCACAAAATTGGCGCAGTTCATCGACCATTTACAGACATTCGGCAGTCGCCACTCAACACTCAACACCGGTTTCAGCCTGTTGAGAGAGCGTACTAGCAGGTGGCCCCAAACATTCAAAACATCCACCGTCAACGCAACTTGGTTGTGTTGCAGTAGGCCTAAACGACGATCGGTACCAACACCCGTCTACCACCAGTAAGCTCAAGCGATTCGGCGACTACCAAACCGATCTGAAACCCGAGGCGATGCCATCCCGGATGAACCTGCCCATATAGGATTTGGTCGATGTGGCAGGTTTTGGCGCAGATCTTTCCGGCAGGCCTGGTATGCCAGCTACAAGGTGACTAAGGTGTTCTCAGTGAAAGCGCTGGTCAGTTCACCATCGGCACAAACTACAAAGTAAGCTAACTGGAATTAGCGACAACAGTTGACGTTGGCGTGCCTTGCAGCGGCAACCCACGCAAGCAACTAAACTGGTCTCGGCTGGCGGCCGCTTCGTTCTGCATGTGAATCCACCATCGCTTCCAATATTTTCCGCATTGAGGTGACCTGCGGCTTTCCGAGCTGTTTGGCCAATGCCTGCTCATATTTTTCGTGGAAAGAACGTGCTCGGTTCAATGCTTCGCGACCCCGTTCAGTCAGTAACAGCCACTTCACCCTTCGGTCGACCTCGTCAACGCTTCTAGACACGTAGCCCTTTCCCACCATGTCTTCGACGACCTTCAGTGCACCGGGCGAACTCATTCCAAGCTGCATCGCCAGTTCGCTCAGGCTGCAGGGTGTTTCGGCTAACAGACGGAAAACGTACCCAAAAGAAGAGCCGATGTCATCGAAACCAGCTGAAGCGAGATCTGCGTCGAGTGCGTCTTTGAATGCTACGAACGCCACATTTAGCAATACACCAAAATCTAAAGTATCAGCACTTGACATCGTTAACCTTGGTTAATATAGTTTGGTTAATTAACTCCACTTAATTTTACAAAGGAACCGCTATGCCACTGCTATCTCGCGCTGACGCCCCAACTTTCGACTTGCCTGGAATCAGTTTCACGACCCATTCTTCGCCGAGCCGTGGTGCTGTTGATAACGCGGTCTGGGAAGTAACGGTCGAGCCTGGCGTTGTTGGATCAACCCATCGCTTGACCCGTGAGGAGACCTTCGTGGCGCTTGATGGAAGCGCTGTAATCGAGCTCGATGGAAAGCGACTTGAACTAACGGCCGGAAGTGCTCTCTTAGTCACGGCGGGTCAGACGTTTTCGCTATCGAACAACGGAACCCAGGCGTTTCGTGCCTTAGCCGTTTTTCCGGTCGGAGGGCTAGCGGTTATGGGTGACAAGCCCGCATTCACACCCCCATGGGCTGCCTGAGCTTCACAGTGAATTGGCGCTTGTGCGCCAATCTGCAAGGGCCATGTCCCACGCGTTACATTCCGCATGAACTACGCGCTTTCGAGAATCACTACGACGTCTTCAATCTTCATTTGTGGAGTGTTGCCTAGATCCTGCGACTGAACTCTAAGTCCAACTCCGATTGAGCCAGGTTGTCTTTAGATCTACAGTTCAATTGAGCATCAACAATGAAGAGAATCGAGAACCGGCCATGCAGCGGATGCGGACATTCAATTGTGGAAACCAGTTGAACGCGTACGGCTTAAAACCATGGCTGACAAGCCTCCAGGGCACACCTGCCTTCTGGTCAAATTTGCTCTGGCTACGTCTCTGATCGCTGCGTAAGAATCTGTGCCCTAGGCCAAGAGGTAAGCACTTCATACCCTGAAGGCGTTACTGCAACCATGCGTTGCCACTGTGCGGATAGCGACCTGCCTTTGGTTACGACGGTCCATCTGTCGGATTGTTCCCTAGTCTCACGCTTGCCTGCGTTGAATATCGGCTCCATGGTGAATACCATCCCCGGTTCAAGTTTGAGCCCTTCCCCGCGACGTCCGTAGTGAAACACTTGAGGTTCATCGTGGAAAATCTTCCCAATGCCGTACCCGCAGTATTCCCGCACCACGCTGAAATGTTCACGCTGTGCCACCGACTGGATTGCGTGACCAATATCGCCTGGAGTGGTTCCCGGCTTAACCTGCTGGATTCCGGCCTGCAATGCTTCGTAAGTCGTCTTTACCAAGCATTGAGCCAACACAATGGGATCGCAGACGAAGTACATGCGACTGGCGTCGCCGAACCAACCATCTTTGATGGCGGTGACATCGATGTTGATGATGTCGCCCTTCTTGAAGATCTTGTCGGCCAAGGGAATACCGTGACAAACCACCTGGTTGACGGAGGTAAGGATAGTCTTCGGATACCGGCTCATCAAATGAGGAGACGATAGCGGTCACAGGGCAGGGGCCTCGCTGGCCCGACCCGGCTGACGGTTCCAGACAAACCCAGAACATTACTGTCGCTCGAAGCATTCATTCAACGTCAGCGTTTTCCGGCGGGCCGGCATACGCCGCACAGCTGCCCTTTGCCGCTGATGAAGATCAAGAACTTATCCACACAGTGAGCGCTTTGTGCTGACAAAGTGTGTGTGGCAAGATCTGATGGAAAGGTTAGGTCAGCGTTTAACGGAAGTCAAAACGCCCGATGTTCTCTGCGGTACCCAGGCACTCAGCGCGCGTGTGGTCCGAGAAAGATTACTGGTCACACCGTAGAGACACCTGCGACTTGCACATAGTGTAAAACTGCCGGAAAAGGCTCGTAGAAACCGTGCAACAGTTTGCGCCATTCTTGATAACCCGCAGATTTGCGAAAACCGATTTCATGGTGGTCGACTGACTCCCAACGTACTAAGAGCATGTAGTGCTCAACATGTTCAATACACTTTTGCAGTTCGTGTCCAAGATACCCAGGCATTGACTGAATGATCTTCTGCGCGGCAAGGAACGTTGCTTGGAACTGCGCTCCTTGACCCTGCCTAACCTGTATTTGGGCTATCTCGAGAATCATGAGGAACACTTTCTAGTGGCTGAGGATAACAATGCGAGAAACCAGACGCGAACACCTTGGTTTTTGAGCGGACTCGATCGTCGGCAAGTCATGCTTAAAGTGCCGAATATTTCTCTCGGCAACAAGAGTGCATTCGTTTCAAGGTTGAGCGTCAATGGTAGTGATGAGCAAAGAGAATTCATACCGCCGATGTTCTGTGAGGATTCAAAATCAGTTTGTGAAACCAGCTTAGGTAGCAGCGAGACGTAATCAAGACAAAAGCGCCTTCTGCAATGCTTCTCTGTTCGGATCAATAGCCAATCGCTGGTAAATCACTTTTACATACTCGGCGACTGTATGCCTGCTTATGGTGAGACGTTGAGCGATATCAGCGGCGGAACGTCCTTCACTAAAAAGTAGCGCGACCTCCTGCTGACGGGGCGCTAAGTCCAAACGATGAAGACCTTCCCAGGCCTTTAGAGCCCGCGGAATGAAATGAAGCACTTTGACTCCAACAGCTTTTTCCCCGGCACCATCCAGCCAGGAACCTCTGAAGACAAATCGTCCCCAGCTATTTCTAACCTCGAAAAATGGAGCTCGGGCTTCACGCCCCTCAAAAATGGAAACTAGTCGATGGTGCAATCGCTTGAGCTCGGGATTCATGTTGTGGGAATCGAGGTGAATAAGTGCGCCGCCATCGATGCGTTCATGGCAAGCCATCCAGAGAAATCGGCGCGCTGCAAGGTCCTGAAATTTCACGGATCCATCCATCCCCAGGACCACCAGCCCTTCGCCATCCAAGCTCTCGTGCGAATCAGATTCACACATTCCTAATGAGAGCGCATGTCGCAAATACGGTTCGACTTGCGTCAATTTTGCCTGGTCTGCCCCAGAGAATGGCTTGGCAGTCGAAGACCGGAGAAGCGTTAGCAATCCCTTGGGTGCGCCCCGGATGTCGTGGGCAACCATGAACAACATATAACGCCCGTCACAAGGACGCATGACGTCTTGGTATAGATCAGACCGAAGATAGGCTTTTGCGTCCTTGTCGCCGCCCAAAGTACCGGAGGCTGCGCTTCGCATAAGGTCAGAAAACGCGGGCATCACTCCAGGAAAGGCCAGCTTAGACGATTGGTTGAAAAACCTCTGCACTGCACTGATGTCAGTGAATCCGTCACCGTTGTAGTTGACTGGAAGCAACGATTCAGACCCGCACCAAATGAAGTGGCTAGTATCTGCGCCCACCAAGTCTCTTAAGACCTTGAGAAACTTGGTCATGAAGATCTCCTCACGCATGCCCATGCTGCACAGCTGACGAATGCTGGCAATTGTGCGTCCACTGGTACGGCGTAATGCGTTCATGTGTGGATTCTATTTATTAATCCGCAGCTGAAAACCCCTCAGCGCTAGGGGGTGGACCAAAGTGCCTGCTGCATAAACTGGTGCTGCTGCCCGCGCTTATCAGATCACGGGAAATGGACAAAAGTCTACTCAGCAAAACAAAATTGCGCATGTCACGATGTCTCCTCTATAGCAATCAAAGCGATTTCGTCAGAACCGTAGGGTGGGTTGCGGCGGCCCATCTGACCCGACGAGGTCACCCTGAACCCGCTGGCATTGATGCGAACCCATTTTGAAAACTGTTAAGTGTGCCCCAGGAGTAAAGGTTCAAATTGTTGCTTCTCACATATGGCACATTACGACCTATTGACGGGGCTTCCAAATCGCGCGCACTTCGTAGAGCGATTGCGCAATCTGATGGCGCGCACGGTGCAGACAAATGAGTTTCTTGTACTGATCTATATGGACCTGGATGACTTCGATGTCATCAACGATAAGTTTGGCCATACCATTGGCAATGGCATCCTGACCACCACCGCAAGCCGATTGAATCTTGTATTGCGCGAGCATGACATGCTGGCTCGTCTGGACGGAGATGCGTTCATCGCAGTTCTGGTACGCGCGGGAAACACCGTCGATTTCGATGTGCCGATCAATCAGTTCTTGACCATCGTGGCGCGACCCGTACAAAAAATCCTCGGCGAAGTCCATAGAGTTTCAGCCAGCATGGGGGTAACCTTTTATCCACAACATGAAACAGTTGACGTAGATCAGTTGCTGCGCCAATCCGAAATGGCAATGTGCCAAGCCAAGCTGGCAGGCAAATGTTGTTACCGCTTTTTCGACGTCGAGCAAGATCTCTATTTGCGGGGCAACGTGGCAACAGTCCAGGAGTTGCGATGTGCGCTAGACCGCGACCAGTTTGTACTGCACTACCAACCCAAAGTGAACCTTCGCGACGGAAAAGTAGTCGGCGCAGAAGCACTTATTAGATGGCAGCACCCTCGCCGGGGCCTTCTGCAGCCGGCAGCTTTCTTGGAGTTGATTGAGAGCCATCCATTGGCGGTTGATTTCGGCGAATGGGCGATTGGTGCCGCACTAAAACAAAGATACTCCTGGAAAGAAGTCGGACTGGACATTCCGATCAGCGTCAACATTGGTGCGTATCAAATTCAGAAACCGGACTTCGCTAGTCGCCTGCAAGCAATTTTGGCCAGTCACCGAGATTTCAAAACTGGTGACCTTGAGCTTGAGTTAGTAGAAACCAGTGCTATCTATGAATTAACCCGTCTCGCAAAGGTGATTGACGTCTGTCGTTGCCTCGGCGTCAATTTTGCAATCGACGACTTCGGCACCGGCTACTCGTCGCTCGCATACCTACAGCACTTACCCATTGGATCTCTGAAAATTGATAGGAGTTTTGTGGGAGACATGTTAGAGGACTCTACAAGTTTGCCGATCTTGGCGGCGGTAATTCGGTTGGCTACCGACTTTCGCCTATCCGTCATTGCAGAAGGCGTTGAGACTCCAGAGCAAGGGGCGCTTTTGTTGCAATTGGGCTGCGATTTTGTCCAAGGTTATGGCATTGCGCGCCCGATGCCAGGCCATGCGATACCGAACTGGGCAGTTGTCTGGCAGAAACGGCCCATATGGCAGCTGGAAGGGGCTCACGACATGCATATTTCCCCTCCGCCCTAGGGGGGCCCAGAGTCAGCGGCGGTCTCTAGAATTTCTAGATATGTTTACGATCACCCAATCTGAAGTACTGAGATGCTCGTCCAAATTTGCGTTTGAATTCGCTGGCGACTACGCGAACGACCCAAAATGGAGAAGCGGGGTCTTGAGCATGGACTATGAGACAAACGGCCCGCCAACCGTCGGGACACGCACCAGGGAACGGATGCGCAGCATGGGCATGTCCGCAACCACCGTGTCCGAAGTGACTGAATACTCGCTGACTCGCACGGCCTTCCAAGGTCTTTCAGGTCCAGTGGACTGCACAGGGAGTCGCGACTTTGTAGCCTGTCCGAGTGGCACCCTGTTCATCTACTCGCTAACACTTCATCCTCGCGGAGTATGGCGAATCGCAGAACCCCTATTACGCATGCTGCTTACTCGGCAAGTGGCTGCAGATATGAAACGGCTGAAGCTGCAGATTGAGGGCATGAAACAACAGACCCAGACTGCCTGTGCAATTGCAGTGGAAGAATGAATTCAAGGCACTCAATGAAACTCTACTCTACTCCCGGGTTCTGCTCACTGGCCATCCACATAGTCCTTCTCGAACTGGGGTTGGACTTCACTCTTGTTCAAGTAGACATGCAAAAAAAAGAAACCGTCACAGGTGATGACTTCCTGCAAGTCAACCCAAAAGGACAGGTTCCGTACTTAGTCACAGATGACGGAGTAGGGCTAAGCGAAGGCCCGGTAATTGCGCAGTTTCTGGCAGACAAAGTCGAAGGAAATTCACTTTTTCCCAGGTCGGGAACTATGGCGCGTTATCGTGTGATGGAGTGGCAGGCATATATCGCATCAGAAATCCATAAAGCCTACTTGCCACTCTTTCACCCTCAAGTCAACACTGAAAGCAAAGCCATATTCGAGGGAATGTTAAAAGCCAAGTATCAATGGTTAGATACCGTGCTGGCAAACAATTTATTCCTGACGGGTAGCGACTTCACGCTGGCAGATGCATATCTATTTGCCATCACACGTTGGGCGGGATATGTTGGTCTAGACCTGGCTGGACTAAATAATATTCATGCATTCATGTTGCGCACAGCCACACGTCCGCGAGTCGTTGAAGCCTTGATTGCTGAACACCAAGGCACCAATGAATAAGGCCTGCTATGACTGTTAATGTCACGAACATTGACTAGAAAGGGTGCATAGTTATCGGGCTGCAAATCAACCGATTGGAAGTCTGTTGATTGATTCCGTCGGAAAACCCCTCTGACAAAGGGGATCAATCGGAAATGACTGTTCATAAAATGGCTGTATGAATCCATCGATACGTTCATCCTTGCGCACCGTTGCCAGCATTCGGCAGTTGTGCAGCATGGGGATGCCGGAGGAGCTGTTCATGGTCAAGTTTCTGGAAGGTGCGAGGGATTGGCTGGGCGCCGATACCGCGCACTTCATCTGGTGCGACCACCAAAATTTTGAGCCCGCCAACTACAGCGGGGATGGCTTCACCGACATCAGTTTGGTGCAACGCTATTTTTCGCATAACTCGAAGGTCGCTTACCCGGGAGTCGTGCCCGCCTTCACAGACCTGATGCGCAGTTCGGGCTCAGGAACACTCGGATGTAACGAGCCGAGTGCAAAGGCTTATTTGCGTTCAGATCTGTACCAGGATGTATTGAGCCCTTGCGATGCCCGGTACATGCTGTACTTGGTCGCTTGCGACGTCCATGGATCGCCCAGGGGATGGCTATCGTTGCTGCGCTCGTCCACTGACAAACCGTTCTCGAGCAAAGATCACAAGAAGCTTTTGCAGATCGAGCCGTACTTGCGGTATGCGCTGTCGGGTGAGGCCAGCACTCCGTCGGGTTTCGACAGCGCAGACCAAGAAGGCATGGTGGTACTGGACCAAAAAGGCACGCCACTCTATCAGGACAACGGTGCTCGAAGGCTGCTGTGCATGGCAAGCCATGACCGTATCGATCTCAACGCCCTGATCCATCTCGATCTGCACAACATCACACCTCATCTCAGGCGTCTGCATCGCAGACTTGTTGCGGTATTTGAAGGGCAAGACGTGGGCCCCTCGGTTTTTGAATGCAGAAACAATTGGGGGCGTTTTGTTTTCAGGGGTTCATGGCTAGCTGGACCCGGGCAGAGTGCCATCGGTGTCAGGGTGCAGCACTATATTCCGCGCGCGCTGAAGGCTTGGGCAGGCCTTCACCGGCTGGATCTCGCGCCCAGACAACAGCAGGTGGCCCTCCTGTTCAGCGAAGGTTTGACAGCCAGCCAGATCTCCGAGCGCCTCGGAATCAGTCGACACACAGTCCCGGAGTATGTTCAATTGATCTACGAGCGCCTGAACATTGCCCCTAATCGCGAAGCCTTGCAAACCGCACTGCTGTCTTGAAAGAGACCTTGAAGCGCTTGTCACCCGACAGCAATGATGAGTCCGCACCCTGCGTCATTCCCCTTCCAGATCATTTGCATTCGGTAAGTTTTCTACACGAATACTCGCAACGAGTTGCGTTGAGAAAAAGCGCTGCGTATGTGGCAGCGACATATGTAGTTCAAGGGCAGCCTGGTTGGCAAACGTCTCTGTGAGTACGAACGCGTCAGGATCGCTAAGCGCGCGAAAGAAAGTGAACTCCGCGCATTCTGGTTCCTTTCTGGTCGAGTCTTCAAGAACGCACAGTGCTCTACTCAGGGCCTCCCCATGCCCTGGTTTGGCGTAAATACGCGCGAGCTTTCGGACGATCGATTGAGGGTGAATTGATTTGTTGCTATCCATGATTGGTACTGTTCTTAGAAGTTGAAGCACTGACGGAATCAACCGCCACGAACTTTGAAACCGGCCTTGGCGGCATCCATCAGTGGATTGCTACGACCGTCGGGGCTGCCATAATTTATGAGCCAGATGATGGTGCCACCGATCCCATTGGCGATCACCCATTCACCCTTGGCGCGGATGCTGGCAGTGTCCTCGTAGCTCAGGTAGCCGGCAGTGCTTGCGGCCTCAGGGCCAGCTGGTTGGTACCCCCCTGACCCATAAGTGCGCCAGTGTTGCCGTGCAACCGGGTCCCAGGTCTCGGTGCCATGACTCAGGTAGCCGCGTCGCACTAGATTGCCATATGCCCACTCGGTGTCGTTGGATTGCACACGCACGCCTGCCGGGATCGGTTTGCGAGGCCCGTCTGTGGGTGGTCCGTAATTCATTCCGTAAAAGCCGATACCGATGCCGATCTTGCTGCGTGGCACACCCTTGTCAACATAGGCCTGCACGCTGCTCTTGAGATCCATCGGCCGTGAACCTGTCGATCCATCGATAGGACAGAAGAAAGTCGTGTCCCATCCATCTGCGTCGTAGCCCATGTCATAACTCATCAGGTTGTACTGGTCGACCAGCTTTGCAACTTCCACCTTCCAAGAAGCAGTCGCGGTTGACGCTTTTTACATGA
>JAZKDY010000119.1:0-29028 GCA_040387325.1 Pseudomonadota bacterium | reverse complement strand
AGGGTCGACAGTGTCGATTTTGGTGTTCAGCGCGTAGCCGGGGAACGTGATGATCAGCGGTGCAGTGACATACCGTGCACGCTGGAGGCTCGCGGCACGTAGCTCTTTCAGCAGTGTGATCAACTGGACCTGGTTGGACGGGTCGTCCAGGCCATCCTCCCAATCAATGTCGACGCCGTCATAACGGTGTACCTCCAAATAGTCCAGCAGGTTGCGGATGAAGCGGGGCCGCTCATCAGTGGTCGTCGACACTCGCCAGCCGTCCCCATCGCCTTCGCCACCGACCATCAACAGTGTTTTGGTGCCCTGTGCGCGCGCCTTGTCCAGCAGATAGTCCTCGACACTGCGGTTGGCGGGGTCTCCCTGCGCTACCCAGCCGGGGCTGTAAGGGTTGAACGATTCGCCTGCGGTACCTGCGCCGTAGACCAAGTCGCCCGGTTTGCCGCCCAGCGTTCCACCGCCGGGTGCGCTGCGCGCGTAGACGAAATGCGTCATGGTTCGCATGTCAACATGCTCGGGCATTTGCATGCCCGCCTGGTCGAAGAAGTAGCCTGCGTAGTAGGCGGTCACCCAAGGCCGCGTCTGCCCCACGGGTGGCGGCTGTACGGGTGGTGGTGAAGTCGGCGGTGGCGAGACAGGTGGTGGCGCCGTCGGCGCCGTTGTGCCGCCGCCGCCACAACTGGCCAACGGCGCAGCCGCGGCCAATGCGACTAAGCGCTTTAGTGCCTTGCGGCGCTCAGATCCGGACTGTACTTTTGGTTTCATCTCTAGTCAGTTAAGTCGGGTCAGGGCGTAGTCGCCGTCAAACCTTGGTTGTAGACACCAACCCGATACAGGTAGTGACCAGCCTTGTCATTGAGCCAGTTCGCCCCAGTCCAGCCACCGGGAGCAGGTGATAGCGTCATCTCTGGTGTCAGCACCAGTTGCGACCCATTGATACGCGTAAACACTCCGCGACCATCGACCTGGATGAGCAGAACCCCCCCAAGGGCCTCGCCAAGCGCCGCTTGCAAGGCCGAGGGATCCAGGAAAGCCGGGCGCAGAATCTGCACCTTGCCGGTACGGTCAGTGAAACTCAGCACACCATGGGCATCAATTTCCACACTGGGTGTACCCGTGGCTGTGCCTTGGGTCACTACATAGTCTGGACGGACGACATACAGACTGCCATTTACATTTGCAGTGAGCACCCCTTTAGCGTCAATCCACGCGCTGATCCCCATGGCAGTTAGCGCAGTCCCCAAGTCATCCAGGCTTTCAATAGCCGGCACCACGTTGAACGTGCCGCAACGCGTCCCCACATCGAGAACGTTATCGCCAGTGGGGAACACGCCGATACCCAGAAATTGTCCGGTGCTGGCCTCCAATGGATAGAAGCTGATGGTCTGAGTCCCCACTGCAATACGTGCAGCGCCATGGGGAGATTGGCCCAGGTAAGTGGCTTCCGCTCCGAGCACCTGTTTGACCGTGCTGAGTAGGCAAGTGGTCATGCTGGGGCCACTGCCAGTAGCCAGATCCAGCACGCTGACACGTTGGTCGACGACCGGCACGTAAGGCAGCGTTACACGGCCCGGGATGGGCGGTGGTGGTGGTGGTGGTGGTGGTGGTGGTGGCGCAACCGATCCGATTTGCAAGACAATGCTGTCCATATTGGCACCTGTGCCAAACGTCCAGGTATAGGTACCGGGCGTTACGCCCAAGACGTCCAAGCGCGTGCCATTCCAGGTGGTCGTCGTGCTGAACGCTGTGCCAGACACATACCCGTCGGGCAAAAAGATCCTGTCACTGGCCATAAGCAGCATCGGACCAGAACTACTGCTTGCGGCAGTCGAACCACCGTTTCCAAAGTTTGGTGGGAAGGTGGTACTGACAAAAGAAACCCCTGAAAGCCCCCACCCTGTACAAAATAGCGAAGCTGTTGAAACCATAACGCCCGCACTTCCGCCACAGGTATTGCCCCACGGAACGACAGTCACTGTCGACAGGTTGATCGATCCGCTGCCTGATGCGACGACATCGCTACCGTTCTGGGTCATGACGATGGTGTAGACCGCGTGTGAGGGAGACGCTGCAAACATCAATCCGGCAGCCACTCCCGCGGCCGATAGCCATTTCTTTAAAAAAAAACTCACTTGTAGTCCTGTTCGGTTCGTTAGTAGAAAACTGTGTCGCCACCCAGGGCGAGCGCGACGATAGAAGACGAGATCACCACTGCTCAGCCGTGGCCTCACGCACTTGCTCCAAGCAGCCCACCGCAATACCAAGTCTCCATGGTGAAGATTTAGTTGTTACTTGGGTTCTATGGCTCGGGCGGCAAAGTCTTGTATGCCTCTGAAAATTCTATGGCGGCACTCAGTGACAAGAACCCCCTCGCAACAGGGGTTTGTTTGGCGATCGCGTTAGGGATACCGCCATGTGCAATGGGAATGTTGTCTCCACAACTCTCAGGAGATTTTTTGAATTGCCGTTTTTGTTTCGCGCGCCGCTATCTTCTTCCTGGTGGAGAGCAGTAAGCCGCCGAGATCTCTACACGCTAAAGAATGTGGTCGACTTAACTGGGACGCCGCACGAAGTCTTCTTTTGGAGCATCTAATGGGCGGGAACCTGGATGGTTATTCGCACCCGTTTTTCGGAGCGAAAGATACGACAAGAGCATCCTGAGGCGATACGCATTGAAGGATCGAAGCAATTGTTATTGCCCCCAGAGACGCAGCAAGAACGGGTGCATGCAGCGTCGAGTGCGCGCAGCGCGAGCCCTGACATTGGCTACCGCGTGTGAGGCAGTAGTGAGTGCCCGTTCAACTGAAATGAACCGAGCGCGCAACTGCGCCATGATCCAATCAAACTCCACACTACTCAAACCCCAATCCTTGAGCCGAATGTCCCGGTCAAACTTGTCCAAGAGCGCTTCGATCGGCACCCCCGAAAATTGCCGATACTTCTTCTCGGTGTAGCCCGTCAGCCACTCAACCAAATCTAGACACGCTTCGTATCGCTCTCGCCGCTCCTGCTCCGTAAGCCCAACAACATAGCGGCCATCAATTTTCCGGGCGACGAACTTGGGTTGCGCTCCAGGTACCGCCGCCGGGAACGGGTCACGCGGAAAATCCTCTGGTATGGGTTCCTGAACTCCCATGGCCTCAATTCCCGGTTTCGGTGTTTTGTCTGTTGATTTCCGCTGAAATCTGCCCCCCGTTGGGTCAGTGTTCAGCGCAATTCAACAGCATTGCCAAAAAGCAGTCATAGGTCTGTGCCCGCAATTGGCCCCGAACCGACGCGGACCCAGCGCATGGCTGGCGGCAGCGCTGCGGTGCCGAATCCGCTGGAAAGAGCGTCGAGTTTCTGCACAGCACTCACGATTCGTCAGTCCAATAATCAAGGTCGTGGCTTGTGTGTGTCATGTGCCTTAGGCCACCTCCGAAAGCGCCAATCTTCTTGGAGTCGGGATACTCGCAGACCTCCGCTGGCATCATGGTGCTGACTGACAAATAGGCAAGCGCGGCGTCGGAGTCGTTGATGATCTGGTGCGCCGATTCCGGGCCACCCGTCGGGCAGCAGATCACGTCGCCCGCTCGGATTCTGCGTGTTTCGTTGCCGTATCGCAGTGTTCCCTCACCTTGAACGATAAAGAACATTTCCTCTTCTGCGCGATGACTATGGAACGGACAGGAAGACTTACCAGGGGGGACAACATCGTAGGAGTAGCCAAGGTCCTTTGCTGCTAGTAGCGGACCGATGCGCACGGAGTTGGATTCAAACTTTTCACCTTTCGTAAAGTGCTCAAGCTTCAATTCATGGATGTTGGCTACTCTTGAGTCGATCACGTTCATATTTGCGTTTCTCCGTTCAAAATAAGTATGCAGCTACCATTCCGACTGCGCCCAGCGCTATCGATAGATTAGGCCCCTGGCAGCGGTAACCCGCGAATGTCGGCAGCTGGCCCGGCTCAAGCGAGGGATTAGGTCGCACTCTTGGGTACCTCGTATTCGAAGAGCTGCGTAAAGCCCCCGTCTTCGTCTGATCGGAGTTCGCCTCGGCCCATGCCAGCCTTGATGAGCACCGCGTGAGAGGCAGCGTTTTCCGGTGCAGTGGTTGCGATCATTCGCGACAGGCCATGCGCACCCGCACCATAGCGGATGAGGCCTCGCAGGACCTCGGTGGCTATCCCCTGTCCCCAGTAGCGCCGCAAATAGGCGTACTTGACCTCTGCTTTTTCTTGCCCGCCTGGATGAACAATGCCGCAGAAGCCTATTGCCCCAGGCTCCGACCTGAACTCGACGGCGAACATGCCGTAGCCACGCTTCTCGTAGTTGCGGCGCGTGACAACAAGCCACTCGCGGCACTCTTCTTCGGTGATCGGCTGGCCATCGCCAACCCATTTCATGGCGTCGGCGTCTCCGTAAACGGCCATCAGATCGGGCAAGTCCGAGTCGCGCCACCGCCGAACAACGAACCGCTCAGTTTCAAACAATGCGTCGATCACTCGCTGCGCTCCCTCAGTGCGGCCTAACTTTGATGTATCCCACAGTTTTGCGGGATAACAAGGCAACCAGTCAGATAGCACCAGGGAAGAATTTCTTTGAATATCATGTGCTTGTGTCTGGCGACCGATTGCATGTACAGGTATATTGAAGTCGACAAAGTCGCCGAGAAGCTTAGTGCACATTTTGGGCGATTCCGGGGAAATGGAAACCCAATCTTGATGACCGCTTAAGCCGGCGCCATCCCGTCCAAATGTTTGACGACTGGTGACGATTGTCATCCAGAAAGCGGCACCGGCCAAAGACCGCAACTGGCCCTAACCCGTAGTCACTTGTGGCTTGCTGCACCGGGTTAGCCAGCATCCCTTCCAGTCAGCCAGAGCGCCCACTGCGCGGCCCCAGAAAAAACCACAGGATCAATCCCAACAGCGGCAGCAGCACGACAACCAGTATCCAAATGAGTTTCTTTTCGTTGCTGGCAGAGCTCTGGGCAATGTTGAGGATGGCCCAAATGTCGCCTGCAAGCACCAGCAGGCCCAGTAGTCCGTTGTATCCGAAGTTCATCATGGTCATTCATTCCTTCTATTGACGTTTCTAACAGTAAGTGCAAAGGGCGGATGCGGGGTGTCACCCGGGTACGTGCACAACGCCACCGTACCATGCAACACTCACCGGCGCATCCACAATCATGGATGGCAACAGAACAGTCCCGAGAAAGTGACGAGCAGCATGTCCGAGACAACAACACCCGCACACAGACCCGCGCCATACGTTCCGCAGATCCGCCTGTACCAGGATTGGCTCAAGACCCACCGCGGTCTGGGATTCGACACCTACCGCGAATTGTGGAACTGGTCCATCACCGACCTCGACGCCTACTGGCAAAGCGTCTGGGATTACTTCGGCATGGAGTCACCCACGCCACACACGGCAGTACTTGCCAAGAATGTAATGCCGGGTGCGGTGTGGTTTCCGGGTGCGCAGGCCAACTATGCGCAGCAGGTGTTCCGCCATGTGGCGCCGGCCGATGCTGCGGGTTTTGCGGCGGTCATCAGCCGCAATGAAAAGGGCGAACACCGTGAGTTGAGCTGGCCCGAGCTGCGCCGTCAGGTGGCCTCACTGGCGCTGCACCTGCAGGCCCAGGGTGTGCAGCCGGGCGACCGCGTGGCAGCGTACCTGCCGAACATTCCCGAGGCCATGGTCGCCTTTCTGGCAACGGTCAGCATCGGCGCGGTGTGGAGCATTTGTGCGCCCGACATGGGGACGAATGCCGTGCTGGACCGTTTCCAGCAGATCACACCCAAGGTGCTGATTGCCTGCGATGGTGTGCGCTACGGCGGGCGTGACCTGGACCGGATGGCCGTGGTGCAGGCACTGGTGGATGCGCTGCCCACGGTGCAGCACGTGGTCCTGCATGCCAACCTGGGGACGTTGGATGTGCCGCAGAATGCTATTCAATCCATAGCGACCCAGGTCCATTTCTCGGGGGCTACAGCCCGAAATGACATAAGCACTTCGGCGTTTGAGCCCTTGTGGCTGCCGTTTGACCATCCGCTGTGGATCGTCTACTCCAGCGGCACCACCGGCCTGCCCAAGCCCATCGTGCACGGCCATGGCGGCACGGTGCTGGTGGCGCTGGCGATGAAGGTGTTGCACAACGATGTGGGTTGTAGCTACGAGGCCAACACCTGGGGCGAACGCTTCCACTGGTACAGCTCCACCGGCTGGGTGATGTGGAATGCACAGGTGGCGGGGCTGCTGAACGGCACGACCTGCGTGATCTTTGACGGCAGCCCTGCGGCGCCCGACTGGACCACGCTGTGGCGTTTTGCCAGCGAGACCGGGGTCACTTTTTTTGGTGCTGGGGCGGCGTTTTATGCCAACTGTTTGAAGGCCGGAGTGGATTTGTCGACCTGTGGCGATCTGTCGGCCGTGCGGGCTTTGGGGACGACCGGATCGCCCTTGTCGCCCGAGGCGCAGAACTGGGGCTCGGAGCAGTTTCGCCGCATCGCCAAGAACGATGCACTACAAGACATCTGGTGGTGCAACATCAGCGGCGGCACGGACTTTTGCGGCGCTTTCATCGGTGGCCACCGCGAGCTGCCGCAAGAGCCCGGCGTCATGCAATGCCGCCTGCTGGGCTGCGCGGTCGAGGCCTGGAACGAAGCCGGTGAACCGGTGCTGGGTGAAGTGGGCGAGCTGGTCTGCAGCCAGCCCATTCCGTCCATGCCGCTGTACTTTTGGGGCGATGTGGACAACGCCCGCTACCTGGCCAGCTATTTCGAGATGTACCCGCCCGGCCATGGGCGCAAGCCCGGTGGCGGTGATGCCCCGGCCGAGGCCGGTGGCGTCTGGCGCCACGGTGACTGGCTGCGTGTGGGCACGAAGGAACAAGGCGGCGAAGGCTGCGTGATCTTTGGCCGCAGCGACGCCACCATCAACCGCCACGGTCTGCGCATGGGTACCAGTGAGCTATACAGCGCGGTGGAGGCGCTGCCCGAGGTGGTGGACAGCTTGGTCGTGGACCTTGAGTATCTGGGGCGCGAAAGTTATATGCCGTTGTTCGTCGTGCTGCGGGCCGGCCACACGCTGGACGATGCGGTGCAGGCCAAGATTGTGAACGCTATCAAGACGGCGTTAAGCCCGCGCTTTGTGCCCAATGCCATCTTCCAGGTGGCGGAGATTCCGCGCACGTTATCTGGCAAGAAGCAGGAGTTGCCGATCAAGAAATTGCTCTTGGGTCAGCCGCTGGAGAAGGTGGTTAACAAAGATGCGATGGCCAATCCGGGGTGCCTGGATTGGTACGTTGCCTTTTCAATGAAGAGACTGGCAGCCGCCTAGGTTTGTGCGTCGGACCGCACCAAGAGGCAGCGGTTCTCGAAACACCGGCCCATATTGGGCTTCAAGCCGTTGCACGCCGCCTCCAGCGCGGCCGTGGTGCTAAGCAAAAACGAAGCTTGCCCTTCCTAAACTCCAGGGAGAGCAAAGCAGCATGACAGCATTTCTCTCTAATGCAAGAGTCCGTATTGCTCTGTGGACCCGTGTACCCAACATTGATCAATTGAAACCATGAAACTGAAAAACCCTCCATTTGCGGCGCTGCTTTTGTTTGGCGCATTTTTGGTTACGAATGCGTATGCAAACCCAACGTTTAACGAAGCCAACTCTTACCTGACTTTGCCCAATGTAGTAGTCGGAAGCACCGTTTTTAACAACGTGGTTGTTCGTGTTGACAGATTTACGGTGGTATCGGTTGGAGGGTCAAGCAGTACCCCGCCTGCCAAAGAAAATTGCGCATACAGCGACTTCACCACTGCAAAATACAACGCGATTCAACCCGGCATGACGACCGACCAGGTTAACCAAATCATCGGTTGTAAGTTTGACCCAACCCAGACCGTTCGTTCACAATCTTTTGTGGGCCACTACTGGGTTGCCAACAGCGGTGGGCAGATCGCAGTGATCAACGTGCTGTTTGATGCGACAGGGTCCAACGCATTAAACAGTCCCGCCTTTAAAACGTCATCGGGTTTTTAATCAAATTAGCTATTTCTTGGGCTCAAGGATCGCCATCGTGATGCGCGAGATGCAGGTCATCTCGCCCGCCTCGTTGTGCAGCTCGATCTGCCACACATGGGTCGTGCGGCCGCGGTGGATGGGACGCGCGGTGCCGGTAACCCAGCCGCTGGTCGCAGCGCGCAGGTGGTTGGCGTTGATGTCCAGGCCCACGGCGCGGGTGCCTTCGGGGCTGGACATGGCCGCACCCAGCGAGCCCAGCGTTTCGGCCAGCACCACGCTCACGCCGCCGTGTAACAGGCCATAGGGCTGGCGTGTGCGTTCGTCCACCGGCACGCGTGCGGTGATGAAGTCGTCGCCGATCTCCACAAACTCGATGCCCAGGTGGGACGATGCCGAGTTGGCGCTGATGGTGGTCAGCATCTCGACGGTGACGGGTTTTTGCCAGATGGACGACATAGCTTGGGGTCCCAAAATTAGGTGGTCGCTTCTGCCAGCAGTCCACGCTTCTTCAGCATGGGCTGCACCTGCGGGTCGCGGCCGCGGAAGGCGCGGTAGGCATCGGCCGGGTTCTGGCGGTTGCCGCTGCTGTAGATGGTGCGCAGCAGGCGTTCGGCAGTGGCCGCATCGAAGGGGTTGCCCGCTTCGGTGAAGGCGGCAAAACCATCGGCCTCCAGCACCTCGGCCCACATGTAGACGTAGTACCCCGCGGCGTAGCTGGAGCCGGAGAACAAATGCTGGAAATGGCTCAGCCCGTGGCGCAGCCCAATGTCGTCCGGTATGCCCAGTTTGGCGCACTGTTCGGCTTCAAACGCCGCAATATCCACGGGTGTGCCATTGGGCAATGCATGCAGGGCCATGTCGATCAACGCCGGCCCGGTGTACTGCACGGTGGCCCAGGCCTGGTCAAACTGGCGCGAGCGCTTGAGCTTGTCCAGTAGCGCCGCGGGCATGGGTTCGCCGGTCTCGTAATGGCGGGCGTGGCGTTGCAGCACCTCGGGCTCCATGGCCCAGTTTTCGAACAGCTGCGAGGGCAGCTCGACAAAATCACGCAACACCTGGGTGCCGGCCAGGCGCTCGTAGTGCACCTTGGACAACAGGCCGTGCAGGCCATGGCCAAATTCGTGGAACAACGTGCGCACGTCATCAAAACTCAGCAGCGTGGGGCTGGCCTTGGCGAAGTTGTTGTTGTTGATGACGATGGGCAGCGTGCCGCCAAAGTGGCCGGACTGGCTGCGGAACACACTCATCCACGCACCGCTGCGTTTGGAGCTGCGCGCAAAGTTGTCGCCAATAAACAGGCCGACCAGTGCACCGTCTTGTGCACGCACCTCCCACAAGCGGGCATCGGGATGGTGCAACACGTACTCAGACTGTTCAACAAAACGCAGCCCGAACAGGCGCTGCGCACAATCAAACATCGCCGCCACCATGGCGTCGAGCGAGAAATAGGGTTTCAACTCCGCGTCGTCCAGATCGAACCGCTGGGCGCGTACTTTTTGCGCCAGGTAACGCCAGTCCCAGGCGGCAATGGGCGTGGGTTCGCCCAATGCGCGGGCCATGTCGGTCAGTGCCTGGCGGTCGACGTCGGCATAGGCCTTGGCCGGTTCCCAGGCCTGCTGCAGCAATTCAAGCACCGCGCCGGTCTTGCCGGCCATGCGGTCTACCAGCTCGTAGTCGGCATAGGTGGTGTAGCCATGCAGGGCCGCCTGTTCCTGGCGCAGGGCCATGATTTTGGCGGCTACGGGGCGGTTGTCGTGTTCGCCGGCATGGGCGCCACGGGCGACCCGGGCGCGCCACAGGGTCTCGCGCAGGTCGCGCCGGCTGGAGAACGTCAAAAAGGGTTCGGCCAGTGATGGCGACAGGGTCAGCGCATAGGCATCTTCACCCAGTCCCCGTTGTTGTGCCGCGGCCGTGGCGGCCTGCAGCACAAAGGCTGGCAGGCCGGCGCGGTCGGCCTCGGTTTTGAGTTCCAGCGTGTAGGTGGACTCTTCGGCCAGCAGGTTTTGCCCAAATTGTGTGCACAGCGTGGCCAGTTCGCCCATGATTTCACCATAGCGCTGGCGCTCTTGGCCGCTCAGGCGGGCGCCGGCGCGGACAAAGTCCAGGTGCACCCTTTCCAGCACGCGCAGCTGTTCGGCGTTTATGCCCAGCTTGTCGCGTTTCTCGAACAGGGCATCGATGCGGGCGAACAGTCCGGCATGCATAAAGACGGTGTTTTCGTGCGCGGCGAGCTTCGGAGCCATCTCCAACTGCACTTTTTGTAACGCTGGCGAGGTTTCGCTGGCGGTCAAATTGTGAAACAGCAAAGTAATTCGGTCCAGCAATCTGCCGCTGGTATCCAGTTCTGCTATGGTGTTTTCAAAGCTGGGTGTTTCTGGGTGGGCCGCGATGGCCTCGATTTCTGCCAGATGCTGGGCCAGCGCCCTCTCGAAGGCTGGCACGAAATGTGCTGAATTGACCTGACCGAATGGCGGCAGTCCGTAGGGTGGAGCCCAAGGCTGCAACAGTGGATTTGTTGTGCTGTCCGCGGTGGTTTGGAGACGCATGGGAATTGCCTTAGAGATGTAATCTGGTGGAAACCCTGATAGCGAAAACGCTAACTTTAGTTCCGTAACTCGGGTACAAAGAACCACTCGGGCAAATTACAATAGCCGTCTTTCAGTTTAGCAGTTTGTGGGCGCTACGCCCCGGAGCCCCACCTGGCATCCAGACGGCAGTTCGTATTTTTTCTATAAGGAAATGATTGTGCATACAAAGTTCAAAGTGTTGGTCCGCGCCTGGGCCCTGACCCTGAGTCTGGCCGTTGTGTCGGTGGCTGGTGTTTCTACCTCCGCCATGGCCCAGACCGCTGCCCCCGCATCCGCAGCTGTTGAGGCAGCTCCTGCTGTTGCGCCTGCCGCTCCCGCAGCAGACGTTAAAAAGGCCGAAGGCACAACAGACAATCCCTACGGCATTGCCGCTCTGTGGCACAACGCCCACTCCGTGGATATGGGCGTGCTGATCATGCTGGCCATCATGTCCATGGGCAGCTGGTACATCCTGGCGATCAAGATGCTGGAACAGCGCAAGGCCGCCAAGTTCGCCCGCGAAGCCACTGAAAAGTTCTGGAGCTCCGGCACAGTTGCCCAAGGCGCTGCTGCTTTGCACAAGGACAGCCCTTACCAATTCATCGCAGCAGCTGGCGTCGAAGCCACCAAAAAGCACGGTGGCCTGATGGGTCACATCCCCCTGAATGATTGGATCAGCATGAGCATCCAGCGCTCCGTGGACCGCGTGAACCGCGAAATGCAAGGTGGCCTGTCCTTCCTGGCAACCGTGGGTTCCATTTCTCCTTTCGTCGGTCTGTTCGGTACGGTGTGGGGCATCTATGGCGCCTTGACACAAATCGGTATGTCCGGCCAGGCGTCCATCGACAAGGTCGCTGGCCCCGTGGGTTCCGCGCTGATCATGACCGCCCTGGGTCTGGCTGTTGCCGTGCCTGCCGTGTTGGCCTACAACTACCTGATCGCCCGCAACAAGACAGTTATGGACGATGTTCGTGGCTTCGGCAGCGATTTGCACTCGGTCTTGTTGGGTTCGGCTTCCAAGAGCTAAACACGTGCGGTAAACGCGCAGAAAGTTAGCTCTATGTCCATGAACGTAGGCAGTATTGACGGCGATGATGATGCCGTCATATCAGCCATTAACACGACCCCCCTGGTGGACGTGATGTTGGTGATGTTGATCATTTTCCTGATCACCATTCCCGTTGTCACAACCTCGATTCCCGTGACCCTGCCCAAAGAACGGGTGGAGATTCGGGAAACCAAACCAGAAAACATCATCATTTCGGTTGATACCGCAGGCGGCGTCTTCTGGTACGACCAGAAGGTGGCCAATGTGGAAGCATTGGTCGACAAGCTGAAAAAGGTCTCGACCGTCAAACCGCAACCTGAAGTACAGATTCGCGGCGATATGGCTTCCCGATACGAAGGTGTTGGCAAGATTCTTTATGCATGCCAGCGTGCAGGCATCGTCAAAGTGGCGTTCATCACCGAACCGCCAGCATTGGGCGGTTGAACCCACGCCAGGAGGAATAGCAATATGTCTATGAATGTAGGAAATGCCGACGGCGATCCTGAAGTGCTGATGGACATCAACACCACGCCACTGATTGACGTGATGTTGGTGTTGTTGGTGATGTTGATCATCACCATTCCCATCCAGCTGCACGCGGTCAGTCTGGATATGCCCGTGGGTACACCACCCACCAACAATATCAAGCCTGAAAAAATCCAGATCGATATCGACGAAAACAGCATCGTGTATTGGCAAGGTTTGCCAGTGTCTGGTGTGGAACTGGAAACCAATATGGACACTGTGAGCCAACAGGCGACACAGCCCGAAGTTCACATCCGGCCCAACAAGTCGTCGTCTTATGCGGTGTTCGCCAATGTCTTGTCTGCGTCCAAGCGTAAAGGCTTGACCAAGATGGCGGTGATCGGAAGCGAGCAGTTCGTCCAATGACCACTATCAACATGAATACGGTTGGTCTGCACCCGGTCTACCGGCCGAAAGACCCATCCAAGCGTTACAAGGGCATTGCCATTGTTATCGGCTTGCATATCGTCCTGATATGGGGATTGATCTCTGGCACCGCCCACGACGCGCTGAAAGTCATCAAGAAGCCGTTGGAAGCCGTGGTGATCCAGGAAGTCATCATCCCGCCGCCGCCGCCGCCGCCGCCCAAGGAAATCAAACCCCCTGACGCGCCCAAGGTCGAAGCGCCGCCGCCTCCGTTTGTGCCACCACCGGATGTGGCACCCACCGAGACTACTGCGCCTGCGATTGTGTCGGTTGCTGCACCACCGCCCACACCGGCGGTGATTGCACCGCCACCGCCACCCGCACCACCGGCACCCGTGGTCAACCGCTCGGACATCCGGGTCGCTTGCCCCACACAGGTCCAGCCTGAAATGCCACGCAAGGCAACCCAGGACGGAACCGAAGGCGTAGTGAAGGCCCAGGCCGTTATCCGTGACGGTGCTGTGCGCGACGTGACGATCCTGTCTGGCCCCCGCGTGTTCCACGCTTCGGTCAGGGCCGCGATGATGCAGTACAAGTGCACAGGTGCTGGCACCGGTGAATTGCTTGCTACGCAAGAGTTTGTCTTCAAGCTGGAATAACAGGCGCTGACCGCCCGTAAAAAAGCCACCCTCGGGTGGCTTTTTTTATGGGTCTTTGCAGCAGCGGTTCAGTCCAGAATACAGGCGCTTTGGGTTTGGGCTGCAACAGTCCGCAAGGGTGGGACGGCCTGGGCGCATTGGGCCACTGCCTTGGGGCAGCGTGTGCGAAATACGCAGCCAGACGGCTGGTTGATGGGCGACGGCAAATCGCCCTGCAGCAGTTGCAAGGTCTTGCCACGCTCTATGCGCGGATCGGGAACAGGAATCGCCGCCAGCAGGGCCTGTGTATAGGGGTGGTGCGGCGTGTCGTACAGCGCATGTTTGTGCGCCACTTCCATCGCGCGGCCGAGGTACATCACCATGACACGCTGGCTGATGTGTTTGACCACGGCCAGGTCGTGCGCAATAAACACCAGAGCCAGCCCCATTTCGGCCTGCAGTTCTTTCAGCAAATTGATGATCTGGGCCTGGATCGACACGTCCAGTGCAGACACAGGCTCGTCACAGATCACCACTTGCGGTTTCAGGATCAGTGCGCGGGCAATGCCAATGCGTTGGCATTGCCCGCCAGAGAACTCGTGCGGGTAGCGGTTGATCTGCTGCGCGGTCAAGCCGACGCGCAGCATCATGGCCAGCACCTGTTCGTTGTGTTGCGCCGTGCTCAATTCGGGGCAATGGGTGCGCAGGGGTTCACCAATGATTTGTGCAACTGTCATGCGGGGGTCCAGCGACGCCAATGGATCCTGGAAGATCATCTGCACGGCCTTGCGTTTGGCTTGCCATGCTTGGGCGCTGGCGCCTCGCATTTCGTCGCCGTGCCACACCACACTGCCATCGGTGATGGGCACCAGGTTGAGCAGTGCGCGGGCCAGCGTGGATTTGCCACAGCCCGACTCACCCACAATGCCCAGCGTTTCGCCGGCGCGTAACTCAAATGACACGCCGTCGACCGCCTTCAGCACACGGGTGGGCGCCCATGGCCAGGCGCTGGTGCTACGAATCTGGAAGTGAACCCTGAGGTCCTTGACCGACAGCAATGGCGGCGTCGAAACTTGTGCGGTGCTCATGCGGCCACCCCGTGTTCCGCTTTCAGGCGTTGCAGGTTTGCCGTCACGTCTTCAATAGTGAGGTGGCAGGCACGCAGCACATCGGCATCGTGTGCGGCTGCGGCCAGTGCGGGGCGTACCGTGCCGCATTGCGGCAGCGCCATCACACAGCGCTCGGTGAACGGGCAACCGACAGGCAGCTTGGCCATATTGGGTGGCGCACCGGGAATGGCGATCATGGGTGCGTCTCCACCTTCCAGGCGGGGCACGGCGGCCAGCAACCCGGCGGTGTAGGGATGGGATGGCTTGTAGAAAATTGCTTCTGCACTCGCCTGCTCCATGACCTGGCCACCGTAGAGCACCATGACTTCGTCACACAGACCGGCCACAACACCGAGGTCGTGCGTGATCATCACAATGGCGGTGCCAAAGTCGCGCTGCAGTTCACGCATCAGTATCAGAATCTGGGCCTGCACCGTCACGTCCAGCGCGGTGGTGGGCTCATCGGCGATCAGCACGTCGGGCTCACACAGCAGCGACATCGCAATCATCACGCGCTGGCGCATGCCGCCCGAAAACTCATGCGGGTACATGGTGATGCGGCGCTTGGCCTCTGGCATCTTGACGGCGTCCAGCGCTTGCACGGCCTTGGAACGGGCGTCCTTGCGGCTCATGCCCTTGTGAAACTCCAGCACCTCGGTCATCTGCCGCTCAATCGTCAGGTACGGGTTGAGCGAAGTCATGGGGTCCTGGAAAATCATCGCCACGCGGTTGCCACGGATACGGTTCAAGTCCTTGGTTGGCATGCTGATCAGGTCCTGGCCCTGGTACAACACCTGGCCGGTGGCTTGGCCGTTGATGGCGAGCAGGCCCATCATGGCCAGCATGGACTGGCTTTTGCCCGAGCCGCTTTCGCCAACAATGCCCAGCGTTTCGCCGCGGTTCAGCGTGAAGTTGATCCCGTTGACGGCGCTGACCACACCATCGGGCGTTTGAAACTGCACGCCCAGCTGTTTGACTTCCAATAAATGCATGGTGGGTTACCGTTCCTTGGGGTCCAGCGCGTCACGCAAGCCGTCGCCAATGAAGTTGAAGCAGTACAGGGTGATGGACAACAACGCTGCCGGAAACAGCAGGATCCACGGCGTTGCTTCCATGGTCTTGGCGCCATCCTGGATCAGGACACCCCAGCTGGTCATGGGCTCCTGGATGCCCAGGCCCAAAAAGGACAACACGGACTCGGTCAGGATGACACCCGGCACGGTCACCGTGGTGTAGATCACCACCACGCCCAGCAGGTTGGGGACGATATGGCTAAAGATGATGCGCGGTGTGGACACACCAATGGAGCGTGCCGCTTCGACATATTCTCTGGACCGCAAAGAGAGTGTTTGCCCGCGCACCACACGCGCCATGTCCATCCAGGAGAAGACGGTAATGGTGAGCACCACCAGGTAAAACTCGCGACCCAGAATGGTCACCAGCAGGATGGCAATCAGCAGGTAAGGGATGGCGTACATCATGTCGACGATACGCATCATGAACGCATCGACCTTGCCACCCACAAAACCTGCGGTCGCACCCCACACAATGCCCAGCGTCACCGACGAAATGGTGGCCAGCAGCCCGACCGTCAGCGAGACACGGCCACCAACCAGGCAGCGTACCAGCAGGTCACGGCCGGCATCGTCCGTCCCCCAGAAGTGGGAGTTGACGAAACTGGGCGCAATACTCATAGCGTCCCAGTCGGCACTGTCAAAGGCATGTGGCAAAACCCAGGGGCCGATCACACAGGCCAGGCAAATCACAGACAAAACGACCAGACTGGCAACAGCGGCGCGGTTGCGCAAGAAGCGCCGGCGCGCATCCGACCACAGGCTGCGGCCACCGGCCAGCGCTGCGCCTTGCAGTGCGGCGGCGTCGGCCACTTTGGCCACCAGGCCAGAGGTTTCTTGGGGAGTCAACATAGGAGAATCAGTAACGAATCTTGGGGTCGAGCCAGGCATAGGCCAGGTCCACCAGCAGATTCAGCGTCACGGTGAGCACGGTGATCAACACCACCAGGCCCAGCACCAGGGTGTAGTCGCGGTTGCCCGCTCCGTTCACGATGAGTTTGCCAAGGCCGGGCAAAGAGAACACGGTCTCGGTCACCAGGGCGGACGTAATCGACGAGATGGCCAGCGGGCCCAGCACCGAGACCACCGGCAGCAGGGCTGGCTTTAGCGCATGGCGCAACACCACCACACGGGTCGGCAAACCTTTGGCGCGCGCGGTGCGGATGAAGTTGCTGTGCATGATCTCGATCAGGCTGCCCCGCATGACGCGACCTATGGTGGCCACGTTGATGATGGTCAGCAGCGCAATCGGCAGCACCATGAAGCGCAGCTCAAAATCATTCCAGCCCCCAGCGGGCAACCACTTCAGGCCAATGGCGAAGATGATGATCAGGACAGGCCCCAGCACAAAGCTCGGGACCGCACTGCCCATATTGCCCAGCAGCATCACAAAGTGGTCCACCATGCTGTTCTGGCGCAGCGCGGCAAATATGCCCAGGCTGACGCCCACCACCACGGCCACCAGCATGGCAATGCCACCAATCGCCAGCGACACCGGCAGGGCAGCAGACACCAGATCGTTAACCGACCAGTCCGCATAACGGAAGGACGCGCCCAGGTCACCCTGCAACAGACTCTTCAGGTACAGCAGGTACTGCTGCCACAACGGCAGGTCCAGGTGGTACTTGGCCTGCAAATTGGCCAGCACGGCAGCCGACACTTTGCGGTCACCATCAAATGGTCCGCCCGGTGTGGCATGCAGCAACAGGTAACACACCGTGATGACCACAAACACGGTAGGAATGGCCGCGAGTACGCGGCGCAGGGTGTACGACCACATCGCCTAAGCCTCTCAGTGCTTGATGATGTAGAAGTCTTTGCTGCGGTAGTGGTCTTGCGGGTTCAGCTCGGAATAGCCACCGACATAAGACTTGATCAGACGGGGCAGTGAATACTGCACCAGCGGGATGATGGGGTAATCATCCAGGATCATCTTGGAAGCTTGTGTCAGCAGCGCCTTGCGTTTGGCGGCGTCGGTCTGCTGGTTGCCCTTTTGGATCAGGGCTTCGGCTTCGCGGTTGCAATGGAAATTGGTGTTCTGGTCCGAATCACAACGCACCAGGGCCAGGAAGGTCGTCGCGTCGTTGTAGTCGGCCAGCCAGCCATTGCGTGCCAGCTGGAAGGCGCCATCGTGGCGCTTCTTTGCCAGCACCTTGAATTCCATGGTCTCGGTTTCCATGATGATGCCGAGCTTGGTTTTCCACTCCGAGGCCACAAACACGGCCATCTTCTTGTGGTACTCACTGGTGTTGTACGAAAAGCTGTACTTGGTGCCGGGTTTCACACCGGCCTGTTCCAGCAGCTTCTTGGCCTCGGCCACTTTTTTGTCCATGGGCCAGGTAGCCCATTCGTACGGTGTGGGGTCAGCGCCCGAGACGCCCGCCACGATCAGGCTGTAGGCAGGTGGTTGGCCATCTGCGGTGACACGTTTGGACAAGATCTCGCGGTCAATGACCATGGACAGCGCCTTGCGCACCCGCACATCCTTGAACACAGGGTCCTTGGTCTGGTAATCGTAGTAACGCACACCGATGATGGCCTGGTTTTTCAGTTCCTTCGGGTACTGGGCCTTGTACTTGTCAAACACGCCGGGGGGCATTTGGTACACATATTCGGTCTCACCCGATTCCCACAGCTTGATGTCGGCGAACTGGTCTTCGATGGGCAGATACGTCACCTTGGTGAGTTGCACATTGGCGGCATCCCAGTACTGGGGGTTTTTCTCCACCACGATACGGTTGTTGACCTGCCACTCCTTGAGCACAAAGGCGCCGTTGCCCACCATATTGCCGGGCTTGACCCAGTCTTTGCCCCATTTTTCAACGGTGGCCTTGTGGATCGGTGCCAGTTGGGTGTTGGTCAGCAGCTCGGGCAAAAACGGCGTGGGATCCAGGGTCTTGATCTCCAGCGTGTGTTTGTCCAGCGCCTTGACGCCGACCTCAGCAGGCGGCTTCTTGCCCTGGGCCACTTCCAGCCCGTTCAGCAGAAACACGCCAAAGGTGGCCGCATAGGGCGAGGCAGTCTTGGGGTCGACGAAGCGGCGGATGCCATACACAAAATCTTCTGCAACGATGGGCACACCATTGGAGAATTTGGCATTGGGGCGCAGCTTGAAAACCCAGGTGGTGGGGTTTGTTTGTTTCCAGCTTTCGGCGACGCCGGGCACCGTTTTGCCCGTGGTGTCGGTGGCGGTCAGGCCTTCGAACAGGTCGCGCAGAATCTGGTTGGCGGGCACGGTTTCTGCCACCGCGGGGTCCATGCTCTCGGGCTCTGAACCATTGCTGCGAACAAAGGTTTGGCTGGCGTGGAGTTGGGTGCCTGGCGGGATGATGGCGGCCAGGCTGGGGCCGGCCAACGCCAAAATCAGGGCCGCAGCGGCAGTCAGTTCAGTGCGCAATTGCATGGTGTTCCAATTCATTTGAAGGCAGATGGGGGTTCGTTGTGCAAACCACGGACTGCCCTCCCGGGTTGCAGATAAGCAGGGCGAGAAAGGTGCAGCATTGTAGGGCAGGGCCTGTTTCCGGTCGGAGCCAGGTCCCATCGAAACCCCCTATTGCAGGGGCTGCTTGCTGGTGTCGATGTCCACGTAACGCCAGAAAGCGCGTGATGTGGGGTGGCGGCGGTAACCCAGCAGCCAGGGCTGAATCATGTCGGTGCGGATGCGGTGGGTATTGAACTTGTACGGCATGTGGGCCACCAGGATCTTGACCATTTTCTGCATGATGGCAATGCGCTCGGGCCCGTCAGACATGACAACTTGCTGGCGGTACAGCTTGTCGAAATCGTCGTTCTGGAAACCTGCCAGATTGCCTTCGTATTTTTGTGGTCCGTAGCCAAAGTCCAGGAAACTGCCGCCATCGGGTGAAGCTGCCGAGTTGCCCAGGCCCCACATCATGACCTTGCCTGCACGCGCAGATTTCAGGTTTTCTGGCCACTTGGCCGTTTTGAACACGATCTGTATGTTCACCGCGTTCATGCTCTTTTTCCATACTTCATTCAGTTCGCGGTCCCTCGCTGACGGCTGCGTCGAATACTCCAGCAGCAGCGGCTTGCCGTCCGGCATGTCGCGCCAGCCATCGCCGTCCTTGTCCACATAACCAAACATGTCCAACAGTGCCTTGGCGCGGGCTGGGCTGTAGTCGCTCATCTCGGACTTGAACTTGGGGTCATAACCCCAGGTGTTGGGCGGGATCAGGCCTTGGGCGGAAATCGCCTGGTTGCGCCGGGGCAAGCGGATTTCTTCTTCGTTGTTGTAGGCCAGGCCGATGGCACGGCGCAGGGCCACCTTGTCTGTGGAGTTGCCGCCCACTGTGGGGTTGTCCATGTTGAAGAAGGAAAACGTCAACTCGGGTGCCGCATACCGCTCCATGCGCACGCCTTTTTTGACCAGGTTGGGCGCCAGCTTGTTGTTGGGGATGACCTGGTTGGCAAATGCCTCCGGCAGGTACATCAGAAAATCATGCTCATTGCCCAGGAACGACAACCAGCGCGGTTGCACTTCGTCAATGATGGAAATCTCCACCTTGTCCACGATGGGAATGCGCTTGCCCTTCATCTGGCGGTAGATGTCCTGCGACAACGCGTCGTTGGCAGGGGGCTCGGCCTCGTAGTACTCCTCGCGGAAATTGGGGTTCTTCACAAAGGTGATCTTGGAGGACCGTGTCCACTGGTCCAGCTTGAACGGGCCCGTACCCACCGGGTGTTCCATGATCTTGTCACCGTATTTCTCGACCACCTCGCGCGCCATGGCGCCCCAGATACTGGCCTCCGTCAGGCGGTAGATGAAGCGCGGCTGGCTTTCCTTCATCTTGAACTGGATGGTGTAACGGTCCAGTGCACGCAGGCCTTCCACTTCGGTGTCGTAGTTGAAGCGGGCACCGGGCTTCTCGGCATCTTTGCGCAGGGCGTCCAGGCCCAGCATCCCGATCTCCTGCAGGTCGGAAAAAGTCTGGCTCTTGGTCTTGGGGTCAAAGATCCGCTTAAATGTATATACAAAATCCTGTGCAGTCAGTTCTCGCTTCTTGCCACCGAACGCGGGGTCGTCCGAGAAGTAGATGCCGGGCTTGACCTTGACGGTAAAGGTCTTGAAGTCATCGGCGATGACCGGCATGCCATCTGCCACATTGGGGACCACCTTGGCCGGCCTTGCGAGGTAGTCATAACGGTACAACGCGTCAAACATGTTCTCTGTGGCCGTGCGGGAGTAATAGTCAGAAATCTGCGCGGGGTCAAACCCTGTCTCGGCAATTTCAAACGCATACCGCAAAACCTTCTCGGCCTGGGTCTTGCTTGCCGTCTCCCCATGGGCACTAAAACCCCAGCACAACACTGCCAAGGCCACCCCAATTTTTCCTAAACCCATAGTCACCCTCATACAAACACCAATGCCTAAAGCAAAACAGACAAGCATAATCCGCGCCTTGCCTGTTTGCATCAGCATTTAACCTTAGTCCCACAAAAATATGCTTTCCTACATCCTGCGACGCATCTGGCAGATGGTCCCCACCCTGTTGGGGGTGATTCTGCTGATCTTCTTCTTGTTCAAGTTTTTTGGTGGCGACCCGGTCGAAGTCATGGCCGGCATGAAAGCCTCGCCCGAGCGTCTGGCGTCCCTGCGCGCCCAGTTGGGTCTGGACAAATCCGTGCCGGAGCAGCTCTGGGTTTTTGTGCAGCAGGTCTTTACCTTCAACTGGGGTACCAGCTGGACGACGAATGAATCCATTGCCAACATCTTCGCGACCCGCCTGCCCGCCACACTGACCATCATGGTGCCCATCCTGCTGCTGGAAGTGGCTCTGGCCATCGTGGCCGGTCTGGCCGTGGCCTATGTGCGCGGCAGCCTGACGGACCGGGCCATCATGGTGCTGACCACCGTGGCGTTGTCCGTCAGTTTTCTGGTCTACATCGTTGTCGGCCAATATGTATTTGGCTTTTTGCTGGGCTGGTTCCCGGTGCAGGGCTGGAGCAACAGCCTGTGGAAGAACCTGGCAATCTATGCGCCGCTGCCGGTGTTTCTGGCGGTGTTGGTTAGCCTGGCGCCGCAAACGCGCCTGTACCGCAGTTTCTTTCTGGATGAAATCGGCCAGGACTATGTACGCACCGCACGCGCCAAGGGGGTGTCGGAGAACACCATCCTGTTCAAACACGTGCTGCGCAACGCGATGATTCCAATCTTGACCAATGTGGCGACCAGCTTGCCTGGTGTGTTCATCGGCTCCTTCCTGATCGAGGTGTTTTTCTCCATTCCCGGTTTGGGGCGCGAAATCCTGGTGGCGGTGAACCGCAGTGACTACCCCGTTATCCAGGCGGCCACGGTGTACCTGGCTGCGCTGACGATGGTGATCAACCTGATCACCGATGTGTTGTACAAGTTTGTTGATCCAAGGGTGACGTTGAAATGAGTACCGATATTGTTCAAACGCTGCCCCATTCCCCTGGCGTGTGGAAACAGGCCTGGCTGCGCCTGAAGACGGACCGGGTCGGCATGGTGTCACTCTGGGTGACGATGCTTTTTATCGCCCTGGTGCTGGCTGCCCAGTTGGGTCTGGTGGCCCAGGACTGGCAGAAGGAAGTGGGCATACCGTTTGCCGCCCCGACCATGGTCGGCAAGATTGCCGACGGCACACAAACCGCGATTGTGGAGACCGTGGTAGGTCCCAATGTCGATATCAGCGATGTGGACCCGCTGGCATCGCGCTACAAGGAGTGGGACGAGCGCGCAGCGCAGTTCAAGACTGCGGTGACGGTGAAGGCCGACACATTGCCCTTCGGCGCGGACCAGCAGGGCCGTGACGTGTTTGCCAAGGTGATCAAGGGTGCACAAGTGTCCATCACCGTGGGTCTGACTGCAGCCCTGTTTGCCACGCTGATTGGTACCGTGCTGGGCGCCATTGGCGGCTACTTCGGCGGACGCGTGGGTGATTTTCTGGAGTGGGTGTACAACGTGTTCACCGCCATTCCCTACATCCTGCTGGTGTTCGCGCTGGCGGCGGTGCTCAAGTCCGGGCCCTTCGCCGGGACATTGGGTAGTGGTGTGTGGACCGTCGTCATCATCCTGAGCCTGGTCGGCTGGACCGGCATTTACCGCCTGGTGCGTGCCGAATACATGAAGCACCGCTCGCGTGAATACGTGCAGGCCGCCGAGGCGATTGGCGCGTCCCACGCATCCCGCATGTTCACCCACATCCTACCCAATATCAGCCACGTGGTACTGGTGCAATTGAGCCTGCATGTGGTGAGCTTTATCAAGGCCGAGGTCATCTTGTCCTACCTGGGTCTGGGTGTGCCGTTGGATATGGTCAGTTGGGGCACCATGCTGTCCGAAGCCCAAACCGAACTGGTGCAGGGCAAATGGTGGCAGCTGGCCACCGCCACCCTGTTCATGGCGACCTTCGTCACCGCCTTTGCGCTGCTGACCGATGCGCTGCGCGATGCCCTTGACCCCAAATTGCGTTGATGCGGGGAGAAAAATAATGACTACATTGATTAGCGTACAAGACCTGAAGGTCTCCTTCCGACTGAGCAAAACCGCGATCGGCCAGGCCGTCAAGGGCGTGAGCTTCGACATCCCCACCAACAGCACTGTGGCCCTGGTGGGTGAGTCGGGCAGCGGCAAAAGTGTGAGCGCGATGAGCATCGTGCGCCTGCTGCCCGAGAACGCCATTGTCGACCCCAGCAGCAAGATTCTGTACAACGGAAAAGACCTGCTGCAGGCGCCGATTGAAGACCTGCGGGACCTGCGCGGCAAGGACATTTCGGTCGTCTTCCAGGAACCGATGAGCTCGCTGAACCCGGTCTTCACTGTAGGTGACCAGATTGCCGAAGTGTTGCGCATCCACCTGGGGCTGAACCGCAAGCAGTCGCTGGACCGCGCGCTGGAGTTGATGACCGAGGTCGGCATTCCCAACCCGAAGGAGCGGCTCAACGCCTACCCGCATCAGCTCTCCGGCGGCCAACAGCAACGGGTGATGATTGCGATTGCCATTGCCTGCGAACCCAAGCTGCTGATCGCTGACGAACCCACCACCGCGCTGGACGTGACCGTGCAGCGCCAGATTGTGGAGCTGCTGGCCAAGCTGCAGCAGCGCCACAAGATGAGCATGCTCTTCATCAGCCACGACCTGGGTCTGGTGGGTGAAATATCGGACCGCGTGGTGGTGATGCGCCACGGCGTGGTGCGTGAAGCCGGAGATGCCAACGCCATCTTCACGGCGCCGCAGGATGCGTACACCCAGGCCTTGTTGGCCTGCCGCCCGAAGCTGGATACCCGCCCGCGCCGACTGACGGTGATTGACGACTTCATGAACAACCGCCCGCCGATCACAGAGGAGCGCGTCAGCAAACCTATAGACGGGCCCGCGCTGATCGAGGTCAAGGGCCTGCGCAAGGACTACCCGCTGAAGACCGGTTTGTTCAAGCGCAGCGTATTCAGCGCCGTCAAGGGAGCGGACTTTTCGCTGCACAAGGGGCGCACGCTGGGCGTGGTGGGCGAATCCGGCTCGGGCAAGACCACGGTGGGCATGATGCTCACGCGCCTGACGCAGGCGACGGCCGGCAGCATCATGTTCGAAGGCACCGACCTCGCCACGTTAAGCGCGGCGCAGATGCAGGCCTACCGCAGCCGCATCCAGATCATCTTCCAGAACCCCTACGCCAGCCTGAACCCGCGCTTCACCATTGGCCAGATCCTGACCGAGCCCATGCGCATCCACAGCATCGGCAAGGACGATACCGAGCGCGCACACCACGCCGTGGCCTTGATCGAAAAGGTGGGCCTGCCGCCCGAGGCCTTTGGTAAATACCCGCACGAGTTCTCCGGCGGCCAGCGCCAGCGTATTGCAATTGCCCGCTGTCTGACCATGAAACCCGAGATCATCGTCTGCGATGAAAGCGTCAGCGCGCTGGACGTGAGTGTGCAAGCCACGGTGCTCAACCTGCTGCTGGACCTGCAGGAAGAGTTTGGACTGACCTATGTCTTCATCAGCCACGACCTGGCCGTGGTCAAGTACATGGCGGACGATATCCTGGTGATGAACCAGGGGGAAATCGTGGAGCGTGGCAGTTCGGACGACATTTACAACCGCCCCCAACACGCCTACACGCGCCAGTTGCTGGGCGCCATTCCCAAGGGTCTGGAAGGCAATGTAGCCAGGGCGGCTTAGGTAAAATCAGCCACTAGCCCCCGTGCAGCCTATATACTGCGCTATATATTTAATAGCGTAGTAGATCGAAACCCCTCTCAAGCCTCGCCTGCGGGCTGCTTGTAGCGGGCGTAGGACCACAGGTACTGCCCCGGGGCGCGGCGGACGAGGCGCTCCATGCCGGCGTTGACCGCTGTGGTGGCCGCCTCAGGGGTGGCGCTGGCGTCGTGCAACTCCGGTGCGTCCAGCGGCTCGAAGTGCATCACATACCCCACGCTGCCGGGCAGGCGTTCACACCAGCACAGCAACACACGGGCGCCGGTTTGCTGGGCCAGCCGCGGCAACAACGTCATGGTGTAGGCCGGGCGGCCAAAGAACGGTGCCCAGGCACCCTGGCCCTCGGGTGGGACCTGGTCCGGCAAGATGGCGGTGTAACCACCACCGCGCAACACCCGTATCAGGCTGCGCACACCGGCCACGCTGGTGGGTACGGCCTGCAGGCCCGGGCGGTTGCGCGAGCTGGCAACCAGCGGTGCCAGCCAAGCCTTGCGGGCCGGACGGTACAGGGCTACCAGCGGGCCGCGCGTGGGACCATACCGCTCGGCCAGCGACTGGCCAATCATTTCCCAGCAGCCCATGTGCGGCAGAGCCAGGATGACACCCTTGCCTGCGTCCAGTGCAGACTCGAAATGTTCGGCACCATCCCACCGGACCAGGTGCAGCACACCCTGCCCCTCGGGCCGCAGCCACAACCAGGGTAGCTCGGCCACCATGGTGCCGATGGCGGCCACGGCGGGGCGGTATTGGGTGGGCGTAAAGCCGGCTTCCGAGGCGTGTGCCTCGAACCGGCGCCGGTAGGCGCCAGACAACAACCAGGTCAACCAGCCCAGCAGGGCACCCACGTGCTGCATCAACGGCAGCGGCAAACGACCCAGCAGACGGAACAGGCGAACCATGAACATCGGTTGGGGTTGCTACATGGCCTTGAACAAACCGGTATAGCTGCGGCTAACTTCCAGTTTTTCGTTGCTGCCGCGCACACTCACCAGCTGGCGGCCGCGTTCGTCGCGGGTGACACCAGCCACCGCCTTGATGTTGACCAGCGTGGAACGGTGGATCTGCCAGAACAACTGCATGTCCAGCTCTTCAACCAGCTCCTTGATGGGCTTGCGGATCAAGGCCTCCACCGTCGCGGTCTGCACGCGGGTGTACTTCTCGTCAGACACGAAGAACAGCACATCCTCCACCGGGATCATCTGGATGGCCTGGCGCACGGTGGCCTGTATCCACTGCAGTTTGGCCGGGCCCTGCGGGTTGAGTTGCCCCGCCAGCTTCTGCAGCAGTTGCTGCATATCGGGTGTGTGGGCGGGCAAGGGCGTGGGCAGGTCGTCATCGGCCTCGCCCGCAGGCGCCTGCGCAGCCCGGTCGGCCATGCGCTGGCGAATACGTGCCACGGTCACCAGCAGGCGCTCACGTTCCGCGGGTTTGAGCACGTAGTCGACCACGCCCTGTTCAAAGGCCTGCACGGCGTATTGGTCGTAGGCGGTGATGAAAACGATCTCGCAACCGGGCCAGCCGTCGGCCTCGTCAAAGGTGGGTAACTGGGCGATTTGCCGGGCCGCATCGACGCCGGTCAACACCGGCATGCGGATGTCCAGGAACACGATGTCGGGGTGGTGCTGCTCGGTCAGCGCTACGGCTTCCTGGCCGTTCTTGGCCTCGGCCACGATTTCAAGATCCGGCCACACCTCCAGCAGGCGGGCGCGGAGCTGCTCGCGCATCAGGCGTTCGTCATCGGCAATCAGGGCACGTGTCATGGGTGCAAACTCCATCAATCATTCAAAAAAATCGTTTCAGGCCTGTCCCGACGGCTCGGCATGTTCTGTCGAGGTGCGGGCCACATACGGCACCGTGATGGTGACCGACGTTCCGCCTCCCGCTGTCTCGGTGATATTCAGGCTGGCCTTGCCACCGTACAACAGTGCCAGGCGCTCCCGGATATTACTCAAGCCTATGCCGGTGCCCGCAGTGGCGGCTTTGCCGAAGCCCAGCCCGGTGTCGGCAACCGTGACGGCCAGCTTGCCGTGCACGATTTCCGCCGTCACCGTCAATTGTCCACCCTCGGCCTTGGGCTCCAGACCGTGCTTGATCGCGTTTTCGACCAGGCTTTGCAGCATCATGGGCGGGAACTCGGCCGACAGCAGGCCGTCGCTGACGCGCACCTCGGTCTGCAGGCGCTCCTCCATGCGCACTTTCAGGATCTCCAGGAAGGGGCGTATCACCGCCAGTTCCTTGCCCAAGTCCCGTGTGCTGCCTTGCGCATTAGCCTCCCGCATGCTGGGCATGCTGGCCCGCAGCAGCGCAATCAGGTTCTTCTGCATGATGCTGGCCCGCGGCGGGTCGGTCTCGATCAAATGGTCGATGCTGGCCAGTGTGTTGAACAAAAAGTGCGGCTCCACCTGGGCCTGCATGGCGGCCATGCGTGCCTCCACCACCTGGCGCTTCAGGGATTCGGACTCGGCAACCTCGGTGGCCTGCGCCGCCTTGGCCTCGGCCTGGACCGTGCCCTTGTAGGTGATCTTGAGCACGCCGGACAGCAGGATGAACCACATCGTCAAAGGCATCAGGGCCTCTCCATAGGAGCGGTGGCGGATGCGGGGACGGGTCGCCTCGGCTGCTTCCTCTATGGCTTCCTGGGCCTCGCGTTGCGCGTCTGCAATGGCGGACTCGATCTCGCGTTTGGCGTCTTCCACCGCTTCGCGCACGATTTCGCTGTTGGCGCCGGGTGGCAGCTTGATATTGACTTCCGGAATGGGTGGCAATTCGGGCACGACCACGCCGGACGCCGACTGCGCAGGTTTGGCCGGTACTGCTGGAATGGCGGGTGCTGCCGGCGCTGCAGGGCGGGCTTTGATGCGCACACCCCGATCGTCGATGGAAATGTCCACACCATCTTTACCTGCTGTGTAGGGCTTGCTCTTGGATGATTCGGATGGTGCACGCGACGAAGACTTCGAATGGGCGGGATCGTGGGGCTTGATCACCTCGGTATAGGTCCAGCTCAGTGGCGGCAGGTCATGGATGATGGCCATGGCGATGACGAGCACAAAGGACAGGCCAAAAAATCGCCACCAGCTGATGCTGACCAGCCAGTTGCCATAACGGTGGTAGGCGGCCACACAGGCTGCGGCAAAGCGGGACCACTGGCTGGGCGGAGTGTTGGGGGAGGTCGATGGGTTCATGGCGGGTACGCTCGCTGGAATACTGTGAATGGCTCGACTGTACCTAGGGCCAACAGCCCGGCGCCAGTGCCAGGCGATGCACTGCCAATCGGGCAGACAGGCTGCACGGGTTGGTGACAAACCGGCAGGGCATGCGTTGGGCAGGCAGTACCGTCCGTGCGGCCCCATACAGGGGGCTTGCGCAAGGCAGGTTTATCATTGGGCCATGTCCAGCCCTCTCGATCTGGCACAAATCCGCTTTGACAACGCCCTGGCGCTGTTCGATGAGTTTGTGCGCAACACCATCAAACACCCCGACGCCGCTACCCTCAGAGGACTGGAAGGCCGTTTCGCCGAAAGGGTGCAAATACAACCCAGCTACTGGAGCCAGATCAAGGGCCGGTCACGCCAGATCGGCGAGCGCCTTGCACGCCAGTTTGAGCAGCTGTGCCACAAACCCCATGGCTGGATGGACCAGGTACACACGGGCAGCGCCACCGCTGCCAAGCCCAGCGCGGTGGTCGAATCTGGCAGCGACAGCCATGCGCCCCGGGACGATGATGAACGCTTCATCGTTGGGCTGGTGCTGACCTATTACCGGCGCCACCCCCAGCGGGCGCGTACCCGCTTGCTTGACTTGCTGGGTGAGGTGCTGACCTCCGCCGCCAGCGAACCTAAGCCGGTTACCGCGCCCAGCGGCAAACCTGCAACACCGGCAAAAGTGGCACCGCCCTCGTCACCCACCACCACTGACGCCCACGCCCTGTGGCTGCGCTCCCAGGTGGGTGTTGCGCCTCTGCGACAAAAAAAGTAGTTTCTTTATCTTCTGAATAAATTCAATTTGCTTAAGATAACATTTCGTTTATCATTTGAGCAAGTTTGCAGTCGCCTCCCAAGCCTTAGGCAACCGGCACCGCAAGTCCGATTAACCCCTCACCCGTTATCCATGGTCCTGTTCTCGTTGGAAATTGTTTGTCTCAGCCTGCGCATGGCGCAGCTGTCTGTCAAGCCGTTGGACCGTGTTTTGCTGAGTGGGAATAACCGTCGCGCCCTGCCTGGGGCGTCTGTGGGCTGAGCGTCACCTCTCAACGCGTGACGCGTTCTCTCCACAGCAGCCCGGGCGCGAAAGCAGTCCGGGCTTTTTTTTGCCACCCGAAGGAGAAACCTATGTCCCATTTCACGCTGTTACCCGCCAATTTCTGCCTGCAAATCCCCAAACGCTCCCGCCGTGGAGTGATGAGCGGCTATTCCAGGCCCCCAAGTTGTAAATAGTTCAAACCGGGCGCGCGCCCCAGAGGCCGCGCCCCAGTCAGGAGACACCATCATGGTAGGAAGTTTTCA